>CAKRQP010000036.1:0-18191 GCA_934393555.1 uncultured Lachnospiraceae bacterium
TTCGAGAAAAAAAGAAGGATTTTGTATGGTTTTTTCAAGTATAAAACTGCTATAATAGCACCAGAAACGAAAAGCAAACCAAACAAAACAAAATAAAAAACAGGAGGGTTTTCAAAATGAAAAGAAAATTAATCAGTGCACTGCTTGCAACAGCAATGGTAGCATCCATGGTTGTAGTTCCGGTAATGGCAGATGAAGAGACTGAGGCAGCTACCGAGGTTACCACAGAAGCCGCTACAGAAGCTGCAGCAGAAGAGGACGCTGAGCCGGTAGCAAATCCGGATCTGGCTGATAAAAAAGTTGGCGTTTGTATCTATCAGTTCTCCGATAACTTCATGACCCTGTTCCGTACAGAGCTTGAGGATTACCTGGTAAAACTTGGATTCAGCAAAGACAATATCACCATTCAGGATGGTCAGAATGACCAGGCTACCCAGTCCAACCAGATCGATGCTTTCATCGCTGACGGCGTAGATGTTCTGATCATCAACCCGGTAAACACCTCTTCCGCAGAGACCATTACCGATAAAGTTGTAGATGCTGGAATCCCGCTGGTATACATCAACCGTGAGCCGGGCGAGGATGAGGAAGCAAGATGGGCAGAGAACAACTGGAACGTAACTTACGTAGGTTGTGATGCAAGACAGTCCGGTACCTTCCAGGGTGAGATCATTTCCGATCTGGGTCTGGATGCGATCGACAAAAACGGAAACGGCAAAATCGACTACGTTATGATCGAGGGCGACCCGGAGAACGTAGATGCGAAATATCGTACCGAGTTCTCCATCAAAGCACTTGAGGATGCAGGTCTTGAAGTAAACTGCCTGGATGATCAGGTTGGTAACTGGGATCAGGCTACCGCTCAGCAGCTGGTTGCTAACTCCTTAAGCCAGTATGGTGATGATGTAGAAGTTGTATTCTGTAACAACGATGCAATGGCACTTGGCGCTCTGCAGTCCATCGAGGCAGCTGGCCGTACCGTTGGCGAGGATATCTACCTGGTAGGTGTTGACGCTCTGACCGAGGCTCTGGACAATGTAGCATCCGGAAAAATGACCGGTACCGTATTCAACGATCATTTCTCTCAGTCTCATGCAGCAGCAGAGGCAGCAGCTAACTATCTGACAGGAACCGAGAATGAGCACTACATCGGCTGTGACTACGTAAAAGTTACCGCTGACAACGTAGCTGACATTCAGGAGAAACTGAAATAATCAGACACACAGGACAGTAAAAAGTCAAAGAGGTGCGGGTGATGAAAAATGCGCCCACACCTCTTTCCATGCGAAATTAATACGGAGTGTGCAGGGAACGCTGCAAAATACACCAAGCAGAAGCTTTGTATTTTGCAGTGCTCCCTGTTAAGAAAGAAGGAGGGAGAATATGGCAGAATTTAAGCTGGAGATGAAGGGAGTTTGTAAATCCTTCCCAGGTGTAAAAGCTCTGGATAACGTACAGCTGGCACTTCGCCCGGGAACCGTACATGCGCTGATGGGCGAGAACGGTGCAGGAAAATCCACTTTAATGAAATGCCTGTTCGGTATCTATAAGATGGATGCCGGAGAAATTTATCTCGATGGACAGAAAGTCACCATCAGCAATCCGGATGAGGCTATGAAATACGGTATTGCCATGGTGCATCAGGAACTGCAGCCCATTCCTGCAAGAAGCGTGGCTGAGAACCTTTATGAAGGACGTTTCCCGCTGAAAAGCTTCGGTCCGATCAAAGTGGTAGACCATAAAAAAATGTATGAGGACACCGCTTACTGGCTGAAAGAAGTAAAAATGGATTTTGACCCCAAGGCAATGCTGGGTGATCTTTCCATCGGACAGATGCAGTCCGTAGAAATTGCAAAAGCAGTTTCCCACCAGGCAAAAGTCGTGATCTTTGATGAGCCGACCTCATCTCTTTCCGATAATGAGGTGGAAGCTCTTTTCCGTATCATGAACGACCTTCGTGACAAGGGCGTTGCCATGGTATACATTTCCCATAAGATGGACGAGATCAAACGGATCGCAGATGACATTACGATCATGCGTGATGGTACTTATGTAGGTACCTGGTCTGCGGACGAGCTTTCCACCGATGACATCATTGCCAAGATGGTAGGTCGTACCCTGACGAACGTTTACCCGGAGAGAAAGAACAAACCGGGAGAAGTTGTCATGGAAGTCAAACATATGACCTCCATTTCTGACAAATCCTTCCAGGATGTTTCCTTTAACCTGAGAAAAGGTGAGATCCTTGGTTTCGGCGGTCTGGTTGGTGCACAGAGAACAGAGGTACTGGAAGGTGTCTTCGGTATCCGTGCTTTAAAGAGCGGTGAAGTTTACGTCAAAGGAAAGAAAGTAACGATCAAACATCCGGCAGATGCCATGAAAGCCGGTATTGGACTGATCACAGAGGACCGTCGTGGAAATGGTATCTTCGGCTGTCTTTCCATCAAAGATAATGTCGGTGTTTCCACCTACAACAAATACCTGAAGGGCGGTTTTGTTCTGGATCATAAGAGCATCGGAAAGATCGTGGATGAGAGCATCAAAAAGCTCCGCATCAAGACTCCGAACATGAAAGAACACATTGCCAATCTGTCAGGTGGAAACCAGCAGAAGGTAATCATTGCCAGATGGCTGGCGAACGATCCGGATATCCTGATCATGGATGAGCCGACTCGTGGTATCGACGTAGGAGCCAAGCATGAGATCTACGAGATCATGAACGACCTGGCTGCTCAGGGAAAATCCATCATCATGGTTTCCTCTGAGATGGCGGAGCTTTTAGGAATGTCCGACCGTGTCTATGTTATGTGCGACGGTAAGATGCGTGGAGAGATCAAAGACAAAAAGGATATGACGCAGGCCAAGGTAATGAGCTATGCGACACAGTTCTGATGATGGGAGGAGCCAATAATGGATAAGAAAAAACTGAGTTTTAAAGATATCATGATCAACTACGGTGTAATCATCATCGTAGTGCTGCTGGTAGTTTATACCGGTATTACTTCAAAGAACTTCTTAAGTGTCAACAACCTGACCAACATCCTCATGAATATGAGTTCCCGTCTGGTCATTGCCCTTGGTATTGCGGGCTGTATCATCACCGCAGGATGTGACCTGTCAGCCGGACGTATGATCGGTCTTGGCGGTTGTATCGCAGGTACCCTGCTTCAGAAAATGGATTATTCACAGAAGTTTTTCCCGAACATGAAGCCCATGAATATTTTCCTGGCCCTTCTGATCGTTATGCTGGTATGTGCACTGTTTGGTGCGGTAACCGGTTTCTTCATCGCTTACCTGAATGTACCGCCCTTCATTTCCACCATGGCAATGATGGAGATCGTTTACGGTATCAACATGATCTACACCAATGCAACTCCGCTGGGAGGTTATGTATCCTCTTATACCGGTATTGCTTCCGGCAGATTCCTTGGAATCAGCTACCTGATCTGGATCGCACTCCTTGTGGCAGTGGTCACCTGGTTTATCTTTAACATGACCCGTCACGGCAAATATATGTATGCAATCGGTGGTAACCCCCAGGCAGCAGAGGTTGCCGGTGTACCGGTAAAGAAAACTCTGATCATCATCTACGCAAAAGCAGCTGCTATGTATGGTCTGGCAGGTTTCATGCTGGGCGCAAAAGCAGGCGGTGCTTCCGTACAGCTTGGTTATGGTTATGAGATGGAAGCCATCGCGGCTTGTACCATCGGCGGTGTATCCGTTTCCGGAGGCCGTGGTAAAGTTTCTTCTGCTATCATCGGTGTAGCAGTATTCGAGATCCTGAAAGCGGCTCTGCAGTTCCTGGGAGTAAACTCCAATGCACAGTGGATCGCTCTTGGTATCATTATCTTCGTTGCAATTTCTCTGGATATCAGAAAATACGTGGCAAGAAAATAAGAAATATATTATAATGAAAAGGCCGTCGCAAGACCTGAAGCGGCGGCCTTTTTACTATAAGCAACTATGGGAGGAAATCAATATGACAGGTGAAAGTTATTTATCAACGGCGCTGATCCCGCTTCTTATGACAGTTGTTCTGATCTATTACAGCTTCCGCCTTCTGTTTTTACAGGATGTGGATTCGATTTATGGAAAGAATAAAAAGAAACCGAAGGACAAAGAAGGCTTTGCAAAAACAGCTGGAAAGCTCATGGTGTTTCTGGCGGCTGCTTCTCTTGGAATGGCAGTGATCATGTACTGGAGTGTTGAGATCGCTCTTGTGGAGATCTGTGTAGCCTTTGTGATCTTCGGGATCCTCTGGAAAAAGATGAATAAAAAATACGGGGAATGATCATGAGAAAAAATAAAGGGGAGACTGCAGGATGAATCTTTATTCCGTGATGCTGGTGGATGATGAGGAAGAAGTCATTCAGATCATTATGAAAAAACTGGACTGGGCAAGCATGGGCTTCCGTATTGCTGGATATGCGCATAACGGGGCAGAAGCCTTGGAACTGGCAGAAGAGTGTCAGCCGGATGTGGTGATGACCGATATCAAAATGCCGTATATGGACGGGCTGGAACTGAGCAGGAGGCTGAAGGAACGCTACCCTTCGATCCGGATCATCATTTTTTCCGGTTTTGATGAATTTGAATATGCAAAAGAAGCCATCCGCATTGAGGTGGAGGAATATATCTTAAAGCCGATCGATGCAGGGGAGCTTCAGGAGCTTTTCGGCAGGATCCGGAAATCTCTGGATAAAGAGATCGATGAAAAGAGAAACATCGATAAGCTGCAGGAATACTATATGGAAAGCCTGCCGCTTCTTCAGGAAAACTTTTTTACTTCGTTGTTTGAAGGCCGGGTGCCTGCAGAAGAAATCGATAATTATCTGAAAAACTATCAGATCCGGCTGGAAGGACCACTTTATCTGGTGACGATCCTTCATTTAAGCTCCGCGGATGTGAAAGACTACAGCAATCCGTTTCTTATGACGGTCTCAGTGAAAAAACTGGCAGAAGAACAGCTGGTGCCGAAATACCGTTCCCGGACGCTGATCTATCTGGGGGACGTGATCCTGATCTCCCAGCTTTCCTCATCGGATCAGGTGGTTGCCTATACGGATCTGATGGATGATTTCTGCCGGCAGGCGAAAAGAGTCTGCGGCGTGCGGGTGACAGCAGGTGTCGGTCAGCTCTGTTCCGCTCTGGAAGAATTGAGGCTTTCCTATCAGGGAGCCAGAAATGCCGTTTCTTACCGGGCACTTTATGGAAGCAGCCGTGCGATCAACATCGCGGAGATCGAACCGAAGGAGCAGTCGGAAGAAACCTGGGAGGAAGAAGCCTTACGGAGAATCATGAAACAGATCAGGCTGGGCGGCAAAGAACCGCTGGAGGCAGAAATCCAGGGCTGTATGAGACGTTTTACAGAAAACGGCAGTTCTCTGCAGAAATACCGGCTTTTTGTTATGGAGCTGATCGCGGAGATCATCCGTTTCGGCAACAAAAACCAGCTGAAGATGGAAACACTCTTTCCGAAAGAAAGTGACATCTATCAGATGGTCTTTCAGCCGGATTCCTCAGAGGAACTCTGCAGCTGGCTTATCGATGTCGGCGAAAAGGTTCAGGAGATGCTGAACAGCGAACGGTTGAATAACAGCAAATCCTTTGTAACGAGAGCCATCGAGTATGTCCGGGAAAATTATGCGGATCAGAGCATTTCCATTGAAACGATCTGCAAGACCCTGGGAGTCAGTTCTGCATATTTCTCCACCGTTTTTAAAAAGGAGACGGGGAAAACTTTCATCGGATATCTTACGGATTACCGCATGGAGGCGGCGGAGGAACTGCTTCTTACGACGAACGACAAGACGTATATGATCGCAGGAAAAGTAGGGTATGGCGATCCCAACTACTTCAGTTATGCATTCAAGAAAAAATACGGGGTTTCGCCGTCCAAATATCGAGTGGAGAAAATGAAAGTCAGTGGATAAGATAAAACAGTACTTTGCAAAAATCGGGAAACGGATCATGCAGCATACCGATCCCAAAAGTATCCAGGTCACCATTTCGGTATCCTTTACCATCACATCTGTCTGTATCATGTGTTTTCTGGGTGTTCTGCTCTATCAGCAGTTTGCGAGAAAAACGGAGACTCTTTATGCAGAAAATTCCGAGCAGCTTTTAAATCAGACAGCCATCAGCCTGGAGGATTATTTAAGGAACATGCGGCGGATCTCCGATGCCATGTATTACAGTGTCATTAAGGATAAGGATCTGGCTATCGATGGACTGGATGAGGAGATGGATCTTCTTTATGAGGCCAATAAGGACAATCTCGTCAGCATTGCCTGTTATGCCGGTGATGGAAAGCTGGTGGCAGCAGCACCCATTGCCAATGTCAAGGCGGGCGTTTCCGTGACCGGGCAGGAGTGGTTTCAGGATGCGGTAAGCCAGCTGGAAAACTTTCATTTTTCCATCCCTCATGTACAGAACCTCTTTGACGATCCTTCCTACCGTTATCACTGGGTCGTTTCTCTGAGCAGGAGTGTGGAACTGACAAATAACGGAGATACCATGCAGGGCGTCCTTCTGGTAGATATGAATTACAGCAGCATCAAGCAGCTTCTGGAAAAAGCCAATCAGGATATTTCCAAAGAATATGTCTACCTCATGGATCGGAACGGGGAGATCATTTACCATCCCAAACAGAATCTGATCCGAACCGGTCTTCTTTCAGAGGATAACCGGGAGGCATCCGGTTATGAAGACGATACGATCCGGGAACGCTTTATGGGAGAAAAACGGATGGTGACGGTGAAGACCATCAGCTATACCGGCTGGAAACTGGTAAGTATCGTTCCGATGGAGACCTTCTCCATGGGCATGGAAGAGACAAGATATCTGGTGATCCTTCTGGTGGCGCTGGCTCTTCTGGCGACGGTGATCTTAAACCAGCTGGTTTCCGCACGGATCGCAAAGCCGCTGAAAAAGCTGAATGATTCCGTGAAAGAATGGGAGAGCGGAAATCTGAATCCGGATATTTATGTAGGAGGTTCTCTTGAGGTGGTACACCTTGGAAAAACACTGCAGTCTACCGTTGCCCAGATCCATCAGCTGATGAAGGACATTGTCACGGAGCAGGAAGAAAAGCGGAAAAGCGAGCTGGATGCCCTCCAGTCTCAGATCAACCCTCATTTTCTTTACAATACACTGGATTCCATTGTCTGGATGATCACAGGGGAACGCTACAAAGAGGCAGTCTTTATGACCACTCAGCTGGGCAGTCTTTTCCGGGTAAGCTTAAGCCGGGGAAAAACGATCATCAGCATCGAAGATGAGATCCGCCATGCAAAGAACTATATGGGAATCCAGAAGATCCGTTATAAAAATGCGTTCCAGGTGATCTTTCAGGTGGAACCGGAGGTGGAACAGTGCTGTACGGTAAAACTGGTGCTTCAGCCGCTTCTGGAAAATGCCATCTATTACGGCATGGAGTACATGGACGGAGAAGGCGAGATCCTGGTAAAAGGATATAAAAAAGACGGAGATATCTATCTGGAGGTAGAGGATAACGGTCTTGGCATGCCGGAGGAAGAAGCGGCCAGGCTTCTGACGGAAAAACCGCGTGAAAGAAAACGGGGCTCCGGTGTGGGCCTGATCAATGTGGACAGTCGTATCCGCCTTCGTTTTGGAAAAGAGTATGGTCTGATCATTGAGAGCCATCCGGATGAGGGAATGAAAGTCACGATCCATATCCCGGCGATCCCTTATACGGAGGAAAACCAGCAGCTTCTGGAGGAAGGAAAATACAAAGCGAAAAAACAGGAGGAAAAGCTATGAATAAGAATCGTCTGTATATCGGGCTTCTGGTTGCCGTCATGCTGGCAGTTCTTGTTTATGCCTCCTATGGAATGGTCAACGCAGGAAAAAAGGAAAGCTATTATTCTGTGGCGGTGATCGTTGATGACAGCAGCAGTGACCGCTGGACCGCCTTTAAAGAAGGACTGGAACAGGGAGCAGAAGAAGAAAAAATGCATGTCAATGTGGTTTCCACCAGTTCCTTTCTGAATCTTCATGAGGAATGTTCCATTCTTTCCAGAGAACTGGAAAACGGAGCAGAGGGAGTGATCGTACAGCTTACCGGAGATGATGTGGACGGCCTGTTTTCCGGTCTTGTTTCAGCAGTGCCGACGGTATTGATCGAAAACGAAGGCGAAGCGAAATCACTTTTTACGACTGTTATGCCGGATTCCTATAAGATCGGCCGGACGCTTGGTGAAAATCTTCTTTCCGGAGAAGCAGAACGGCTTTCCGGGCTTCGGATCGGCATTCTTTCCGGAAATCAGAAGATGAAATCCCAGCGTCTCAGACTGAAAGGCTTTGAGGAAACGATCGGGCGGAACGGTCCGGAGATTGTCTGGACGTTGTCAGAGGCAGAAATCCAGGATCAGGCCATGCTGGAAACATATTGGAAGGAAAAACCGGTGGATGTTATAGTGTCTCTTGATAATGATGAGACGGAGCTTGCAGGAGATTTTATCCTGACCCTTTTTACGGACAAGCCGAAGCTTTACGGGGAAGGGCGTTCGGAAAAAGCCGTTTATTATCTGGATAAAGGCGTGGTTTCTTCTCTGGTGGTTCCCAATGAGTTTTTCATGGGGTATCAGTGTATCAGGGAACTGGCCGGAAAACTCAATTATTACCAGGAGGATGACGGCAGAGATACCGAGGTGGATTTCCTGTCTGTGACAGGAGAAAATCTTTATGACCGGGATACGGAAAATATCCTGTTTCCAAATATCAGCTGAGGAGGGAAAACGGATGAGAAAGAAAATACCGGCTGTAGTTTTTCTGACAGTTTTACTGTGTCTGCTTTCCGGCTGCTCCGGAGGGAAAAAAGATACGGTGCAGACGGTAAAGATCGGTGTCACCCTTTACGACCAGTACGATACCTTTATTTCAGAAATGATGAGCTGGTTTACAGCCAGTGCCACGGCTCTGGAGGAAGAAACCGGGACGGCCATCAACCTGGAGATCGTAGATGCGGCAGGAAGCCAGACAACGCAGAACGAACAGGTAAAGTCCCTGATCGAAAAAGGCTGTGATGTGATCTGTGTCAATCTGGTGGACCGGACAGAGCCTACCACCATCACAGATATGGCGGAAAAAAATGATGTGCCCATCATCTTTTTTAACCGGGAACTGGTAACAGAAGATCTGGAACGTTGGAAAAAGCTTTATTATGTGGGTGCGGATGCAATCGGATCCGGTATCATCCAGGGAGAACTGGCAGCAGAAACCTTTTTGAGTGATGAGAAATACGACAAAAACGGAGACGGTATCTGCCAGTATGTGGTTCTGGAAGGAGAAGCCGGTCATCAGGATGCCATTGTGCGTACGGAATATTCCGTGAACACTCTGGTGGAACATGGCGTAAAGGTAGAAAAGCTGGGTTACGCCATTGCAAACTGGAAACGGGCCCAGGCCCAGACAAAAATGGCCGCACTTCTGGAACAGTACGGAAACAGCATTGAACTCATCCTGACCAATAATGATGATATGGCGCTGGGAGCCATCGATGCGCTGAAGGCAGCAGGCACTTCGAAGAACGACTGGCCGCTCATTGTGGGGATTGATGGAACAGATGTGGGACTGACGGCTGTAAAAAACGGCGAGATGGCAGGAACTGCTTATAATGACAAAGAAGGACAGGCAGAGGCTATGCTGAAGCTGGCGTTTGTACTCTCAGGAAAAGATGCCAAAAACGGTCTGAGCATGGACGATATTCCGCTGGAAAAAGAAAAATATGTCCGTCTGCCTTATTATCGGGTAACACTGGATCATGTGGAAGAGTATATAAAAAAATCGAAAAGAAAACAGGATGAGAATCAGCTTCTGACAACGGAAGAGAGCGAAACAGAATAAAAAAGACACCCGGCAGCCGTGTAAAAACGGATGACGGGTGTTTTTTTAGGAAAAGTCAGCCAAAATAATCGATCTGCATGGCTTTCTTTACAGCGGTCATGGTTTCCGCTGCTTTCTTCTCGGCAACAGCGCTTCCGGCCTTCAGGATGTCGTAGATATCGGGGATCCTTGCTTCCCATGCTTTTCTGCGCTCGCGGATCGGAGCCAGCTCTGCCTGCATGACGTTGTTCAGGAATTTCTTTACTTTCACGTCGCCCAGACCGCCTCTTCTGTAATGATCCTCCAGCTCTTCCAGATTTTTGTAATCCGGCAGGAACTCTTCGAAGTGTTCCGGACGGGAGAAGGCTTCCAGATAGATGAATACCGGGTTGCCGTCTACCTTTCCAGGATCCTCCACGCGGAGATGATTCGGGTCGGTGAACATGGACATGACTTTCTTCTTTACGTCCTCTGCTTCATCGGAAAGATAGATGCAGTTTCCGAGAGATTTGCTCATTTTTGCTTTGCCGTCGATACCGGGCAGACGCAGGCAGGCCTTGTTGGAAGGAAGGACGATCTGCGGATCGGTCAGGGTCTCGCCGTATACGGTGTTGAACTTGTGAACGATCTCCTTACACTGCTCCAGCATGGGCAGCTGGTCTTCGCCTACCGGTACATGGGTAGCACCGAAAGCCGTGATATCTGCAGCCTGGCTGATGGGATAGCAGAAGAAGCCGACCGGAATGCTGGCTTCGAAATTACGCATCAGGATCTCTGCCTTTACGGTCGGGTTTCTCTGTACGCGGGATACCGTTACCAGATTCATGTAATAGAAGGTGAGCTCGGTGAGCTCGGGGATCATGGACTGGATAAAGATCGTGGATTTATCAGGATCAATGCCGCAGGCCAGATAATCCAGAGCGACCTGAATGATATTCTGACGGACTTTCTCCGGATGCTCTGCGTTGTCGGTGAGCGCCTGGGCGTCTGCGATCATAATGTAGATCTCATCGTACTGGCCGGAGTTCTGGAGCTTTACACGCTCAGAAAGAGAACCCACGTAATGACCGACATGAAGGCGGCCGGTGGGACGGTCTCCGGTTAAGATTACTTTCTTCATAAAACAGTTCCTCTCTTCTTGTAAAAATTCCGGAAAATCCGGATGCTCTGGGAAAATTATATCTCAAATCAGATGGTCAGTCAACCGTAGAAAGACGCGTAAAAAAAGGAGGGCCGAAGGTCTGCTGGAACCTTCGGCTCGAAATATGAAAAAGAGAATCTATATGGAAAAGCACTTGTTTGCTTTTCTTGTTTCTTATTATAGACAGCTCCTGTGTACTGTCTGTGGAGAAAATTTGAAAATTCTGTGAAAAAACAGCTGCCCGTCAGAAGATCTTCGTGGTCCAGCGGCTCATATCCCAGACTTCATTGACGACATCCTGGTAAAATTCCGGTTCATGACAGATCAGAAGGATGCTGCCTTTGTATTCTTTGAGGGCACTTTTCAAAGCCTCCTTTGCATCCACATCCAGATGGTTGGTGGGCTCGTCCAGGAGCAGGACATTGGTGTCACGGTTGATCAGCTTGCAAAGCCGTACCTTGGCCTGTTCTCCACCGCTCAGGACGCGTACCTGGCTTTCGATATGTTTTGTGGTAAGTCCGCATTTAGCCAGTGCGGAACGGATCTCATACTGTGTGTAGGAAGGGAAATCCTGCCAGAGCTCTTCAATACAGGTGGTACGGTTGTCACCTTTGACCTCCTGTTCAAAATAGCCGATCTGAAGATTTTCTCCCAGTTCACACGTACCGGCAAGAGCCGGGATCAGTCCGAGGATGCTTTTTAAAAGAGTGGTTTTTCCGATACCGTTGGTACCGGTGATCGCGATCTTCTGCCCGCGCTCCATGGAAAGGTTCAGCGGTTTGGAAAGGGGTTCCTCATAACCGGTGACAAGATCATGGGTCTCGAACAGCATACGGCCGGGGGTACGGCCATAGCGGAAATGAAATTCGGGCTTTGGTTTTTCGGCAGCCAGTTCGATGACGTCCATCTTATCCAGCTTTTTCTGACGGGACATGGCCATGTTTCTGGTGGAAACACGGGCTTTGTTCCGTGCCACAAAATCCTTAAGCTCGCTGATCTCCTGCTGCTGGCGGCGATAGGCAGCTTCCAGCTGGGATTTTTTCACGGCGTAGACCTCCTGGAAGTGGTCATAATCTCCCACATAACGGTTCAGCTCCTGATTTTCCATATGATAAATGATGTTGATCACTTCATTAAGGAAAGGAATATCGTGGGAGATCAGGATGAAGGCGTTTTCGTAATCCAGAAGATAACGTTTCAGCCAGGCAATGTGCTCCTCGTCCAGATAGTTGGTAGGCTCGTCCAGAAGAAGGATATCCGGTTTCTCCAGAAGCAGCTTTGCAAGGAGGACCTTGGTACGCTGTCCGCCGCTTAAGTCTGTCACATCCCGGTCGAGACCAAGATCAAGAAGGCCAAGGGCACGGGCTACCTCATCCACCTTGGCATCGATGGTGTAGAAATCGTGAAGCGTCAGTTCATCCTGGATCGTTCCCAGTTCTTCCATAAGGGCTTCCATTTCGTTTTCATCAGCTTCTCCCAGGTGGTCGCAGATCTCATTCATCCGTTCTTCCTTTTTTAAAAGGGGATCGAAGGCGGATTTGAGCACGTCCTGAATGGTCATGCCCTTTTCCAGGACCGCATGCTGGTCCAGATAACCGGCATGGACATTTTTTGCCCACTCTACCTTGCCCTCATCGGGCAGGAGTTTACCGGTGACAATGTTCATAAAAGTAGACTTTCCCTCACCGTTGGCACCCACAAGGCCGATATGTTCTCCCTTGAGGAGACGGAAGGAAACGTCATTAAAAATGGCCCGGTCGCCGAAGCCGTGGGTCAGATGTTCAACATTTAAAATACTCATAAATACTCCTTTTTCCTTTTCGGACGTTCAAAACAACAGGCCACAGACCCGCGCTCTGAACTGTTACCCGGGAATATTATAAACGGAAAAAGCGGCGGCGTAAACCCCGTTTTGACAAGATGGCCGTTTGTGCAAAAAAAGCAAAAAGAAGAGCTGATTGTCCTATAGCTTTTCCTGTGGAATACGTTTATACTAAAGTCACAAGTACAGAACTGATACAAGGAGGAAATTTATGAATTTTGTATTGACAAAAGAGCAGGAAACACTGAAAAAAGGTCTCGCGATCCTGCTGGAAGAACGTGGACATGTATATGGCGAGGGCGGAATTTCCATCACACCGGTATTTACAGAAGAAAATAAATTAAAAATCGAGAAAAAGGGCCTGGATGTGACCATTTCCTGCAAAGAGAAGGCTCATTTCTTCCGCGGTCTCGGCTATCTCTTCCAGCATCTGGAGGATGCGGATTTTGTGAAAGAGGAGACGGTTTATACAGACTGCCTGGGCGCTATGCCGGACTGCTCCAGAAACGGTGTTCCCACACCGGATATGCTGAAACGGATGATCCGTACCATGGCTCTTCTGGGCATGAACGAGCTCTTCCTTTATACAGAAGATACCTATGAGCTTCCGGAGTATCCCTACTTCGGTGCATTCCGCGGCAGATTCACGAAAGAAGAGCTGAAAGAATGCGATGCTTACGGCGAAATTTTCGGTATTTATCTGGTTCCCTGTATCCAGACACTGGCACATTTAAGTACTTTCCTGCGTTGGCCGGAAAGCAATGGCCTGCAGGATAACCGGGACAACCTTCTTCCGGAGGAGGAAAAGACCTATGAGCTCATCGAATCTATGCTGAAAAACTTCTCTGAGTGCGTCCGCACGAAGAAAGTACATCTGGGTATGGATGAAGCACACGGCCTGGGTCTTGGTGAATATCTGAGAAAGCATGGCTTCACAAACCGCCTTTCCATTATGAAGCGTCATCTGGCGAAGGTTGAGGAACTCTGTGCAAAATACGGTCTGGAGCCCATGATGTGGAGTGATATGTTCTTTAACCTGGCTTCAAAGGATGGTTCTTATTACGGTGTTCCGGAAGAGTACGAGTGGCCGGAGGAAGAAAAACCGGGTGATAACCTGACGATGGTTTACTGGGATTATTACAACCACGATCCGAAAACCTATGAGAGAATGCTGAGCCTTCACAAAAAGCTTTCCAATAAAGTCTATTTCGCAGGCGGCGGCTGGACCTGGAATGGCCTGATCCCCAACTATGGAAAAGCCTTTGACAGCACAAGGATCGCCATGCGCGTTATGAAACAGCAGAAGGTCCGCAATGCGTTCATGACTTTCTGGATGGATGATGGCACCGAGACTCCCTTTGCAGCAGGTCTGCTTCCGCTGATTCTTTTTGCAGAGGAAGGCTTTGCGGAGGAGCCGGAAGATGCTGCCATTGATGAGAAGCTTCATCTTTTCCAGGAAGCTTCCCTGGAGGAGTGGATGCTCCTCACCAAAATGGACTGCCTGCCGGGCTGCGATCCGCTGAATATTGCTGCTGTTACGCCATCCAAGCATCTGTTCTATCAGGATCCGTTGCTGGGACTTTTCGACCGTCAGTACGAGGGGTATGATCTCTACGGTCATTACGGCAAGCTGGCAAAAGAACTCCGGGCAGTGGAGGAGCGTGTGACCGTTTCCAAAGCGCTCTTTGCCTGCTACCGTTCCCTGGCAGAATTCCTTGCAGTGAAGGGCGGCATCGGTATGGATATCCGCAGAGCTTATCTGGAGGATGACAGAGACTGGCTGACCAGCATTGCCGAAGAGCAGATCCCCGTCTGCCTGGAAGAGCTGGAGCAGTATCACGATTTCCGCGAGAAGATCTGGTTCCATGAGTGCAAGTCCAATGGTTATGAGACGATTGATATCCGTCAGGGCGGTCTTCATGCAAGACTGGTAAGCGCGCAGAAGCGTATCCTGGCATACCTTGACGGTGAGATCACAGAGATCCCGGAACTTCTGGAAGAACGTCTTCCCTACAAGCCCAGTGCTCCGGAAGGCCTGCAGAAGCCTTTCAATATGAATAACTGGTGCAACATCGTAACTGCCGGAAATATGGGTACAGGAACCATTTGATGCTTTCCTTTGTCTGACCGGACGGTGGAAGGGAATCCCCACTTGACAGACCGAAAAAAAAACAGGTATGATAAGTGGAGAAGACAAAGAATACTGTTCTAAGAAAGTAAAGGCAGGCATGAAGATATGGAATACGAAAGCATCATTCTGAAAGACGAGATCACGGTCAGAAAAGTTTATACGATACACTATTTTGAATACATGAAAAACTTTGAATTTCCGGGAGAGACCCATGATTTCTGGGAACTCCAGTGTGTGGATAAGGGAGAGATCAAGGTTCTGGATCATGTGCTGAAGGCAGGCCAGGTGATCTTTCATAAGCCCAATGAATTCCACAATCTGGCGGCAACAGGGACCTGTGCCCCCAATGTGGTGGTGGTTTCCTTTGCCTGCACCTCTCCGGCGATGAAGTTTTTCGAAGGCCGTATCCTGGAAGTCAGTGAGTATGAGAGAGGACTCTTAGGTCAGATGATCTCGGAGGCCCGGCGCTGCATCGACTCGCCTCTGGACGATCCCTATCTGAAAAAGATGGAGAAAAAGAAAGATGCTCCTTTTGGCTCAGAGCAGCTGATCCGGCTGTACCTGGAGCTCCTGCTCCTCAGTATGATACGGAGAAATCTTCCAAATCCGGTAAAACCGGCGGAAGAGATCTGGGCTCCGGGCGGAGGCGGCTCTGCAGCCTATATCCAGATCATGGATTATCTGAAAGCACATATCTGCGGTTATGTGACCATCGAAGACATCTGCCGGGAAAACCTGATCGGGCGTTCCCAGCTGCAGAAGATTTTCCGTGAGCAGCATAACTGCGGAGTGATCGACTTTTTCACCAAGATGAAAGTGGAGTATGCCAAGGAACTGATCCGGGAGAAAAATCAGAATTTCACCCAGATTTCGGAGTTCCTGGGCTATTCCTCCATTCATTATTTTTCCCGTCAGTTCAAGAAGATCACGGGAATGACACCCTCCGAGTATACGGCATCCATCATGGCCCGCTCGGAATCTCAAAAAAATACAGAAAGAAGAGGATAAAGATGAGTAAGAAACCTGTACTGGTAATCATGGCAGCTGGAATGGGAAGCCGTTACGGCGGTCTCAAACAGATCGATCCGGTGGATAAAGAGGGTCATATCATTATGGATTTTTCCATCTATGATGCGAAAAGAGCCGGCTTTGAGAAAGTAATCTTTATCATCAAGAAGGCAAACGAGAAGGATTTCAAAGAGTCCATTGGTGAGCGTATGGCAAAGATCATGAACGTGGAATATGCCTTCCAGGAGCTGGATGATCTGCCGGAAGGCTTTACCGTTCCCGAAGGCCGTGTAAAACCCTTTGGAACCGCGCATGCGATCTTAAGCTGCCGGGATAAGATCGATGGCCCCTTTGCCGTGATCAATGCGGATGACTATTACGGACCTCATGCATTCCAGGAGATCTACGACTATCTTTCTACCCATGAGGACGACGACAAATACCGTTACACCATGGTAGGCTATATTCTGGAGAATACCCTGACAGAGAACGGTCATGTGGCAAGAGGCGTCTGCACCACCGATGAGAATCATCAGCTGGTAGGCATCTGCGAGCGTACCCATATCGAAAAAAGAGGCGATGTGACTGCTTATACCGAGGATGACGGAGCTACCTGGACCACCATTCCGGAAGGCAGCATTGTGTCTATGAATATGTGGGGCTTTACCAACAGCATCATGAAAGAGATCGGCAGCCGTTTCCCGAAATTCCTGGAGGAAAACCTTCCGAAGAATCCTTTGAAATGTGAATTTTTCCTTCCCAGTGTGGTAGGAGAGCTTCTGGCAGAGGAGAAAGCTACGGTAGAGGTACTGAAATCCGAAGATAAATGGTACGGCGTTACTTATAAGGAAGACAAGCCGGTGGTTGTGGCAGCGATTCAGAAATTAAAGGATGAGGGAAGATATCCTCAGAAACTTTGGGAGGAAGCATAAGGTGAATAAGGAGCAGATCACGGCGGAAGTTCTGGCAGCTTTTGCATTGCCGGAAGGACAGCTGAAGGAACTGGCGCCCTATGGAAGCGGTCATATCAATGATACCTTCCGCGTGACTTATGAGACAGAAAAAGGACAGCGTCGCTATATCCTTCAGAGAATGAATAAGAATATTTTTGAAAAACCCGTGGAGCTTATGGAAAACATTGTTCATGTAACGGAGTGGATCAAAAAGAAAAGCGAAGAAAACGGCGGTGATCCGGAACGGGAGACTCTGACGGTCGTATGTTCCGGAGATGGAAAGCCTTATTATCTGGACAGTGAAGGACAGTACTGGAGGATCTATCTTTTCGTAGAGGGAACCACCAGCTACGATCAGGTGGAGAAGCCTTCTGACTTTTACGAGAGTGCCGTTTCTTTCGGTCATTTCCAGCGTATGCTGGCAGATTTTCCGGCAAAATCCCTTCATGAGACCATTCCGGATTTTCATAACACGGCAAAACGTTTTGAAACCTTTCAGAAGGCTGTGGCCGCCGATGTTTGCGGAAGAGCTGCCTCTGTAAAAGAGGAGATCCGGTTTGTTCTGGATCATGAGGCTTTTGCACACACCCTCTGTGACCTGGAGGCAGCCGGGAAGATCCCGACCCGTGTTACCCACAATGATACCAAACTCAACAATATCCTCATTGACAATGCTACCGGAAAAGGCATCTGTGTCATCGATCTGGATACCGTCATGCCGGGACTGGCAGTGAATGATTTCGGTGATTCCATCCGTTTCGGCGCCAGCACAGGAGCTGAGGACGAGCCGGATCTTTCCAAGATCTGGTGCGATCTGGACCTCTATGAACTCTATGTCAAAGGCTTTATTGAAGGCTGTGGCGGAGCACTGACCGACATTGAACTGGACAATCTGCCAACCGGAGCCATGATGATGACCTTTGAGTGCGGCATGCGTTTCCTCACCGACTATCTGGAAGGAGACCATTACTTCAAGACCACCCGGGACAATCAGAATCTGGATCGTGCCCACACACAGTTCAAACTGGTAAAAGATATGGAAGAAAAGCTTCCGAAGATGAAAGAAATCGTAAATAAATACCGCTGAGAAGATATACCAAAAGCGCCGCAGAATAGAGATCAGATCCATTCTGCGGCGCTTTATTTTTACATTCATTTACATTCAATGATTATGTTCCTGATTCTTCTTATAGATCAGGTTCAGTCCCCGAAGAAGCAGATCATCATCGAGGATGATGTTCTTTTTGCAAAGGGGAACGATGAGACTGGCAAGACCGCCGGTCGCAAGGA
>CAKRQP010000037.1:0-17980 GCA_934393555.1 uncultured Lachnospiraceae bacterium
TCCCTGATCCAGGGATATACCATGTGGATGGGCTTCATTTATGTAATTGTAAATCTTCTGGTTGATATTTCGTATTCGTTTATCGATCCGAGAATTCGAAGGGGGATGTCGCAGAAATGAAAAGAAAAATGAGTCCGGCCATGAAAAAAGCATGGGTCCGTTTTGGAGTACTGTCCCTGTTTGCTTTGATTTTTGTGTTTTTTGCGCTGTTTGCCAGTGTCCTTGCACCCTTTGATCCGCTGGAGAGTCATTATGCGGATATGTTGAAGCCGCCCAGCACCACTTACCTGTTTGGAACAGACCAGCTGGGAAGAGATCTGTTTTCGAGAATTTTATACGGTGGGAAAAGCTCTCTTCTGATTGCATTTGCCGTTACGGCTATTATTTCAACGGTGGGAATCCTGATTGGAACGCTTGCAGGCTTTACCGGAGGTTTTTTTGACAACGTACTGATGCGTTTTTCCGATATGCTGATGGCGTTTCCCGGATATATTTTCACGATTGCGCTGGTAAGTTTTATCGGTATCGGACTGCCAAACATGATCCTTGCCATGTCGCTGACCGGTTGGACCTACTATGCCAGAATCAGCAGATCCCTGGTGCTCAGTGTGAAAAATAATGTATACATTGAACAGGCGCGTCTGGGAGGAGCTTCCCGCACGAGGATTCTGCTGGTCTATATTATTCCCAATGTGCTGCCGTCCCTGCTGGTAAATATTTTCCAGGATATCGGCGGAAAACTTCTGACTATTTCCGGACTTTCGCTTCTGGGACTCGGTTCACCGCCGCCCACGCCGGAATGGGGCTTTATGCTTTCGGAGGGAAAAAACTATATGTATTCCGCTCCGTGGATGCTGATTTTTCCAGGACTGGTGATTCTGGTCAGCGTTGTAATTTTCAATCTTCTTGGGGACTGTATTCAGGATCTGATGAATCCCAAGGAAAATGTCTGGTAGATAAGGCCTGTGCCTTTCTAAATATTACAAATTACTTTTTAAAATTCAAAGGAGGAACCAAATGAGAAAGAGATTAAAATCCTGTATCCCCGCACTTCTGGCCGCTGCTATGCTGTCTGCCAGCTGCACACCCGTATTTGCTTCTGAAAGCGGCAGCCATCTGAACGTGGCTATGTTTATGTGGATGGAAGGCCTGGACCCGGCAGAGGGCTGGAACGGCTGGACCACTATGCGCTGTGGTATCGGAGAAACACTTCTGACAGCAGATGAGAACATGGACGTTGTTCCCTGTCTGGCAGATTCCTGGGAGCAGGTAGATGACCTCACTTACAAGTTCCACATCCGTCAGGGCGTAAAATTCTCCAACGGAAATGATATGACACCGGAAACGGTAAAAGCATCCATCGAGCGTACCGCAGAGCAGAACAGCCGCGGCGGCAACCTGATGCTGGACAGCATTGAAGTGGATGGAGAGTATGTGATCTTCAAGACCACAGAACCCTACAGTGCATTTCCGTATTATCTGACAGAGCCGATGTGCATCATCGTGGATACCACGGTAGATACCAGCAATTACAATAATGCGCCGGTATGCACAGGTCCTTATGTGTGCACCGAATTTGTGACCGAAGAGAAATACGAGCTGGCAGCCAATGAGTATTACTGGGGCGGCAAGCCGGGAACAGATACCATTACCGTTCTCAATGTAGCAGATGATACCAAGGTAAGCGCAATTCTGGCTGGCGACATCGATGTTGCAGTTGCACCGAGCTCCACAACTCTGTCTCAGGTTGAAGGCAACGATACCATCGAGATGGTAAAAGTAACCGGAACCAGAGAGAGCGATCTGGAAATGAATTGTCGTGAGGGCCGTCCGACAGCTGATGTAAACTTAAGAAAAGCCCTGTCTTATGCCATTGACCGCGATGTCATTG
The DNA here is from genome assembly GCA_934393555.1 of uncultured Lachnospiraceae bacterium. GTDB lineage: Bacteria > Bacillota > Clostridia > Lachnospirales > Lachnospiraceae > Limivivens. Next base: position 1,892 of record CAKRQP010000037.1, read on the forward strand.
CACAGATCGCAGGCGCTGGTTACGCACAGGCTCTTGGAAAAGCATTCCCGGACAGCGTAGGCTATGATGAGGGCAAAGATGTAGAAAGCCAGACTTATGATGTAGAGAAGGCAAAAGAGTGCCTGGCAGCAGCTGGTTATGCAGATGAAGATGGAAACGGCTATGTAGAAAAAGATGGCGAAGAGCTGGTACTGAATATCGCCCTTCGTTCCAATGCTTCTACTGCTGTTTACCAGGCAATGCAGGATATGTGGAAAGAAATCGGTGTCCATGTGGAAATTCAGCTGATGGAGAATACTTCTGATATCCGTGAAAGCGGTGAGTTTGATTTCCTGGGTGCCGGCTGGCAGACCGTAAACAATGCAGATGGCCAGTCTTATCTGAAGAACCGCTGGTCTGACAATGGCCCGGACAACTACACCGCATTCCACAGCGATGCTTTCCAGGAAGTTATGGATCGTCTGGATGCCGCTTTTGATTATGATGAGCGTGTACAGTGCTTCGTAGATGCAGAGCAGATTCTGACAGAGGAGTGCCCGACGATTTTCCTGTATGCAAATGAGAATGTAACACTGATCAATACCGATACCGTGGAAAATGTAACCGTATTCCCGATCGATTACTACATGATCACAGCTGATTGGACAGCAAAATAAAGAATGAATATACTGGATATTAAAAACTGTACGATATGCTATCAGAATGGCACACCGGCAGTATCTGATGTCTCCCTTTCCGTTTCGGAAGGGGAGATTGTCAGTATTGTAGGGGAAAGTGGGAGTGGAAAGACCACTTTAATCCGGGCGGTGTTGGGCCTGCTGCCGCCAGGAGGAAAAATTACCGGAGGAGAAATCCTGTTTGACGGGATGGATCTGGTCAAGGCGGATGAACTGCAGATGCAGGATATCCGGGGAAAAGAAATTGCAATGATTTTTCAAGATGTGGGAGCGGCGCTGGACCCAATCCGGAAAATCCGAAGCCAGTACGAAGAGGCGATTGCGGTGCATGAAAAGCAGCCAAAACACCGGTATATAGAAAAAGCGGTGGATATGTTGAAAAAAATGCATCTGACAGATCCCGGCAGAGTGTTGGATTCCTATCCCTTTGAACTGTCCGGAGGAATGAAGCAGCGGGTAGGAATCGCCATGGGAATGACGGCAAAACCGAAACTGCTTCTGGCTGATGAACCGACTTCTGCACTGGATGTGACGATTCAGGCTCAGGTGGTGCATCAGATGAAGGAACTCCGGGATAAATACGGGGTGACGATCATTCTGGTGACTCACAATATGGGAGTCGCCTCCTATCTTTCTGATAAAATCGGCGTGATGTGCAGAAGCAGAATGGTAGAATTTGGTACAAGAGATGAAATCATTTATCATCCAAAAGAATCGTACACAAAGGAGCTGCTGGAGGCAGTTCCGAAGCTGGGAGGGGAGCGTTTTGCAAAATAAGGAAAAATTGCTGGAAGTTTCCCATGTGAGTAAAGTGTTTCCGGTAAAAAAACAGCAGCTTCGAGCCGTATCCGATGTGAGTTTTTCCATTTCCAGAGGAGAGATTCTGGGGATTGTAGGAGAAAGTGGATGTGGAAAGAGCACTCTGGCAAAAATACTGGTTGGCTCGCTTCCGGTTTCGGAAGGAAAAATGATACTGAACGGGGAAGATTATACACAGCTGAACGGAAAAGAGAAAAGAAAATTTCGAAGAAATATCCAGATGGTATTCCAGGATCCTTTAAGCTCATTTTCGCCAAGAATGAAAATCGGGACATATCTGTGTGAGCCCAGAAGAAATTATGACGGTATTTCAAAAAAGGAAGCAATGAAGGAAGCGGAAGAACTTCTGGAGAAAGTAGGACTTCCGAAAGAATTTGTATTGCGTTATCCTCATGAACTCTCCGGCGGGCAGCTGCAGAGAGTGGCGATTGCCAGAGCCATTGCCATACAGCCGGCACTTCTGATCTGTGATGAGGCAACGGGGGCTTTGGATGTGTCGATCCAGAATCAGATCGCCAGGCTTTTGGTGGAACTGGTCGAAGAGCAGAACATGGGCTGTATTTTTATCGGACATGACCTGGCTTTGGTGCGAAGTGTGACACAACGGATCGCGGTGATGTATCTGGGAAGAATTGTGGAACTTCTGGACAGTGAAAATCTGGAGCAGAAATGCTGTCATCCCTATACGAAAGCACTTTTAAATTCTATTTTTGATGTCTACTGCAATCAGGAAGCGGAGATCCACTTATTGGAAGGAGATCCGCCAAGCCCGCTCCAGGTTCAGGCCGGATGTGCATTCGCATCCAGATGCCCCAGATGCCGGGAGAAATGTCTGAGCAGTGTGCCGGAACTGAAACGCGTGGAAGAAGGGCACTTGGCTGCGTGTTTTTATCCGGAAAACTAAAAATGTTTTTATACAAAACCTGTCAGAAAAGATATCTTTTTCGACAGGTTTTGTGTTATAATCCCTCCATAGAGGGCAGTCGTCGCACAAAGAAACGGCTGGCTGCAGGAAATTTTGGAAGCGGAGTAGATGATATGGCATTAAGGGAACTGACAAAAGAATATCTGACAAAGGCGGTTTATCATACACCGCTGGAAATTGTAAGGCTTATGGCAGAGGCTCTGCCACTTCAGGAGGGTACGGTACTGGATATCTGCGGAGGAAGTGAGGAATTTCTTCTGCGGGCGGCAGCCATGAAGCAGAAAAAATCAGAAGAGGAGCTTCTGGTATTTGAAAACTGGACCGGGACGGAAGATACTTCTGATGGAAGAGAGAATCTTCTTGTCTGCGGACCGGCAGACAAAGCGGCAGACCATTTGAAAAAGAAAAAAGGGAAAAAATCAGAAGAAAAGACGTTTGATGCAGTTTTGATGAATCCGCCTTTCGGTTATACAAAAGGGGAAAAGAAAGGCCGGGTGAGGCTGGAAAGCCAGTTTCTGACGCAGGCGGCAGATTGTGTGGCTGAGAATGGACGCTGTGCAGCAGTGGTTCCGGGAGGCCTTTTGAACAGGACCGCAGTGGAGGATGTGGAGCTCAGGAAACGCTTTGTGGAGAAATTTCATGTGGAACAGGTGATCCTCCTTCCGATCTCTGCATTTCTTCCTTATGCGGAGGTTCGTACGGGAATTTTTATCTTTGCAAAGGAAAAGGGAGACGGAATGACCCGTTTCTATGATCTTCGAAAGGTAGAACCGGAGAACCGGAAGCTGCTTCCTGAGATCTATCAAAGAAGTGCACCGGTCTGCGTATTGAACCGGACGACCTTATCGGAGCATCAGTATATTCTTTCCACAGAAGAATATCTGGGCGAGGAAAAGGCAGATGAGAGAGCTCTGATCTCCAGAGAGAGGATCTTAAGAAGACAACTGGCCAGACTCTCAGAAAAGATCCCGTCGGTATATGAAAATGAACTTGGTCAGATCGGTATGTTCCCCTGTCAGAAAGGGATCCAGACCAGAAAAGCTGTGATAAAGGAGATTCTGGAGTGTGAATATGGACTTTTGGAGTGCGCTCTTTTGAAGGCTGCAGGAAAAGAAAAGTGGCCGGAGAAGGAAGGAAATACTTTCCTGAAAATCTGGAGCGGACAGCGTCTGGATGAAGAGGAGAAGGATGGTCCTTACCGGGTTTACGGAGCGGCAGGTGTCCAGGGAAGTGCACGGACGGCCACAATGAAAGAAGAGCAGGCGATCCTTATCGGAAGAGTCGGAAGCTACTGTGGAGCGGTTTATAAAGCCTGGACGAAAGGCTTTGTCTCCGATAATGTCATGCTGGCGGGAGCTGTGGAAGAAGAGGCGGAGGAAGATTTTCTTCTTCTGGTTTTGCGAGCGGCTCATTTCAATGCGGAAAAACGGGGAAGCGTACAGCCATATATCACAAAGGATATCATATTGAAGCGGAAATATTATCTTCCGGAGCTTGCAAGGCAGCAGAAATTCCTTTTGGAAAATCAGGAAATTTTTGAAAAGATCCGGGAACAGGAAAAAGAAGTGGAGGAGCTGTCTGTGGAAAGTGACAGGCTGCGTTCCTGAGTCGAAACTGCTGAAAACGGAGAGAAAAATTCGTTTTCAGCAGTTTTCTTTTGAAAATCTTTTGATTTTCTGCCGGTGCTTCTTTTTCTTTTCCTTGTATACTACCCATTGAACATTTTCAGACAGGAGGAGAAGGGAGATACACCATGGCAGTGCTTGCAAGAATAACGGAAAACTCTTTATGCTCAGGAAATGGAAGGAGAAAGAAAAAGTGATGGAAGCTTACCATATTTTGATCGTCGAGGATGATAAAGAGATCCTCGATGGTGTAGGTATCTATATGAAAAATCAGGGATATGAAGTTTTTAAGGCCCAGAATGGACTGGAAGGCTTAAAAATCCTGGAAAAAGAGGAGATTCATCTGGCGATCATCGATATCATGATGCCGATCATGGATGGAATCACCATGACGATGAAATTACGGGAACATTATGATTTTCCTGTGATCATGCTGTCTGCAAAATCGGAAGAGATCGATAAGGTGACAGGACTGAATATCGGGGCAGATGATTATGTGACAAAGCCCTTTGCACCGATGGAACTGATGGCAAGAGTCCATTCGCAGCTCCGGCGCTACAGCCGCTATCTGAAGCTGGCAGCAGGGAAGAGAAAGGAAGAATCCGGAGAGCATTTCTATGCAGTGGGCGGTTTGGAACTGAATGAAGATACCGTGGAGGTGGCGGTGGATGGAAATCCGGTGACGCTGACACCTCTGGAATTCAAAATTCTGGCTCTTCTTATGAAAAATCCAGGCAGAGTTTTTCCGCCGGATGAGATCTATGAGCGGATCTGGAATGAAAAACCGATCGGTACGGAGACGATCATGGTGCATATCCGAAACATTCGGACGAAGATCGAGGTCAATCCGAAAAATCCAAAATATTTAAAGGTGGTGTGGGGTGTTGGATACAAAATCGAAAAACAATAATAAATGGCTGGGAAATCTGCTCTGTGTCCTTTTGATCCTGATTATGGCAGCAGGAACACTGTTCTGCTATCCGGGAATCCGGCAGGCAGCAATGAAACGGATGGACGATTACAGAGCCACAGCAGGGATAACAGACGGACAGAAGGATACGGATGATCTGGTTTATACGGATGAATACGGGGAATGGAACTATATCAGCTATAGAACGGTTCTGCAGGAAGTGGGACTTCCGCTGCTGGTGGTCGTGGTAACGGTCCTCCTTGGTCTGGCGGCTCTTTTGCTCCCGTTGATCCCTTCTCTGGAAATCGGAAAGGGAATATTCAGCAGAATCCCATTGGAGATCAATTTTTTCCTGGCTCTTTCGCCAATCTGGACGTATCTGGCTATGCTGGATATCCTGAGTGATTTTCTGTTTTCCGGAAATTCCTCTAATATGCTGGGAAATATCAGCCACCAGATTTCCTGGCTGATCCAGTTTGGCATCTGGTCGCTGCTTTACAGCTTCTGGTTTGTGGCAGTTTTAAGCTTCCGGTCACTGGTGACGCTGGGACCGAAGCGGTATTTCCTGGAACGCATCTGGACGGTACGGTTTTTCCGGTGGTTCTGGAAGAATACTTCCGGCACAGTGACAAGACTTGGAAAATGGGTTTACAGAAAAATACGTGGATTTTTCAGACTTTGCGTGGTAACGCTGGAAGATATCGATCTGACGGATCCTTCAGACCGGATGATTTTTAAAATCCTGGGGCTGAATGCGATCATCCTGTTTGTCTGCTTTATTCTGGGGCAATTTGGGATCATGGCACTTCTTCTTTATACTGTGGTGCTTTTCTTTCTTTTAAAGAAGTACAGCCGTGTGATCAAGGCGAATTATCAGATCCTTCTCCAGAGTACCAGAAAGCTGGCAGAAGGAGATCTCGAAGCAGTTATCACAGAGAATGTGGGGATTTTTGAGCCGTTAAAGCTGGAACTGAACCGGGTACAGGCAGGTTTTCAGAAAGCGGTAGAAGAAGACCGGAAGAGCCAGAATATGAAGTCTGAACTGATCACCAATGTTTCTCATGATCTGAAAACACCACTGACGGCGATCATCACATATATCAACCTTCTGAAGGATGAAAAGATTACAGAAGAGGAGAGAAAAAAATATATCGATATTCTGGATCGGAAATCCATCCGTCTGAAACAGCTGATCGAAGACCTCTTTGAGATCAGTAAGGCGAACAGTGGAAATATCAAGGTAGAAAAGAAACTGCTGAATCTGACAGAACTGGTAAGACAGGCAGCCTTTGAACTGGAAGACCGTTTAAAAGAAGCACAGATCGACTGTCGGCTTTCTGTCCCGGAAGAAGAAATAAAGCTGGAGCTGGACGGAGAAAAGACCTACCGCTGTCTGGAAAATCTTCTGATCAATGTTTCCAAGTATGCACTTCCAGGAACCAGGGCATATCTGAATCTCTATGACAGAGGAGATCAGGTGGAGATCATTCTCAAAAATATCTCCAGAGATGAACTGACTATGGATGTGGAAGAGCTGACAGAACGGTTTATGAGGGGAGATAAATCCAGAAATACGGAAGGAAGCGGTCTTGGCCTTGCAATCGTAAAAAGCTTTGTGGAGCTTCAGGGCGGAAGCTTTCATATCGAAGCAGACGGTGATCTTTTCAAGGCAAAGATGAGTTTCCCGAAAGAAGAATAGCACAAAGTATGTTTTTGTTTGGCGGGAGTCAGGTTCAAAAGCCTTATCGTGAAGGCACGAAGGGCTTTTGAACGTTTGATCCGGACCTTATCAGACAGTATAGAGATGGCAGAGCCGTGGACTTTATTCAAATGAGTCCTCCGGCTCTTTTTTTCTGTCATGGGAGACCGGACGGACACTGAGTCCGTTTACTTCCACAGAATCCGTGACTTCGATCATCAGATAGGTCTTACCGTCGATGACCTGGGTTTCTACCAGATCGGTACGCTCCGGATTGACCTGGATCACGACGTCGGGAGTCTTGATCTCAAACTTTCTGGCACTGGTGATATTAGAAGCCAGGAAGGAAGAATTTTCTCCTACGGAATCGTCGTAGCGTTCATCAAAATCCTCCAGATCTTCCCTGGTGGCACCGCCCTCCTGGAGCAGTTTTTTCACTTCATATTTGTCCAGCTTGAGCGGCTCCGGCTCGTCGGCATGCTCGTCTACCATTTCCGTGATCTTCTCATGAATGGTTTTTACCGCCTCATAGTCGCAGTCCGGACCTAAGGTTTCCTGGATAATGGCATTAAAGGTATCCTTCTGACTTCCGGCAGAGAGTGGGGTCACACAGCCAAGGATCTCATCGATCAGAGTTTCATGGAGATCTTCTGCATTTTTGGAATAGTAAAGAAGGCTGTGCAGGTCGGTGTTTCTGTCATTGAAGGCAGGGAAAAGGAAGCCCAGGGAAGGCATATCCACGATCCAGTCACGGATCCGCTCTTCGATCGTATTGTTTCTGGCATTGTAGCAGAGTGCTGCTTTGGAGAGCTTCACAGGACAGATGCTGCAGAGGACATACTGGTAAACGTCAGTAGAAGCATCGTCCATATCCAGACCGTCCCTGGTTTTGCCTGGAATGTCATAAGCGGCATGAATGAGAAGGATCAGATAATTCTCACCGAAATCATAAGAAGAGATCACACGGTCGTAGAACCGGGTGACGAGTTCCTCATCCTTCAGACCGGAATCACGGAGCTTCAGAAGAAATTCCTGGGTGCCGCCTTCCAGTTCCTGCTGAAGCGGAAACTCCATATTCAGAAGATTCTTTCCGATGGTGCCGGAAAGGGTCTTGCGGAAAATATCAAAATATTTGAACATTTCTTCGTCAGAGAGAGAAAGAAATGCTTCTTTCATCTCCAGCTGTTTTTCTTTTTCAGCGTTTACATAACAGCCGCAGATCCGTGTGATGGCACAGCGGTCCGGTGTAAACTGTTTCTTGATCTCAGCAACTTCTTTTTTATTCATAAGTAAAAAAATCCTCGTTTCCATAGAAAGAATGTCGGCAGATAACTCCGTTTAAACAGTATAACACGAACACATGTTTGTTTCAAGCGTTTTGAAGAAAAAAAGAAAAGATTCTGATAAAGTATGGATTAAACAGATACTATGAGTGCATAATAATACAATATTAAAACCCGTTTTCCGTCGAAAAATACATGCTTTTTACACTTTTCCGTCAACACTTTAACACTGCAATTTGGTGCATTTTCACAGTCGATTTTTAAAAAAACAGCGAATATATTATATATTTTGCATAAAAACAAATGGTACGTTTTTGTCAGTATTATACGATTTTTAAATATTTCACATTTTTCTCTTGTGTAATTTTTATAAATCATTTACAATATGTTCATGATGATTCGCGCGCGTAAAAATGAGTCACTATCAACCACAAAGAAAGGATATAAATATGAAAAAGTTAGTATCTCTTATGCTTACTGGTGCTCTGGCATTCAGCCTTTCCACCGGTGCCCTTGCTGCTGAAGAAGCAAAATCTCCTGATAATGACCTTGTTGTTGCCCTTCAGGCTGATGCCACTCATCTGGATCCGCATGTTTCCAGTAATGGTTATTCCAACACGATCACCAACGCTATGTACGAGACTCTCCTGACCTTCAATGAGAAATCTGAGGTCGTTCCGCTGCTGGCAAAAGAATGGAGCGTTTCCGAGGATGGTCTGAGCTATACTTTCGTACTGAACGAAGGCATCAAATTCCATGATGGCGAGCCCTTCAATGCAGACGCTGTTGTCGCTGTATATCAGCGCGGTCTCGACGACGACAGCCTGACCCTGAAGAGAAGCATCAACAACTGGGAAAGCGTAACCGCTGACAGTGAATATCAGGTTACCATCAAGTTAAAAGAAGCAAATAATACTTTCGTCAATAAGATCACACAGGTTCGTATGGTCAGCCCCAAAGCAATGGAGCAGGGCAAAGATTACCTGGCAAAGAATTCCGCAGGTACCGGCCCGTTCAAACTTTCCGACCGTGTAGACGGTGGTTACACCAAACTGGTCCGCAACGAGGATTACTGGCAGGAGGGACCGGGCGTTGATACCCTGACCTTCACCGTTGTTCCTGAGGATGGTTCCCGTATCGCCATGCTGCAGACTGGCGAGGCAGACATCATTGATCCGGTTCCGGCTATCGATGTTGCCAGAATCGAAGATGATCCGACAATCGTAGTTGAGAACTTCCCGGGTATCACCTATCGTTATGTAACCCTGAACACCCAGATGGAGCTTCCGGACGGCAGAAAGCCCTTCGCCGACAAGAGAGTCCGTCAGGCTCTGAACTACGCATTTGACAGCAACGCTTACGCACAGGTTGTATTCAATGGTTATGCAGTAGAGCCGACCTCCATCTTCTCTCAGAATATCATGTATTATGCTCCGCAGACTCCGTACACACCGGATCTGGATAAAGCAAAAGAGCTGATGAAAGAAGCTGGCTTCGAAGATGGTTTTGATGTACAGATCATCGTAGATAATACCACCATTGAGATGAAAGGTGCCGAGTTTGTAAAACAGCAGCTCTCTCAGATCAATGTAAACGTTGAGCTTCTTGCGAATGAGTCCACTGCAAATGCAGAACTGACCAGCGCTCCTCTTGAGGATACCACCGTTCAGATGTGGTATGTAAACTGGGGTTCCGGTTCCTACGAAGCAGACGGTTCCATGAGAAATATCCTTCATGGCGACAAATTCCCGCCAAACGGCTATAACACCGCATTCTGGAACAACGAAGAGTTCAATAATCTTCTGGACGATGCTCTGAAAATGACTGACACCGAAGAAATCGCAGAAGCTTATGCAAAAGCTCAGGCTATTGCCTGGGAGGAATGCCCCTGGATTTTCCTCGGAAACAACAACACCCTGACTGCTCATAAGAGTTATGTAACAGGTATGCAGTATAAACCTGCCGGTGAGCTTGTATTCCGAACCATCAGCATGAATCACTGAGCCTGAATAACCTAAATTAAAAAAAGGGAGTGTTGCAGCACTCCCTTTTTATATGCACGAAAAGTTACATTTCAATGATGGTACTGTCTGCAAAATCCACAGTCCATCCTGACGGAGGTATGTATGAATCGCTATTTTATCAGAAGGTTGCTTGCAACCATTCCACTGATGTTCGTCATTTCAATCTTTGTCTTCATGTTTATCCATCTGATCCCCGGAGATCCTGCAAAAACACTTGCCGGAGTTGAGGCCAGCGTGGAAGAGGTGGAAGCGATCCGTGAAGAGTTTGGACTGAATAAGCCGATTCTTGTTCAATATGTAGATTATATGAAAAATCTGTTTCACGGTGATATGGGCCGCAGCCTGAAATCCAATCTCCCTGTGACAGAAATGATCGCATCTCGTATGCATTTCACTCTGCGGCTTGTAGTCGCAGGTATGATATGGGCACCATTCCTTGGAATCTTCATAGGTGTCCTTTGTGCCATTTTCCGTGGAAAAGGCTTTGACCACTTCGGTATGCTCTTTGCTATTACCGGACTTTCTGCTCCCGGTTTCTGGCTTGGTCTGATGGGCATCGAAATCTTTTCTGTCCGTCTTGGTCTTCTTCCTACAGCAGGTCTTGAAAACTGGAGGGGCTACATCCTTCCATCTCTGGTTATGGGAACCGGTATCATGGCTGTTCTGGCCCGTTACTCCCGTTCTTCCATGCTGGAAACCCTGCGTGAGGACTATGTACGTACTGCAAGAGCCAAAGGCCAGAAAGAATTCTGGGTTATGTTCTCCCACGCCTTCCGTAACTCTCTGATCCAGATCATAACCATTCTCGGACTGCAGATCGGAGGACTTCTTTCCGGTTCTGTTATTACAGAGACTATTTTCTCCATCCCCGGTCTTGGACGACTTCTGGTAGACTCCATCGCCTACCGTGACTATCCGGTGATCCAGGGACTGCTGATGATCTTTGCTCTTCAGTATGTTCTCATCAATCTGATTGTAGACATGCTTTACGGTGTGATCAATCCGAAGATCCGCTATGACTAATGGAAAGGAAGATTGCCATGTCAAACACAACCAATGAAAAGGAACGCAATGAATTTTCCTTTGAGGAAAATTTTATCGATGAAAATATTATTGCTGATAAAAGCAGCAAAACCAAAGAGTTTATCAAAAAATTCATGAAACGCAAAACGGCAGTAGCAGGCTTTGTTGTCATCGTCTTTCTGGTGATCATCGCCCTTTTCGGACAGTATCTGGCTCCGTATGATCCGGATGCTTATGACTACGCCAACATGCTGGCGGCTCCCAGCTCCGCTCATCTTTTCGGAACCGACCATTATGGCCGTGATATCCTGAGCCGTCTTCTTGCAGGAACCCGTCTGACCCTTGGCGTTTCCCTTTCTTCCGTAATTGTGGGCGCCGCTCTCGGAACAGTCCTCGGACTTCTGGCCGGTTATTATGGCGGTATCATCGAAAGCCTTGTTATGCGTGCTTCCGATGTACTTTTCAGCTTCCCGGACATCCTGTTGGCGATTGCCATCGTAGCTCTCTTAGGCCCTGGTATCATCAACGTGTTCATCGCTGTTATGGTTTTCACGGTACCGAGCTTTGCCCGTATCATGCGAAGCGCCACTCTGGCGGTGAAAGGTTCTCTTTACGTGGAAGTTGCCCAGAGTCTGGGCTGTAAGGACAAACGTCTTCTGTTTGTACATATTTTCCCGGGAACCATCCAGTCCCTGATCGTTAACTTCACCATGAGAATCGGTTCCGCTATCATGGCTGCTTCCTCCTTAAGCTTCCTGGGCTTTGGAGCAAATGTAACAGATCCTGAGTGGGGCGCAATGCTTTCCCAGAGCCGAAGCTACCTGAACGTAGCACCGCACATGGTATATTTCCCAGGTCTTGTGATTTTCGTCACGGTTCTTGCCTTCAACCTTTTCGGCGATGGCCTTCGTGACACCCTTGATCCGAAGATCAAATAAGCTAGGAATAATCACAGGAAACAGAAAGGAGTAAATTATGTCCCAGGAAAATTTACTGGAAGTAAAACATCTCCGCACGGAATTCTTTTCCAGCAAAAAGAGCAGCGTTACTGCGGTAGATGATGTGAATTTTGAAATAAAAAAAGGAGAGATCGTAGGTCTCGTAGGTGAGTCCGGCTGTGGAAAAAGCGTTACCTCCCTCTCCATCATGCAGCTTTTAAAGGATACTCCGGGTAAAGTTACCAACGGAGAGATCATCTTCCAGGGCCGTAACCTTCTGGAAGCATCCAAAAAAGAAATGCTGGATATCCGCGGCGATAAGATGAGCATGATCTTCCAGGAGCCCATGAGCAGCCTGAATCCGTCCATGCGTATTGATAAGCAGATGATCGAAGGAATTCGCCTGCATACATCCTTAAACAAAGCAGATGCCAGAAAAAAAGCAGCAGATATCCTCGCACAGGTAGGAATCCCTGATCCGGAGCGGGTGCTGAAAAACTATCCCCATCAGCTTTCCGGTGGTATGAGCCAGCGAGTTATGATCGCTATGGCTATGAGCTGTGAACCGGATCTTCTGATCGCCGATGAGCCGACAACGGCTCTTGATGTAACCATCCAGGCACAGATCCTGGAGCTGATGAGAAAGATCCAGCAGGACAAAGGTATGAGTATCCTTCTCATCACCCATGACCTTGGCGTAGTTGCAGAGATGTGCTCCCGCGTCATCGTTATGTACGCCGGAAAGATCGTGGAGGAAGCACCGGTAGACGTTCTGTTTGCAAATCCGACCCATCCGTATACCCAGGGTCTGATCGCTTCTGTGCCGAAGCTTGGTTCCGGAGTGAAGGTCCTTCCCAGCATTCCCGGAAGTGTGCCTGACCTTTCCGCTATGCCGAAGGGCTGCCGTTTTGCTCCCAGATGTAAATATGCCACCGAAAAATGTCATCAGACAGAGCCGGAACTTCGTTCCGTTGGTGAACAGCAGAAATGCCGCTGCTGGCTTAAACAATAGAAAAAGAGGGATAATTTATGGAACCGTTACTTTCTTTAAATCATGTGTCAAAAACCTTCCCGGTTGGCAAAACCCTGTTTGGAAAACCGGACAAGTTTGTTCATGCCGTCAATGATGTGAGCTTTGACGTATATAAAGGAGAGACCTTCTCCATCGTTGGTGAGTCCGGCTGTGGAAAAAGTACCACCGGTCGTCTGATCAACCATCTTCTGACTCCCGACAGCGGTGAGATCAAATTTTTGGGTCAGGACATTTCTCATCTTACACAGGACCAGATGCGTCCGTTAAGAAAAGATGTGCAGATGATCTTCCAGGATCCGGCAGGAAGCCTGAACCCGCGTATGCGTGTGGAAGACCTCATTGCAGAGCCGCTCCTGATCCATACAGATATGACGAAAGAGCAGCGTCTGGAGACTGTCCATGAACTTCTCGGCATTGTAGGCTTAAGTGCCAAGCATGCCAAACGTTATCCTCATGAGTTCTCAGGCGGACAGAAACAGAGAATCGGTATCGCCCGTGCTCTGACTGTAAAACCCAAGCTCATCATTGCTGACGAGCCCATTTCCGCATTGGACGTTTCCATCCAGGCACAGGTGCTGAACCTTCTTCATCATCTGCAGGAAAAATTCGATCTGACCTATGTTTTCATTTCTCATGACCTTTCTGTTGTAGAAATGATTTCTGACCGGATTGCCGTTATGTACCTTGGCTTCGTTGTAGAGACAGCTCCCAAGGAAATGCTTTACCAGTCTCCGATGCATCCTTACACACAGGCGCTTCTTTCTGCCGTTCCGATTCCGGATCCCGGTCATCAGAAAGAGCGGATCATCCTTGAGGGAGATATCCCGAGTACCATCAATCTTCCGAAAGGCTGTCCCTTCGCAGCACGTTGTAAGAAATGTAAACCGGAATGTCTGGACAGACGTCCGGAAACCGTGGAAGTGGCTCCGGGCCATCTGGTTGCCTGCCACCTTTATAAGAAATAATGAGAACCCCCGAAGAGCGGAAGCTTCCGTTCTCCGGGGGCTTCTTTTTAAGATGGAAGAAGATTGAGTTTGGAAAATAGTTTTGTTATAATAGGACCGTCACAAGAAATAAGAGTCAAACAGGAGGAATGGATCATGAAAGTACTTTTGGTAAATGGAAGCCCGAAGGCGAAGGGCTGTACGTATACAGCACTTCAGGAAGCTGCCGCTGCCCTGGAAAAACAGGGGATCGAGACAGAGATTTTTCAGGTGGGAAATCAGCCTGTAGCAGGCTGCATCGGCTGCGGTGCCTGTCGAAAAGAAGGCGAATGCTTCCGCAAGGATGTTGTTAATGAGTTTGTGAAAAAAGCAGGTGAGGCGGACGGCTTTATCTTTGGTTCTCCCATTCATTATGCCTCTGCATCCGGTGCACTGACATCCTTTATGGACCGGGCTTTCTTCAGCGGTGGAAGCAAAATGGCAGGAAAACCTGCCGCAGCAGTGGTAAGCTGCAGAAGAGGCGGTGCAAGCGCAGGCTTCGACCAGATCAACAAATATTTCACCATCAATCATATGCCGGTGGTTTCTTCCCAGTACTGGAATATGGTACACGGAAATACGCCGGAGGAAGTAAAACAGGATGAAGAAGGTCTTCAGACCATGCGCACCCTGGGCAACAATATGGCCTGGCTGATCAAATGCATCGAGGCCGGAAAAAAGGCCGGGATCACCTTCCCGGAGAGAGAGCCGGCGATCAAGACAAATTATATCCGGTGAGCAGATTGACGCCAGGAAAGCTTGATGTTATACTGAATACATAAGAACAAGAGCGATTGCGGATAATGATTGGAAAATCAGTATTTGTAGTCGCTCTTTCTTCTTACTATAATGAAGAAATCTTTTTTGAGAGGGATTGGGGTGTGGAGGTTTTTAAGATGCAGAAAGAAAAATGGAAAAAGGTAGTTATGGATATCCTTGCAGAAGCGCTGGGAAGCATGCTGATCGCACTTGGAATCTATAACTTTGCGTTGGAGGCCGGATTTCCCATGTCCGGTTTTTCAGGACTGGCGATGATCATTTACCGGCTGACGGGCCTGCCGATCGGTGTGACGACGATCCTGTTGAACATACCGGTGACACTTCTCTGTTTCCGGGTGCTGGGGAGGGGCTTTTTCTTCAGATCCCTTCGTTGCATGGTGATCTCATCTATCTGTGTGGACGTGATCGCACCTTTCCTGCCGGTCTATCAGGGAGACCGGATGCTTTCCGCCCTCTGTACGGGCGTTCTTTCCGGAATCGGATATGCGATGATCTATATGAGAAATTCCTCTACCGGCGGAGCGGATTTTGTTATCATGTCACTGAAGGCAGTGAAACCGCATCTGTCTCTGGGAAAGATCATGTTTGCACTGGATTTTCTGATTGTGCTTCTGGGTGGTGTGATCTTCCAGGATGTGGATGGTATCATTTATGGAATCATCATCAATTCCCTGCTGTCTCTGGTAGTAGATAAAACCATGTACGGCATCAATTCCGGAAAACTGGCTTTGATCGTTACAGAGCGTGGAAAAGAAGTCACAGAGATCATAGATGAAAGGACAGGGAGAGGAACGACCATTCTTCATGCGAGCGGCGGCTACCGGCAGGAGGATAAGCAGGTGGTCATGTGTGCATGCAATAATAAGGAAATGTATCTGGTGGAACAGGCAGTCAAAGAGATCGATGACAAATCCTTCATGATCATGCTGGAATCCAATGAGGTTCTGGGAGAAGGGTTCCATGTGACCAGAGTGGCACAGACAGACGAACAGAAGAACCGGCAGTTGTGAAGAAAAAGTAACCGTTTTGTAAAAGATCTCGCATAAGAGAAAATTAAGAGGTTTTGAGGTTGCGATGTGTTGTGGTAAGATGATATAATCGGTACCGTAATAAAAGGAAGCTGTGCTTTCACAGAACCGGAAGTACAGCTTCAGAAACCGTTATCGAGAGCCTGAAAATTGGCAGATTTTGGAAAATCACAAAAAATTAAAAAAATTTCAAAAAAAGTGTTGACAAGAACTGGAGAGTGAGCTATAATCTTCATTGTTCCGAGCGAGAGAACGGAACGAAAAGAAAAATGTGCGTTTAGCTCAGCTGGATAGAGCGTTTGGCTACGGACCAAAAGGTCGGGGGTTCGAATCCTCTAACGC
>CAKRQP010000038.1:0-17407 GCA_934393555.1 uncultured Lachnospiraceae bacterium
CCAGGAACCAAAAGAGGAAAGTCACATACTATAAAGTGTATCCAAAAAAACGGAGGATTTATCGAATGAGTGATCTGGCTGCCACAAACTGTGGATGTAACTGCGGATGCGAAAACAACAATAACAACTGCGGACTGGGCTTTGCAAACGGCGGAGGATGCAGCTGTATTCTCTGGATCCTGATCCTCTCCTGTCTGTGCGGAGGAAATGGAAATAGCCTGTGGGGCAATGGATGTGGTGGAGACAGCTGCTGGCTTCTGATCCTGATCCTGCTCTTCTGCGGCGGAGGATGCGGAAACGGAAACGGCTGTGGATGCACCTGCGGCGGAAACAACACCTGCGGATGCTGAGAATCACAAGGCATAAGGAAAGCCCCTCACCGGGGCTTTTCTTTATGCACATCTCAAACGTTTCTCCTTCTGACGGATGTCTCTCTTTTCTGGATGTCTTTCTGATCCTGCTTTTCTTCCCTGGCTTCCCCGTACGTCAGGAGTGTTCCATCCTCTTCTGTCGGAAGCTGCAGACCTTTCTTTTTCATGCAGTCTTCATCTATCTCATAAAATGCATTTCCTTTCCGAACCAGCATTTCTCTGCCTCCTGTTTTGTTCTCCCCTATCAGCTTATGCTTATGGAAAGGCAGTTGTCATAGAATTCTTCTCACTCGCATAAAATAACCCATAAGAAAACCGACAGGGAGAACTTTTGTGGAAAAAGAAAAGGAACTCTGCATGACCCCTGTAGATCTGGCCGCCGGCGGAGAACAGCTGCAGCTCTTAAAAGCCCTGGTACCTTATCTGGCAGCCGGAATGCAGAAGCCCTTTGTTCTCCTGATCAAATGCATGGAAATCCAGAATCTGGCCGCTTTTTTCAGCAGACCTCCGGCGCTTTCAGCCCAGACTGCAGATACCTCCGGCAAAGCTTATGGCTTCTCTGAAATCCTTTCCGGGATTTCTCCCTATCTCCCCCGGCAGCAGAGAGAACTGTTTTCCCAGATCCAGCCTCTTCTGGAAATGCTGCAGCTCTTTTCTGCCATGAACCGGAGCGGAGACGAAAGCCCGGACCCGGCAGATCTTTTTTCTTCCATGCTTTCACCGGAACAGCAGGCTATTTTTTCCATCTTCTCCCAGTCGGGACCAGAAAAAGGAGACTCCGAAACAGATGGACAGAAACTGGACGAATAATCCTTCTCTTCAGAACATCGACCCGCAGAAGCTGGAAATGCTCTTAAAACTCACCGAACAGGGAAAAGGCAAAACGCAAAAGGACCTCCTTCCCTTTCTCATGGCAGCTGCAAATCAGTCCAGGAAAAACGGGATGTCTTTCTCACCTCAGGAGACCGATGCCATCATTGAAGTCCTGAAAACAGGAAAGTCCCCTGCCGAAGTTCAGAAAATTGAACAACTCAGGGGACTTATGAATACCTTTCTTTCCAAAAAGCGTTAACCGCCGATCTTTACACGGATTCCTGCAGATTCTGCCACTTCCTTCAGCATCTCCATATGCTCGTTGGAGGGCGGAACCAGATGAGCCAGCGCATATTCTCTGCCGATACCCTCGTATTTATCCTGTCCCAGACGGTGATACGGAAGAAGATTCATCTCTTTTACACCTTTTAAGGATCTGGCAAACTGGGCAATGGCATAAATCTCTTCCGGCGTATCATTAAAGGTCGGGATCACCGGCACACGGACAATGAGGTTCTGCCCTGCATCTGTGATCTTTCTGGCATTTTCCAGGATTCTTTCATTCGGCTGGCTGGTGAACATCTTATGTTTCTTACTGTCCATATGCTTGATATCCATCAGATACAAGTCCAGCCAGGGAAGGATTTTCTCCTGGATCGTTTCAAATTTTGCAAAACCGGTAGACTCTATGGCTGTGTGGATACCGCTTTCTTTCGCACAGCGAAGAAGCGCCCCCGCAAAATCCGGCTGCAGGAGACACTCGCCTCCGGAGAGGGTCAGCCCTCCTCCGGAACGGCGGTAATACGCAGCGTCTTTCATGACTTCTTCCATGACCTCTTCCACGGTCACGTCACGGCCCACCGTCTTTTCTTTCCCGTTCTGGACCATGATCTGGATATCCCGGATCTGAGATTCCGGGTTACAGCACCATTTGCACCGAAGGGGACAACCCTTCAGAAAAACAATGGTACGGATCCCGGGACCGTCATGGATGGAATATTTCTGGATATCAAAGATCCTTCCCTGGATCTTTCTGTAATCATCACTCATGCTCTTCCTCCTCAGAAGCCCTGGGTCGTACGGTTGATGATATCATCCTGAAGCGAACGGGACAGTGTGGTAAAGAGGGCACTGTAGCCTGCCACACGGACTACCAGGTTCTTATAATTCTCCGGATGTGCCTGTGCATCCAGAAGAGTCTCACGGCTCACCACGTTAAACTGCATATGCATACCCTTCTGATCGAAGAAAGAGCGGATCAGAGCCACAAACTTCTGAAGACCTTCCATTCCGCTTAAAGCAGACGGATGGAATTTCTGGTTGAACAGCGTTCCGTTGGAGGCAATGAAATGATCCAGCCGTGCTACAGAGTTTGCGGTAGCTGTCGGACCATGCACATCCCGTCCTGCCACCGGACCTACGCCATCTGCAATCGGAGTATTTGCCAGTCTTCCATCCGGGGTTGCCCCTGTCTGGGCACCCAGCGGAACGTTGGCAGATACGGGATAAAGACCGGCCTGGAAACGGCCGCCTCTGGGATTTTTATACTGTTCCAGCGGTTTCGTATAGGTATAAGCCACTTCTCTGGCAAATTCATCGATCTCACGGATATCATTTCCGTACTTCGGAAGCTCATCGATCATTTTCAGAAGCTCATCGTAACGTTTCACGGTCTCTTCCGGAAGCTTCAGATCGCGGAAACCGGAAGCCACTGCTGCTGCAATCTCCGGTGTCACCTGTTTTCCTGCAGCACCAAGCTGCTCTGCCACCTCTTTTGTGAGGAAGGTGATACGCTCTTTGCTGAAGCCTCTTCCGAAGTTATCGGCAAGCGCACGCTTGTATTCTTCCATGGAAACTCTCTTCTGCTCAAATACCAGCTCTTTGATGGCATAAAGAGCATCTGTGGCATTGGCGATACCAAAGCCCTGAGGACCGGTGAAATTATAGACTGCACCACCCTCCTGAAGAGATTTTCCTCTGCCGATGCAGTCATCGATCATAGAAGACTGATACGGCAGCGGGCAGCGCTTTGCATGAGCCAGATCAATGCTGTTATCCGCATTCACCATCAGGCGGATGAAATAATTCATCTGTGTCTGATAAGCATCATAGAACTGATCAAAACTGGTCATTTCTTCTACCGGCATGGTTCTGGGTCCCACCTGCTCACCAAAGTCCTCACCACTGGTAAATACCAGCTCCAGAGGGCGGAGCATATTGAAGAATGCGGCATCATGCCAGCCGTCGGTCTTTCCGGGAACCTGAGGCTCCACACAGCCAATGATATTGTAAACTCTGGCATCCCGTAAAGAAACGCCCCGGTTCATGATCGCCGGAATGATAACTTCGTCATTATAGTAAGCCGGAAGACCGATTCCGGTACGGGTAAGCTTTGCAGCTTTGATCATCAGCTCATCCGGTGTTTCATTCCATACGCGGATGGAAAGAGAGGGCGCCGGCAGATGGACATGCATGGATGCCTCAATACACATAAAGGAAAGGTCATTGGTCATATCCTCACCTTCCTCGTTCTGACCGCCTACGATCAGGTTCTGGAAAAGAGAATAGCCGGCAAAGCCTTCTGCACTGGCTGCATCACGGACTTTATTGAGATCGTTCAGTTTCACCCAGATACAGTCCAGAAGCTCCTGTGCGTCTTCATGGGTGATCTTTCCTGCATCCAGATCTTTTTTGAAATACGGATACATATACTGGTCAAAACGTCCCGGAGAAATGGAGTGACCGGAAGACTCTGTCTGCAGAAGCATCTGTACGAACCAGAAGGACTGGCAGGCTTCATAAAAGCTCTCTGCCGGTTTTGCCGGTACACGCTCGCAGTTGGCTGCGATCACAAGAAGCTCCTGCTTTCTCACCGGATCCTGGCAGGCAGCTGCCTCTTCTCTGGCCAGGACCGCATAACGGCCGGCATAGTGGATCGCTGCTTTACAGCAGATGATCACTGCTTTCAGGAAAGCGGAACGTTCTGCATAATCTGCTTCGCCTGCGGTATGAGCGGCCAGTTCCTCTTCTGCTTTTCTCATGATCCCTTCATAACCAAGCTCCAGCACTTCCCAGTATTTTACGGTAAAGTGACCGATTCCATTATAGAAATAGTTGCCGGGTGTGAAAATGTTATGCTTCATGGCAAGAAGCGTTTCCTCTGTCATAAAGGAAGTCGCCAGATCACTGGTCGTCTTTCCTTTCCAGTATTTGTAAGCCTCATGAAGCTGCTGTTTTGCCTCCTCGGAAATGTGGAACGGGTCCGCTGATCTGGTGGAAAAAGTATCAAACTCATCCTCCACCCAGCTGAAAGAATACTCCGGAAAGACCTGACAGCCTCTCGCTACTTTTGAGTTGCTTCCCACGATCAGCTCCCCCGGCCGGATCGTGATCGGAAGCTTTTCGCAAATAGCCTGAAAAGCTTTGGCTCTTCTTAAAACAATCGGTTCCTCTTCTGTCTCTTTGTAGCTCTCTGTCAGGATGACCGCACGGTCTGCCTCGATCTCCGGCATATGATCATAAAGGTCATCGATCAGTTTCTGGATCCTGGGACGTTTTTCCACATCCCTGTCATAATAATTACCCACAGATAATACCCTCCATACCTTCTGATTTTTATAGCTTATTCCTTACTGTTTTTCCTGCTCTTTGTCAGCCAGGATACACTCTCTCAAAAGGATCAGTGCATTGGCTGTCGCCTGCTCACGGATCTTCTGGCGCTCCCCTTTAAAGTGGAATTCTTTCACCACGGTACGATTGTTATAGCAGCAGCCGATATAAACAAGCCCTACCGGTTTTTCCTCTGTTCCACCCGTCGGACCTGCGATTCCGGTCACGGATACACAAACGTCAGAACCGGTAATAAAAGCTCCGTTTTTCGCCATTTCTTTGGCTGCTTTTTCACTGACTGCACCATACTCCTTCAGTGTGGTCTTTTTCACATCCAGGAGCTTTCTCTTCGCACGGTTGGAATACGTAACGAGTCCCTGTTTGAAGACTTCGGAAGCTCCCGGAACCTCCGTGATCCGTGCAGCGATCATACCACCGGTACAGGACTCTGCCGTCGTAAGCGTCAGAGACCGTTCTTTCAGGAAATGAACGATAATCTCCTCCAGGCTCTTATGCTCATCCATCGTAAAGATATGATCACCAAAGCGTTTCACCAGTTCCTTCAGCATGGGCTTCGCCAGCTTCGCTGCTTCTTTTTCACTTGCCGCCTTTGCGGTCACGCGAAGATCTACCTGACCGATCTTTGCATAGGTGGCAATGGTAGGATTGGTCTGTTTATCAATGAGATCACGGATCTCATTTTCCACAAAGCTCTCACCCAGTCCGCAGATCCGCACGATGGTGGAATAAATGATCTCCGGCTGCAGTTTATTCAGATAACCGTATACCTTTTCCTCGAACATGGGGATCAGTTCTCCCGGAGGTCCCGGAAGAAGGATCACGGATTTTCCTTTCTTCTCCATGATGATACCCGGTGCTGTACCGTTCTCATTATCCAGCACGATAGCTCCCTCCGGAACCAGGGCCTGTTTCCAGTTATTGTCCGTGATGGTCTTGTACTGGCTGTTCTTAAAGTACTCCTCGATCCGTTTTCTGGAATGAGGATCCTCTTTCAGCGTCATTCCCATGACCTCTGCAGCTGTCTCTTTTGTCAGATCATCCTGGGTAGGTCCAAGACCTCCGGAAAGGATCACCACATCCGAACGCTTTAAAGCTGTTTCCAGAGTTTCTTTCAACCGCTCCGCATTGTCACCGACCACGGACTGATGATACATGGAAAGTCCCAGCTGCGCACATTTTTCAGAAAGATATGCCGCATTTGTGTTGACGATGTTTCCAAGCAGAAGCTCTGTTCCTACACAAATCAGTTCAACTACCATTTCTCCTCCAATCTGTACAAAAGTCCAAATACTTTCATACATTCATCCTTCTGTATAGCAAATCAGTCTAATCCAACGTTATTTCTGTTCATTAAGAACCGCACGGTTTTTCCAGATATAATCCACCAGGGAGACCACGGTCAGAACCACTGCGATATAAACGAAGGCAGTTTCCAGAATATCAAACACGCCTCCGAAATTCGCAATCAGAAGAATGATCATGATCATCTGCGAGATGGTCTTCGCTTTTCCCCACCAGCTGGCTGCGATCACAATGCCGTTATCTACAGCTACCAGACGGAAGCCGCTGATGATAAACTCTCTGGCAATGATGATCAGCACTACAACCGTGGAGATCAGACCGTTACTCAAAAGGCAGATCAGTGCAGAACAGACAAGAAGCTTGTCTGCCAGCGGATCCATAAATTTACCGAAATTGGTTACTTCATTATTTTTTCTCGCCAGATAACCGTCCAGGGTATCGGTAAGACTAGCCACGACGAAGATCACAAGTGCGATGTAATTGTCATATCCGGTGATGTTGCAGATCATAAATGCGACAAAAAACGGGATCAGAAGCACCCGGACGATCGTCAGTGTATTAGGAACATTCATTTTCATTCTGCCAGCTCTCCTATCAAATCATATTCCAGGGCTCCGGTAACCTTCACTCTGGCGAAATCACCGGATACCAGGGTTTCTGCCGTGTTGATGAAAAGATAGCCATCCACATTGGGGGCATCTCCGTAAGTACGGGCCACATAAGCACTTTCCCCTGAAACTTCACCCTCCACCATGGCAAGAAGCTCTCTGCCTACCATGTTTTCCGCTTTTTCAAAAGCGATGTCCTGCTGAAGCTCCATGAGCTCATTGCGCCGCTTCTGCTTGATCTCTTCCGGGATCTGGTCCGGCATAACGGCTGCCGGAGTATCCTCTTCCGGAGAATAGGCAAATACGCCCAGGCGTTCAAACTCCACCTCATCCACAAAATCCATCAGTTCCTCATGCTGCTCCTCTGTCTCGCCCGGAAAACCGGTGATGAGCGTTGTCCGAAGAACAATGTCGGGGATCTCGCTTCTCAGGGTATGGATGATATCCAGAAGCTCTGCTTTTGTGGTGCGGCGTCCCATACGTTTCAGGATGGTGTCATTCGCATGCTGGATGGGAAGATCCAGATAATGGCAGATTTTCTTCTCCTCTTTCATGACCCGGATCAGTTCCGGATAGATCTCCTCCGGATAACAGTACAGGATGCGGATCCAGCGGATGCCTTTAATCTTGCAGAGTTCCTGAAGCAGTCTGTGAAGACTCTTCTCTCCGTAGAGATCCTTACCGTAAAGAGTCGTCTCCTGAGCTACCAGGATCAGTTCCTTCACACCCTGTTCTGCCAGTGCTTCTGCTTCCCGCAGAAGATTCTCCATGGGAACGCTCCTGTAGTTTCCCCGGACCTTCGGGATGATGCAGTAGGTACAGTGTTTGTCACAGCCTTCTGCGATCTTCAGATATGCAAAATGGCCGCCGGTCGTGAGGATCCGTCTGCCGGTTTCCGAAGCAAATCCTTCCAGCGGTTCCAGAACCAGTGATTTCTCATGCTTTTCCAGGGCAGCCTTAACTGCCGGGATCAGTTTATCAAAGCTGTTCGTTCCCAGAACAGCATCAACCTCCGGGATCTCATCAATGATCTCCTGCCGGTAACGCTGAGCCAGACAGCCGGTAACAATGAGGGCCTTACAGGGACCATGTTTCCGGTACTCTGCCATTTCCAGAATGTTCTGGATGCTTTCTTCTTTGGCATCGCCAATGAAACAGCAGGTATTGACGATGATCACATCTGCCTCTGTCTCGCTGTCTGTCATGGTGAAATGCTCCTCTTCCAGAAGCCCCAGCATACGCTCGGAATCAACCAGATTCTTGTCACAGCCAAGAGAAATAAACAATATTTTCATAAAAACTCCTTATTGTGTTTTATTCATTGCTATAATTGTACTATTTTTCCGTCAAAAAATCAACCGCCACAGGAAGAAAAGAGCCCTTACTTTTACAGCAAGGGCTCTTGTTCAGATTTTCTTATTCCTCTTCTTCCAGTTCCTCCATGGGAACCTCATCTGCCTGAAGGTCGATGCCCGGCATATCAGATGCAAGCGCTGCAGCAAGTGCTGCCTCTTCATCTGCCTTATCTGCCTCCTCATCTTCTCCCAGGACTTTCAGTTTGCCAAGAGCCATCTCTTCAACGGCTGTGGAAAGCGGTTTTTTGCCCCTTGTCGCACAGTCGGATTTCGCTCCGTCAATAAGCTGGCGGGCTCTCTTTGCTGTGGCAAGAACGATGGAATAACGACTGTTTACCACAGGAGTATCGCCCTCCTCGACGTCTCCGTTTACTACCTTTATCAGTTCTGTGTAAGATGGATGTAACATTTATTTTTCTCCTTTCCGAAACTTCTGCAGTTCCTCTCTGATCTTAGCGATTTTTTCTATATTCTGCTGCCGTGTCATCCGGCGGTGTTCACTCCTGATGATCTCATGAAGCTCTTCCACGCAGGTATCCAGCTCATCATTGATGAGAAGATAATCATAAACCTCCACGCCCTCTGCTTCCTCGGAAGCGCGGCTCAGACGGGCTTCGATCACATCCTGTGTTTCCGTGCCTCTGCCGGTAAGGCGTTTTTTCAGTTCATCCCCATCGGGCGGTGTCACAAAAAGAAGAAGGGTATCCGGTCGTTTTTCCCGTACCTTCAATGCTCCCTGGATCTCGATCTCAAGGATCACATTTTTCCCCTTTTCCAGCTGCTCCTCTACATAAGCCTTTGGCGTTCCGTAATAATGGTCGCAGTATCCGGCATATTCCAGAAAAGCATCCTCGCGGATCATTTTTTCAAATTCTTCGTTTGTTTTAAAGAAATAGGCCTTGCCTTCTTCCTCGCCCTCTCTGGGCTTTCTCGTCGTTGCCGATACAGACAACGCATATTCTTCCCCATGAAGCTCAAAAAGACGTTTCATCAGGGTTCCCTTGCCAGCTCCGGAAAATCCGGAAAGCACAACCAGAATTCCTCTGTTATTCATCGTCTTCCCCTTTCCACTGCATCTCTTTTGCACCTGCCGACATGCGGCGGCCTAACGTATCCGGCTGAAGTGCGGAAAGGATCACATGATCCTCCTCCGTGACCAGCACGGCCTTGGTACGTCTTCCCTGGGTCGCATCAATGACCCTCCCGGCTTCTTTGGCCTTCTGGACCAGCCGTTTCACCGGCGCCGCATCCGGACATACCACAGCGACTACTTTTTCCGAGTTCACCAGATTGCCGAACCCGATATTTACAAATGCTGCCACAAATGATCGCTCCTATTCAATATTCTGGATCTGCTCTCTCACCTTTTCGATCTCGGTCTTCAGATTGATCGCAAGATTGGAGGTCTGAAGATCATTTGCTTTGGAAAGAATGGTATTTGCCTCCCGGTTCATCTCCTGGGCAATGAAATCAAGCTTCCGCCCGATGCTTCCGCCCTGGAGCAGTTCGGCCTTCATCCCTTCGATATGGCTTCTCAGGCGGACCGTCTCCTCATCGGTACAGATCTTATCCGCATAAAGGATGACCTCTGCTGCCAGTCTGGATTCATCCATCTGGCTGTCGCCAAGAAGAGTATCCACCTTTTCCCTGAGACGGAAACGGTACTCCTCCAGCACCTGCGGATAACGGGTCTCCACCGCATCCACATCACGGAGCATGCCATCGAGTTTTCCGATGAGATCATTTTTCAGATTCTCACCCTCTCTGGTGCGTGTCTCCACAAACTGCTTCAGAGCTCCTCTGAGGGCTGTTTCCAGCAGTGCCCAGATCTCTTCTTCATCCACCGTCTGCTCCTCCATGACAAACACCTCCGGGCAGGTGCCCAGAACAGAAACGGTGATATCATCCTTCAGGTCGAAATGTTCTGCCATCCGGCGGTAATATTTCAGATATTCCCCGGCGATATTTTCATTGTATTTCAGAGAGAAATTATTCTCCGTATCGTCCTCACAGGTAATAAAAACATCCACCTTGCCCCGCTGTATGTATTCCTTCATCACAGAGCGGATGGCGGACTCAAAGAAATTAAATTTCTTCGGCATTTTAATGTTTACATCGAAGTACCGGTGGTTCACCGCTTTGATCTCCACTGTAAACTTCCGGTTGCCCCGGACGTGCTCACAACGTCCAAAGCCGGTCATGCTTTTGATCATAGATATCGCTCACTTTGCTTTCGTCTTTTTGGCTGACCGCTGTTTCATCGAACATACGATACTACGCCATCTTCCTATCCATTATAGAGGAAACACAAGCCTCAGTCAACGAAAAAAATTATTTTTTCTTTTTCGGAATGCGTCCGGTCTTTTTCAGGATGAAATTCTGAAGCTTGGTAAAGATCACCAGCAGAATAAAGAAAAGGAGGATCGGAAGTACAAACATCAGCACCAGGACCAGGACAAAAACAATTTTCTCTCCGGTCGTGGCCTCTGTCGTCTCCACTTCTGTTCCCGCCGCCTCTTCCCCTGCGGTTTTCGCATTTTCTGCAAGAGTTTCTTCCTGTACAACTGTTTCGTTTTCCGCCGCCAGGCATACAGGCGCCGCTATTGCTGCCATCAAAGCTGCCAGAAGGCAGAACAGCCAGAACTTTCTTCTTTTTTTCATTGAATCTTCCCTCCATTGCTTCTGTTTTACAGGCTTCCACCGGATACCCGCGAATTGCTCCGTTTTCAGGCAATCCGGTATTTCATCATTGTAGCAGACAATTTTCAAAAATGAAACCCCTTTTCTCTTGCGGAGCAGCAGTTTACCTAGTATACTGAAATACAGCGCCATTTTGAAAGGAGTGTTATCCATGGCATTAGACGGAATTGTAATTTCCAGCCTTGTAAAAGAATTTAATGAGACACTGACCGGCGGAAAGATCGCCAAGATCGCCCAGCCGGAAAATGATGAGCTTCTGCTCACGATAAAGAATTTCCGCACCCAGTACCGCCTTCTGATCTCGGCGGGAGCCAGCCTTCCGCTGATCTATCTGACCGGAGACAACAAGCCAAGCCCCATGACGGCACCGAATTTCTGTATGCTCCTCAGAAAACACATTGCCAACGGAAAGATCTTAAGGATCTGGCAGCCGGGTCTGGAGCGGATCATCCATTTTGAGATCGAGCATTTAAATGAGCTCGGCGACCTTTGCCACAAGGTACTGACTGTAGAGATCATGGGCAAACACAGCAACATCATTTTCTGTGATGACGGGAACCGGATCATCGACAGCATCAAGCATGTGGGAGCCCAGATGAGTTCTGTCCGTGAAGTTCTTCCCGGCAGGGAATATTTCATTCCACATACACAGGACAAAGAAGATCCGCTCAACATCACAGAGGAATGTTTCCGCGAAACCGTTCTGAGCAAACCGCTTCCTCTTTCCAAAGCCCTTTATATGACGCTTACCGGTATCAGCCCCCTGATCGCAGAGGAGATCTGCCATCGGGCCTCCCTGGAATCAGACCAGAGTGCCAATTCCTTCTCCGATACGGAAGCCACTCACCTTTATCACACGCTGGCACGGCTGATGGAGGATGTAAAAAACGGGAATTTCACTCCGTCTGTTGTCTATGACGGCCGGGAGCCTCTGGAGTTTTCCTCCGTTTTGCTGACGCTCTACCATGACAAGCGAACAGAAACCTTCGACAGTATCTCCGTGGTGCTGGAAAATTATTATGCCATGAAAAACACCATCACCCGGATCCGGCAGCGTTCTTCTGATCTCCGGCGCATCGTAAACACCGCACTGGAACGGAACCGGAAAAAATATGAACTTCAGCTCCGCCAGCTCAAGGACACGGAAAAGCGGGAAAAATTCCGGGTGTACGGCGAACTCATCAATACTTACGGTTACGGTCTGGAGCCCGGAGCCAAAAAACTGGAGGCCCTCAATTACTACACCAACGAAATGGTGACGATTCCATTGGATGACACACTGACTCCTCAGGAAAATGCCCAGAAAAATTTCGAAAAATACAACAAGATGAAACGGACCTTTGAGGCACTTTCCACACTCACGCAGGAGACCAAAGACGAGATCGATCATCTGGAATCCATCAGTACCTCTCTGGATATCGCACTTTCGGAAGAGGACCTCGTAGAGATCAAGGAAGAACTCACGGAATATGGCTACATCCGCAGAAAAGGAAATGCCAGACGGGTCAAGGTCACATCCAGACCCTTCCACTATCTTTCTTCTGACGGTTTCCATATGTATGTAGGAAAAAATAATTTCCAGAACGAAGAACTGACCTTCAAATTTGCAGTCGGAAATGACTGGTGGTTCCACGCCAAAGGCTGTCCCGGCTCACATGTCATCGTGAAGACAAACGGGGAAGAGCTTCCGGACCGGACTTTTGAAGAAGCCGCCCGCCTGGCCGCCCATTACTCCCAGAATAAAAAAGCCGACAAGGTTGAGATCGATTATGTGGAAAAGAAGCATGTCAAAAAAGTGGCCGGTGCCAAACCCGGGTTTGTCATCTACCACACCAACTATTCCATGGTCATCGACACCGACATCTCCGACATCCAGCAGCTTTCCTGAACAGGAGAATGTCCGCCCGGTCTTGCCAGTCATCCTATAAAAAGGGCTTACGTCACACAGATCTGTTCTGACGTAAGCCTTTTTTCATATTTTTTTACATTTTGTAACTGTTCAGGACGTTAACAACAGGCCACAGACCCGCGCATTACATGCGCTCTCGCTGCATTCGCAGCTTCTGTCTGAGGCTAATGGGCGTTCCGCCCATTCCGAAATAAAAAAATTCATCCTATTGCAAACAAGTTTGCATAGTCTGATTTTTCATTTCGCTGATGTTCTGAACTATTACTACATTTTTTCAAAGCGTTCCACGTTCATTACAAAAATCGTACTTCCGCCAACCTCGACATTGATCGGAACCGTATAATTCATTCCCGGTGAGATCGGTCCACTGGGAGCCGCCAGATTGGTATACTTTACCGTCTTTCTTTCACCGGCATATTTCTGGATGATGGCAATGGCCTGATCTACCTTTTCATCCTCCGTACCGATCATCAGAGTCACATGTTTCCGTTTCAGAAAACCTCCGCTGGTTGCGATCTTTGTTACAAAATAACCTTTAGCCACCAGCTGTGCGCTGGTCTCCATTTCATCGTCTTTTCCAACGATCGCCATGATCATTTTCATAATGCAGACCTCCTTTTTCCTTTTTCCTATTCTACCACAAATACTTCCATCACTTCAAGATTAGATTTGTCCAGAATAACCGGAAAGCCCGTCTCCCGCTGTATTTGCGGAAGGCAGGCTTCTTTGCAGTTATTTATTTTGCAACGATATTGATGATCTTCTTCGGAACATAGATTTCCTTGATGATATTTCCGGTAAGCTTATCGCCCAGAGCCTCTTTACCTCTGGCGATGGCATCCTCTTTGGAAATGTCAGCAGGAATTGAGATCACGATCTTGGTCTTGCCGTTGATCTGAACCGGAACCTCGATCTCATCATCCTTCATGGCATCCTCATCATGCTCCGGCCAGGTGTTCTTAAATACAGACTCCTCATGGCCAAGCTCCTGCCACAGTTCCTCTGCCAGATGGGGCGCAAAGGGAGCGATCAGAACCACTGCTGTTTCCAGAGTTTCCTTATCAATGCCCTCTTTCTTGGCCATCTCGATCATTTTATTGTTATACTCCATGAAACCGGAGATAACGGTATTCAGATTGAAGCTTTCCAGACGCTGGGTAATGGTGTGTACCATACGGTGACGGAGCTTGATCATTTCCTTTGTCGGCTCTACGGTCTTGTCCTTATTGTCCATTACCAGACTCCAGAATTTGTTCAGGAAACGATATACGCCGTCAATACCACGGTCATCCCACTCGGCATCCAGCTCAGGCGGTCCTACAAACAGCTCATACATACGAAGAGAATCACAGCCGTAATCACGTACCAGATCATCCGGAGAAACAACATTTCCCTTGGATTTACTCATCTTGATACCGTTTTTACCGGTGATCATACCCTGGTTGAAGAGTTTATGGAAGGGCTCGTCAAAATCAACCACACCGATATCATACAGGAATTTGGTGTAGAATCTAGAGTACAGAAGGTGCAGGACTGCATGCTCAACACCACCGATGTACATATCAACCGGCAGATATTTATCTGCTTTTTCTTTGGATACCAGCTCTTTGTCATTGTGGGAATCCACATAACGGAGGAAGTACCAGGAAGAACCGGCCCACTGGGGCATGGTATTGGTCTCTCTCTTTGCCGGAGCGCCACAGCACGGACAGGTCGTGTTTACCCACTCATCAATGGCAGCCAGCGGAGACTCACCGGTTCCGGTAGGCTCATAGGATTCCACTTCCGGCAGACGGAGCGGCAGCTGATCCTCGGGAACCGGCACATTTCCGCAGTGCGGGCAATGAATGATGGGGATCGGCTCACCCCAGTAACGCTGACGGGAGAATACCCAGTCACGAAGCTTGTAGTTGACAGTCTTACGGCCAATGCCCATTTTCTCAATGATCATGGGAGCTTCCTGTTTCAGTTCTGCGGACTCTCTGCCATTCCACTCACCGGAATTGATCATGATACCGGAAGCCTGTGTATAAGCCTCTGTCATGTTCTCGATCTCTTTTCCGTCTTTTGCGATGACCTGAACGATCGGAATATTGAATTTGGTTGCGAAAGCGAAATCACGGTCGTCATGAGCCGGTACACACATGATGGCGCCGGTACCATAGTCAGCCAGTACATAGTCAGACAGCCAGATGGGAGTCTTTTTGCCGTTCAGCGGGTTGATGGCATAGGAACCGGTAAATACGCCGGTTTTCTCCTTATCCTGCATACGGTCTACATTTGACTTCATAGAAGCATCGAAAATGTATTTCTCCACGGCCTCCCTGGTCTCATCGGTAGCCAGGCTCTTTGCCAGTGCATGCTCCGGAGCCAGTACCATGAAGGTGGCACCGTGAAGGGTATCCGGTCTGGTGGTATAAACGGTGATCTTCTCCTCGCGGCCTTCCACCGGGAAATCGACCTCAGCGCCATAGGATTTTCCGATCCAGTCGCTCTGCATCTTTTTCACCTTCTCCGGCCAGTCCAGTTTGTCCAGATCGTTCAGCAGACGCTCTGCATAGTTCGTGATACGGAGCATCCACTGACGGAGATTTTTCTTTGTAACCGGGGTACCGCAGCGTTCGCAGCAGCCGTTTACCACTTCCTCATTGGCAAGTCCCGTCTTACAGGAAGGGCACCAGTTGATGGGGAATTCTTTTTCATAAGCCAGACCTTTTTTGAACATCTGTACAAAGATCCACTGTGTCCATTTATAGAAATCCGGGTCTGTGGTATTTACCTCCATATCCCAGTCATAGATAGCAGCGATCTCATTGATCTGACGCTTGATGTTGGAAATATTCTTTGCAGTGGAAATGGACGGATGCTGTCCGGTCTTGATGGCATAGTTCTCAGCCGGAAGTCCGAAAGCGTCCCATCCCATGGGATGGATCAGATAATAACCCTGAAGCATTTTATATCGGCTC
The DNA here is from genome assembly GCA_934393555.1 of uncultured Lachnospiraceae bacterium. Taxonomy (GTDB): domain Bacteria; phylum Bacillota; class Clostridia; order Lachnospirales; family Lachnospiraceae; genus Limivivens. Next base: position 15,655 of record CAKRQP010000038.1, read on the forward strand.
CACACATCAGAAATTACATATCCTCTCCAGTGTCCTACATGCAGACCATTTCCTGAGGGATACGGGAACATATCCAGACAGTAATATTTCGGCTTTTTGCCGTCGTTGACGTTTACAGGATGCTCTTCCCAGATCTTACGCCATTTCTGCTCAACGGCACGATGGTTATACGGTATTGCCATTTCTATTCCTCCTTGTATTCTTATGGGAACCTTCTTTTCGAAAAGCTTTTAGACATTCGAAATTCGCTGGTTTCATAACTAATCACTAATTTTACTCATTTGACTTGCATTTGTCAATAGATGCGTTTATATTCTTATAATAGAAAAAATCTTCGCAAAACAAACGCAAAGGAGACTACCCTATGAAATCTTCCTTTTTTGCAGATCTTGTGACCGGCATTTCCGGTTTTCTTTTCTGCCTTTCACTCAGCATCGTACTGATCCTTCATTTTCGTCCTCTGTATGTGCAGGAGATCAAAGATCAGAAGCTTTCCACTCTTTCTTCCATGTCCGAAGCGGAGATCCTGGAACAGTATGACGCCCTGATCCACTACAATTCTCTTTTTTACCGGGGAGAGCTTCTCTTTCCTTCTCTTCCCATGTCGGAAGAAGGACGGATCCATTTCAGCGAGGTCAAAAAAATTTTTGACGCCATCCAGCTTCTTCTGATCTTCAGCGCCGTCCTGTTTCTGCCTCTGGCTTTTCTCCGGGTCCGGAAAAGGAAGTTTGTTTTTTTCCGGATCATCCCTTCCATTTCTGCCATTCTGGCCTTTCTTGCCGCTTTCGGTGCGTTTCTGGACTGGGATACCCTTTTCACCGCTTTTCACAAGCTGGTTTTCCGGAATGATTACTGGCTCTTTGACCCGGACACGGATCCTGTCATCAACCTGCTGCCGGACAGCTATTTTCTACACTGCCTCGCAGGCATCCTCGTTCTTCTGCTCTTTTTTTCTCTGCTCTCTGCCTTCCTCTGGCATTATTTTTCCAGAAAGGAACGGTAAACCGTACAGCCGTTTCTTCCGTTTCTTTTCGTTTCATAGAGTGCTTTATCTGCACAGACATAAATGTCTTTATAGCTTTTTCCATAGTCCGGCCAGAATGCGATCCCCATACTGCTGGTGATCTTTTTGCCCTTCAGTTCCGGAAAATCTATTCCAGAAATGTGAGCCCTCAACGTTCCGGCTTTTTTCAGTGCGTTTTCTTCTGTGGCGACATTTTTCATAAAGACCACAAATTCATCACCGCCGATCCGCCCCAGGAGATCACTCTCCCGGAACTGCTCCTTCAGGATCTTTCCGACCTCTTTCAGTACCTTGTCTCCCACCGCATGGCCGTACACATCATTGATCTCTTTAAAGTGATCGATATCCATCATCAGAAATGCCTGTTTTCCGGTGCATTCCTCGCTTGCGATCCAGCTTTTCACTTTATTTTCCAGAGCCCGGCGGTTAAAGATACCGGTCAGCTCGTCGATCCGTGCGTAATAAAGCAAGGCTTTCTGTCTCCGCCCGTTCATGACAGTGATCACCAGAAACAGCACAACTGCAAGAAGAAAAAGAACAGCGGCAAGGATCAGCTCATACCTGCGGATGAAGCTGTATTTCTCCAGTGCAACCTTCTGCGGCACCACATAGCAGAGCATCCACTGATTGATGGAAAGCGGCACATAATTCAGGTAATAAACCGTTTCATTTTCCTCAAATTCTGTGATCCCGCTCTGTTGCTGTTCAAAATCCTCCCTGAGATCATCG
>CAKRQP010000039.1:0-17284 GCA_934393555.1 uncultured Lachnospiraceae bacterium
GAATAGTGTAAAACAGACAAAAATATTTTGTAAAATCCTTGTAAGAAAGTATGAATTAGACAATCTTTGTGAATAAATTGTAAAAATCAGGAATTTCATGTTTGTAAAAAGCGATAATTTTCGAAAAAAACAAATCAAATTTTTGTAAAAAGTGTTCACATATGGGGAGAAGTGTGGTATAATCGTTAATACAATAAATTTACAACAAGAGGTGATAGCGTGATTAAGAAAGAAATGATTGCAATGTTGCTTGCAGGAGGCCAGGGAAGCCGTCTGGGTGTTCTGACAGCGAAAATGGCAAAACCGGCGGTTGCTTTTGGCGGAAAATATCGCATTATCGATTTTCCTCTCAGCAACTGTATTAATTCTGGGGTAGATACAGTAGGCGTTCTGACACAATATCAGCCCTTACGGCTGAATACACATATCGGAATTGGTATTCCGTGGGATCTTGACCGCAATATCGGTGGTGTGACTGTCCTTCCTCCTTATGAGAAGAGTGAGAACAGCGAATGGTACACCGGTACCGCTAATGCGATCTACCAGAACCTTAACTATATGGAGAATTATAATCCGGACTATGTACTGATCCTTTCCGGTGACCATATTTACAAGATGGATTACGAAGTGATGCTGGACTTCCATAAGGCAAACAATGCCGATGTTACCATCGCTGTTATGCCGGTTCCCATGGAGGAGGCAAGCCGTTTTGGTATCGTGGTGACGGATGACAAGGCACAGATCACAGAGTTCCAGGAGAAACCGGAACATCCCAGCAGTAATCTGGCATCAATGGGTATTTACATATTCTCATGGAAAGTTCTGAAAGAGGCCCTGGTCACACTGAAAGATCAGAGCAACTGTGATTTCGGAAAACACGTCATTCCTTATTGTTTTGAACAGGGCAAGAAGCTGGTAGCCTATGAGTACAACGGCTACTGGAAAGACGTAGGAACCCTTGGTTCTTACTGGGAAGCAAACATGGAGCTGATCGACATCATTCCGGAGTTCAATCTTTATGAAGAGTTCTGGAAGATCTATACCAGCAGCGAGATCATCCCGCCGCAGTATATTTCAGCAGAGGCGAAGATCGGAAGAAGCATCATCGGAGACGGCGCGGAGGTCTACGGTGAAGTGGAAAATTCCGTTATCGGGCCTGGTGTAGTCATTGGAAAAGGCACAGTCGTGCGTGATTCGATCATTATGAAAGAAACCAAGATCGGCGCAGGCTGTATCATCGACCGCAGCGTTATCGCAGAGAATGTTACGGTTGGTGATCATGTTGAGACCAATGTCGGAGAAGATATCCCGAACAAATTAAAGCCCAAGGTATATTCCTTCTCTCTTACCACCATTGGAGGCGGAAGTGTGATCCCGGCCAATGTGAAGATCGGAAAGAATACAGCCATCTCCGGAGAAACGACACCGGAAGATTATCCGGATGGAGTACTGGAAAGCGGTGAGACTTTGATTAAGGAAGGTGATTTAGCATGAGAGCAGTAGGAATTATTTTGGCAGGTGGCAATAATCACCGGATGAAAGAACTTTCAAATAAACGTGCGATCGCTGCAATGCCTATCGCAGGCAGCTACCGCAGCATCGACTTTGCACTGAGCAACATGACGAACAGCGGTGTCCAGAAGGTGGCTGTTCTGACCCAGTACAATGCCCGTTCCTTAAATGAGCATTTAAGCTCCTCCAAATGGTGGAACTTCGGCCGTAAGCAGGGCGGTATGTTTGTATTCACACCGACTATCACCAAAGAAAACAGTTTCTGGTATCAGGGTACCGCTGATGCGATCTACCAGAACCTGGATTTCCTGAAGAGATGTCATGAGCCGTATGTGATCATCGCTTCCGGTGACGGCGTGTACAAGCTGGACTATAATAAAGTTCTGGAATATCATATCCAGAAGAAAGCAGATATCACCGTTGTATGTAAAGAGCTTCCGCCGGAAGAGGATGTGACCCGTTTTGGTGTGCTGAAGATGAATGAAGACTGCCGGATCGAGGAGTTTGAGGAGAAGCCCATGGTGAGCAACTCCAATATCGTATCCACCGGTGTTTATGTGATCCGCCGCCGTCAGCTGATCGAGCTGGTAGAGCGCTGTGCACAGGAAGACCGTTACGATTTTGTAAAGGATATCCTGATCCGTTACAAGAATCTGAAGAGGATCTACGGCTATAAGATGCAGGGCTACTGGAACAATATCGCAGCAGTGGATTCCTACTACAGAACGAATATGGATTTCCTGAAACCGGAGGTAAGAAACTATTTCTTCCACCAGTATCCGGATATCTATTCCAAAGTGGATGATCTGCCGCCTGCAAAATACAATCCGGGCAGTGATGTGCGCAACAGTCTGGTATCTGCAGGTTGTATCATCAACGGAACCGTGGAGAATTCCATCCTGTTTAAGAAGGTATTTGTCGGCGAGAATTGTGTGATCAAGAATTCCATCATTCTGAATGACGTATATTTAGGCGACAACACGCATATCGAGAATTGTATCGTGGAGAGCCGCGATACGATCCGTGCGAACTCCTACCATGTGGGTGAGGATGACATCAAGATCGTGATCGAGAAGAACGAAAGATACGTTCTCTGATCAGGAACAGCAGGGCATACAGCCTGCTGTAAGGGCATGCAGAATTTGCCTGCCATCTGGAAAAAGGAGAAAGAGCGAAAGGGGCTAACTAGGAATGCGGATTACAGATGTGAGAGTTAGAAAGGTAGCAAAAGAAGGGAAAATGAAGGCAGTCGTTTCCATTACACTGGATGACGAGTTTGTTGTTCATGATATCAAGGTAATCGAAGGGGAAAAGGGTTTATTTATTGCCATGCCGAGCCGGAAAGCTTCGGATGGAGAGTACCGTGATATTGCTCACCCGATCAACTCTGAGACAAGAGAACGGATTCAGACCATCATTCTGGAGCAGTATGAAAAAGCAGCAGCTGAGACTGTGGAAGCAGTGGAAGCAGCAGAATAAGGGAACAGATCCCGGAAACAGAGAAAAGGAAAGAAGATACCGCAGAAACTGCCGATGTGCATATCTGCGGTATCTTTTTGTACAGAGATACTTGACAGTCTGGAAGAATCATGCTATGGTGGTGAAGTTGGAAGGTTTTTATTCATTCAGATTTTACGGCATTCTGCCGGGTGATGGGCTCTTTCTGAGTCATCACGTTATTCCAATGAGTATTACAAGTAAAAGACAAGGAGAGGATGCGTATGGGATCCGTGCGTCCGCCGGCAGGAGACTGCGGGGCTTCTTTTCCTGCAGACAAAAACCATCAGAGAGGATCCTGAAAAAGAAAGGAGCAGCTCATGGAGAAGCTTCTGTATGTTTCCGCCGGCAGTAAACGCACCTTCGTCTGAAAAAGTGAATAAGAATGGACATTTGTGGGATAATCCTGTAGAATAAACCTGCCCGGCTTTCAGATTTTCTGGAAGGTGGGCGAAAATGCGTAGGATCGACAGCAGCTTCCGGCAGACAAAAAGAGCCGGAGCGCATAAGACATAAAGAGAACAGGAGAGAAAAAGATGTATATCATAGCAGGATTGGGAAATCCGGGAAAGCAGTATGAGCATACCCGTCACAACGTAGGATTTGATACCCTGGACAAGCTGGCAGAGAAGTATCACATTTCTATTGATAACCAGAAGCACAAAGCTGTCTGTGGCAGCGGCTATATCGAGGGACAGAAGGTTCTTCTGGTAAAACCGCAGACGTATATGAACCTCAGCGGGGAAAGTCTCCGGGAGATCATAGATTTCTATAAGCTGGATCCGGCGGAGGAGCTGATCGTCATTTATGATGATATCAGCCTGGATCCGGGGCAGCTGAGGATCCGGGTCAAAGGAAGTGCCGGCGGCCATAACGGGATCAAGAGCATCATTTCCCACCTGGGAAGTGCATTTATGCGGGTGAAGATGGGAGTCGGAGAAAAGCCGGCCCATTATGATCTGGCAGATTATGTTTTGGGACATTTTCAGAAAGCAGACCGGGAACTGGTGGAAGACGCCATGGACCGGGCGGTGGAAGCCATTGCCATGATGGTTCAGGGGGACTGTGCCGGTGCCATGAACCATTACAATAAGAAGGTAGAGAGATGAAAGCTTTTACAGAACCCCTGAAAGAACTGGGGGAATTTGAGTCGATACGGGAAAGCCTGAAAAAGAAAAAAGGCATGACAGAGGTGCAGGGCTGCATCGATGCCCAGAAGGCTCATTTTATCTATGGCTGTGGAGAAGATTTTCCTTTTCGGGTCATTGTGACGTACAGTGAACTGAGAGCCAGGGAAATATACGATAATTATCGCTGTTTTGACAGGGATGTGCTGCTTTTTCCGGCACGGGACCTGATCTTTTACAGTGCGGATATCCACAGCAGTCTGATCGTGCAGCAGCGGATCCGGGTACTGGAAAAGATCCTTTCCGGAAAAGGCGGGACGATCATTACAACCATGGGAAGCTGTATGGATCATCTGATTCCGCTTGGGGAATTTCAGAAAAATATCCGTACCATCCGGCAGGAGAGCACCCTGAATCTGGAAGAACTGAAAAAGGAACTGGTGGCTCTGGGCTATGAACGGATGGGGCAGGTGGAAGGCGAAGGACAGTTTGCCATCCGCGGCGGCATTCTGGACGTTTTCCCGCTGACCGAGGAAACACCGGTCCGGGTGGAGCTCTGGGGTGATGAGGTGGATTCGATCCGGAGTTTTGATGTGGAGAGCCAGCGTTCCATTGAAAATCTGGAAGAACTGGTGATCTATCCGGCCACAGAGGTTCCTGCAGATCCCGGGAGGATCGAGGATGGTTTAAAGCGCATGGAAGCCGATGTGAAGGCGGCTGAAAAAGCCATGGAAAAGCAGGGAAACCGCGAAGGTGCTCACCGTCTCGGGACACTTTTTGCAGAAACAAAGGAGAAACTCACAGAGTTTCAGGGACAGGAAAGCCTGGGACTGGATGGCATGATCGATTATTTCTATAAGGAAACGGTCTGCTTTTCACAGTATCTGGATCCGGAGAAAACCCTGTTTGTCCTGGATGAACCAAACCGGGTACAGCAGGAAGGAGAAGCCATCGAGGCTGAGTTTCAGGAGAGTATGATGCAGCGGCTGGAAAAAGGCTATCTGCTTCCGGGACAGATGAAGCTTTTGTCCGGGACAGCGACAGCTCTTTCCAGACTGACGGAAAATCATACGCTTGGCCTTTCGACTCTGGAACCGGCCCGCGGGCATTTCCGGGTGGTAAATCAGTACAGCATGTCGGTACGGAGTGTCAACCCTTATAATAACAGCTTTGAGCTTCTGGTAAAGGATCTGGCCAGATGGAAAAAGGATGGCTACCGGGTGATCCTTCTTTCCGGTTCCAGGACCAGGGCGGGACGGCTGGCAGCGGATCTGACGGAAAACGGGGTTACGGCTTTTTATTCGGAAGATATGGACCGGGTGCCGGAGCCGGGAGAGATCATGACGGCCTGTGGAAACATCCATCGCGGCTTTGAATATCCGCTGATCAAATTTGTGGTCATCTCAGAGAGTGACGTTTTTGGAAAAGAACACAAGAAAAAGAAACGCCAGAAGACCTATGAAGGCCAGAAGATCCAGAGCTTTACCGAGCTTTCCGTGGGAGACTATGTGGTGCATGAAAACCATGGTCTGGGCGTTTACCGCGGTATTGAGAAGATCGTGGTAGATAAAGTGGCCAAGGATTACATGAAGATCGAGTATGCGGGAAAAAGCTTTCTTTATGTACTGGCTACGCAGCTGGATGCCATTCAGAAATATGCCGGGGCTGACGCAAAACAGCCAAAACTGAACAAGCTGGGAACACAGGACTGGAATAAGACGAAGACACGCGTGCGGACAGCAGTAAAGGCCATTGCACAGGATCTGGTCAAACTATATGCAGTCCGCCAGGCGAAAAACGGCTTTGTATACAGCGAAGATACCGTCTGGCAGAGAGAATTTGAAGAAGCGTTTCCTTATGATGAGACGGATGATCAGCTGGCTGCTATCGAGGCGACCAAAAAGGATATGGAAAGCACCAAGATCATGGACCGGCTGATCTGTGGAGATGTGGGTTACGGAAAGACGGAAATTGCCATCCGGGCGGCATTCAAGGCCATACAGGACGGAAAACAGGTGGTCTTTCTCGTACCGACCACGATCCTGGCACAACAGCATTACAACAATTTTGTCCAGCGGATGAAGGATTTCCCGGTACGGGTGGATCTGCTCTGCCGGTTCCGTACACAGAAGGAGCAGACCAGGACACTCGCAGACACGAAAAAAGGACTGGTGGATATCCTGATCGGAACGCACCGGGTATTGTCGAAGGATGTGCAGTTTAAGGATCTGGGGCTTCTGATCATTGATGAGGAGCAGCGCTTTGGCGTGACCCATAAGGAGAAGATCAAACAGCTCCGGGAAAATGTGGATGTCCTGACACTGACGGCGACACCGATCCCCCGAACGCTTCACATGAGCCTGATCGGTATCCGGGATATGAGTGTACTGGAGGAGGCGCCAAGTGAACGGGTACCGATCCAGACATATGTGATGGAATACAATGAGGAGATGGTCCGGGAGGCCATCAGCCGGGAACTGGCAAGGGGCGGTCAGGTTTATTATGTCTACAACCGGGTCAATACCATCGTGGAGATGACAAATACCCTTGCAAAGCTGGTGCCGGAGGCAAATGTGGCCTTTGCACACGGGCAGATGAAGGAGCATGAGCTTGAGCGGATCATGTATGATTTTATCAATGGAGAGATCGATGTACTGGTGTCCACGACCATTATTGAGACGGGACTTGACATTTCCAATGTCAATACCATGATCATCCATGATGCCGACAATATGGGGCTTTCACAGCTGTATCAGCTCCGTGGCCGGGTGGGACGGTCCAACCGGACGGCCTATGCCTTTCTGATGTATAAACGGAACAAGATGCTGAAGGAAGTAGCAGAAAAGAGACTGCATGCGATCCGGGAATTTACGGATCTTGGAAGCGGCTTTAAGATCGCCATGCGGGATCTGGAGATCCGGGGGGCCGGAAATCTGCTGGGAGCGGAGCAGCATGGTCATATGGAGGCGGTAGGATACGACCTCTACTGCAAGATGCTCAATGAGGCGGTCAAAGAACAGAAGGGCGAATGGCAGGAGAGCGAAGAATTTGAGACCACCATCGATCTGGATGTGAATGCCTTTATTCCCGAGCGTTACATCAAAAACGAGATGCAGAAGCTGGATATTTATAAAAGGATCGCCGGCATTGAATCAGAAGAAGAGCGGGATGATATGCTGGAAGAGCTCATGGACCGCTTCGGGGAACCGCCCCGTTCCGTACAGAATCTGCTTTCCATTGCAAGCCTCAAGGCACTGGCCCACCGCTGTTATTTTACGGAGGTGGCGCAGAAAGGCGATTTTATCCGCTTTACCATGTTTGAACATGCCATTGCGGATCCCGTGAAGATCGAAGAGCTGGTGAAAAGGGGAAAAGGCAGGCTGAAGTTTGTCATTGATACCAATCCCTATTTCCTTTACAGCAAGCCCAGAAAAAGCGGAAACGATAATCAGGATGTACTCTACGTGGTGGGAGAACTTCTGAAGGAATTTCAGGCACTGGTACCGGGAGCAGCCTGTGAAAAAAGTGTGTAAATTCTACAAAATCGTTGCGGGAAGAGGAAAAAAGGGCTATAATAGCAGAAGGTAATGAGACAGGAGGATTCATTTTTATGAACAAATTAGGGAGAAAATTACTGGTGGCAGGTCTGTGTGCCTGCATGGCAGCAGCTTCACTGACCGGCTGCGGTTCCAAGGCAGGAAAGGCAGCAGTTACCGTGGGAGATGATACGGCAAGCCTCGGACTGGTAAATCTGATGCTGCGTTACAATCAGGCACAGATGCAGAGTCTTTATGCTTCTTTCATGGGTGACAATATGTGGGAAACCTATGGCGAGACGACAAAGAATAACGTGGTCGAGAGCATTGAAAATATGTTCCTGATGGAGCAGCATATGAGCGATTACGGTGTTTCGATCACGGATGAAGATAAGACAAAGATCACAGATGCGGCAAAGAAATTCATTGAAACGAACGATGAGAAGACCATGAAGGCCATGAACGCCACACAGGAGAATGTGGAGCGTCTTCTGACTCTTTATACGGTCCAGTCCAGAATGTACAATGCCATCATTGCAGATGTGGATACCAATGTCAGCGATGAGGAAGCGGCACAGAAGACCGTAAAATACGTTCTTTTCAGCACGGCAGGCAGCACCGATGAAGATGGCAACTCTGTGGAAATGAGCGATGAAGATAAGGCAGCCAAGAAAGAAGAGGCACAGAAGCTCCTCGATGCAGTCAAAGGCGGCGAGGATATGGCAGATGCCCTTACAGACCTGGGAGAGGACCGTTCTCCGGTGACCAGCTCTTACGGCACAGACAATGGTACACTGAATGACACGCTGAAGGAAGCGGCTGACAAGCTTTCCGACGGTGAGGTGGCAGATGAACTGATCGAGACCGATGGCGGTTATTATGTGCTTCAGATGGTGACAACTTTCGATGAAGAGAAGACCAATGAGCAGAAGGATACCATCATTTCTCAGAGAAAGAGCGATCTCTATACCACGACTCTGGACGGCTGGAAAGAAGATGCGAAGATCTCCACAGATTCTGACCTTCTGGCAACGCTTGGCTTTACAGATACCTATCAGATGAAGGAAACCGAGACAGAGGCCTCTACGGAGACTGCGACAGAGACAGCAAGCGAGGCAGTGACCACAGAAGCAGCCACTGATGCAGCAAGCGAAGCAGTGACCGAGGCGGCAGCGACAGAGGCAGCAACTACCGAGGCAGCCACTGAAACAGTGACCGAGGCGGCAACCACGGAGGCTGCAAGCGAGGCAGCAACCGAGGCCGCCACGGAGACGGAGACCGCAACGGAGAAATAAGACAGAGACTTTGCGAAAGACAAGCGTCCTGCCGTTCTTTTGATCTTACAGCAAAAGATGCGGCCGGGCGCTTTTTTCAGGGATAAGGAGGCAGAACGATGGTGACGTATGAAGCATTTGCAGACCTTGTGGATGAGATCGCAGGGAGTCTTCCGGAAGCTTTTTTCCGGGATCTCAACGGCGGCGTGAATGTAAAGGAAGAATGCCGGATCCATCCGGAGTCTCTGCACAATGAACTCATCATTCTGGGAGAGTACTGTACGGATCCTTATCTTGGACGGATGATCCATATTTATTACGGGTCTTTTATGCGGCTTTATGGAACGCTCGACCCGGAAACCTTAAAAGAACGGGTGAGAAAGACCGTCCTGCATGAATTCCGCCATCATCTGGAAACGATGGCAGGAGAAAACGGCCTGGCGGTACAGGATGCCCTGGAGCTTGCCGATTACCGCAGACGGCGCCGTGAAACAGAAAACAGTCCGGAATCCTGAAGATTCCAAAAAGCCTGAGCCTGGGAAGTAATTTCCCGGGCTTTTTTCATATCTGTTACAAAAAGATGGCTGGATTTTACATTGCAAAAAAAAGTTAACGGAAGCTTTACAGACGGAAGGGGGCCCTTTTTACAGAGGGGCAGTATCCTCTAAAGCGTTGAATAAAGAAGTGCAGGAGGATAGCATGTCAAGTCTGGCTTTGCGTAATGTGTCGAAAATTTATCCCAATAACAATCAGGTTGTGAAAAATTTTAACCTGGAGATCCAGGATCGGGAATTTATCATTTTTGTAGGACCTTCCGGCTGTGGAAAGTCTACCACACTCCGGATGATCGCCGGTCTGGAAGAAATCTCCGGCGGTGAACTCTGGATGGACGGTAAACTGATGAACTATGTGGAACCGCAGAAACGGGAAATGTCCATGGTTTTTCAGAATTATGCCTTGTACCCTCATATGACGGTGTATGGAAATATGGCATATGCACTGAAGATCCGTAAGGTGCCGAAAAAAGAGATCGATAAAAAGGTTCATGAAGCAGCACGGATCCTGGAGATCGAACATCTTCTGGACCGCAGACCGGGAGAACTTTCCGGCGGACAGCGTCAGCGTGTGGCGATCGGAAGCGCCATGATCCGGGAACCCAAGATCTTTCTTATGGATGAACCCTTATCCAACCTGGATGCAAAGCTCCGTGTACAGATGCGGGTGGAGATCGCCAGACTTCATGAAAAGCTTGGAACCACGATCATTTATGTGACGCATGATCAGACGGAGGCGATGACACTCGGGACAAGGATCGTTGTCATGAAAGAAGGCGTGATCCAGCAGGTGGCTGCCCCGTCTGTGCTTTATAACAATCCGGTGAATCAGTTTGTTGCCGGCTTTATCGGATCGCCTTCCATGAATTTCTTTCCGACCAGGCTGATCGACCGGGAAGGGAAAAAATACATCACCGTCCGCGACTGGGAAATGCCTCTTTCTGAAAACCAGAGTTTTCTTCTGAAGAAGAAAGGGTATGAGACCGGAGAACTGAAGCTTGGGATCCGTCCGGAGGATATCTTCAGTCCGGTGATGGTCAAGGAGGCAGCTGATGTACGGATCAGCCAGCCGGTGCAGGTACAGGTGACAGCCAGAGAGCTTCTGGGATCGGAAGTGATCCTGTACTTTGAACTGGGCGGTGAACAGTGTTGCGCCAGAGTGGAAGCGGAAAACCAGGCAAAGCCGGGAGATATCGTTTCGGTGTACCTGAATCTGGACAAGCTGTATCTGTTTGACCGGGAAACAGGCGAAAATCTGTTTTATCTGGCCTGATTTAGGAGGAAAAGAAAATGAAACAAAAATACAAGCTGACGGCCCGTTTCGGCCCTTACGGATATCTGATCCCCAGCATTCTGGTGTTTGCAGTCTTTCTGTTTTATCCGTTTTTTAAAACGATTTATCTGAGCCTTTTCAAGACGAACAAGCTCGGTCAGGCAAAGCTTTTTGTCGGTTTTGAAAATTATAAAAACCTTCTGACCTCTGCTTCCTTCCGGAACAGCCTTATGGTAACCCTGATCTTTGTGGTCATTGTGGTAGCGGGAAGCATGATCCTGGGACTGATCGCGGCAGTGCTCTGCAACAAAGCGATTCCGGGAATCCGTTTTTTCAGTACTTCCTATGCCCTTCCCATGGCGATCGCTTCCAGTTCTGCGGCCATGATCTTCAAGATCATCCTGAATCCGACGATCGGTATCCTGAATAAAGTGACAGGACTTGGCATCAACTGGATCGCAGATCCGAAATATGCACTGGTCTGTGTGGCTGTACTGACCGCCTGGCTGAACAGCGGCATCAATTTCCTGTATTTTTCAGCAGGACTTGCGAATATCGATGACAGCATTTATGAGCGTGCCTCCGTAGACGGAGCCAGCGGTGTCCAGCAGTTTTTCAGCCTGACACTTCCGGGATTAAGTCCCATCATGTTCTATACGCTGGTGGTCAATATCATCGGAGCCTTCCAGTCCTTCGGTCAGGTCAAGCTTCTGACGCAGGGAGGACCCGGAGAATCCACCAATCTCATCGTGTATTCCATTTACCGGGATGCGTTCTTTAACTACCGGTTCGGAAGCGCGGCAGCCCAGTCCGTCATCCTCTTTCTGATCATTATGGCTCTGACACTGGTGATGTTCAAAGTTGAGAAAAAAGGAGTGAAATACTGATGACAGCAATGGAAAACACGGCGGCTGCGGTGCCGGAAAACGAAGCGCAGCTCCAGGAACTGCATCGGACCATGAGAGCCCGTGCCAGAAGAAAAAACAGAACGCAGAAGACCGTCCTTGTGACGTTGAATACCTTTATGGCCATCTTTATGATGCTGCCTCTTCTCTATGCGATCAGCGTGGCGCTGATGCCGTCAAATGAGCTGAACAGCATGGCGATGAACCTGGTTCCCTCGCATCCTACCCTGGAAAATGTGAAAAATGCTCTTTCCCAGGTGTCCCTCGGAAAATTTATCCTGAACTCCTTTATCGTAGCAGGCTGTATCACTGCAGGACAGATCATCACCTGTTCTCTGGCCGCTTTTTCCTTCTCATTTCTGGAGTTTAAAGGAAAAAATCTCCTGTTCATGCTGGTAATGGCCACAATGATGGTTCCGGGTGAAGCGACGATCATTTCCAACTATCTGACGGTAAGCCAGATGGGTCTTCTGAATACCTATACGGTGCTGATCATTCCTTCTCTGACCAGTGCCATGGGAATCTTTCTGTTCCGTCAGTTTTATCTGACCTTCCCGATCTCTCTTTATGAGTCAGCGAAGCTGGACGGATGTTCCAATATACGCTTTATTGTAAAGATCCTGATGCCTCTGACCAAGGCAGCCATCGGAGCCATGGCAATCTACACGTTCATCAATGCCTGGAACATGTACCTCTGGCCCCTTCTGGTCACCGGATCTGACAGCATGCGGACCGTTCAGATCGGTATCTCGATGCTGAATGCAGTAGATGCCCAGTCCATCTCCCTTACCATGGCAGGCGTAGTGATCTGTATGCTCCCGTCACTCATCATCTTCATTGTAGGACAGAAACAGATGATCCGGGGTATGTTCTCCGGAGCCGTAAAAGGCTGATCCTCCGGAAAATTTCCGGAGTTTATATAGAAACACAAAAATTTATGGAGGATTTCAAACATGAGAAAAAAGATTTTTACCGCATTAACAGGAACACTGACCGCAGCCATGCTGCTTGGTATGACCAGCTTTGCCGCTGTAGATGACTCTCAGCTTTCCGGAACCACCATCGAGTTCTGGCATTCCATGGGCGGTGTCAACGGAGATGCACTGAATTATCTGATCGATAAATTCAACCAGGAAAACGAGTACGGGATCACAGTAAATGCCGAGTATCAGGGTGAGTACGATGATGCCATCAACAAACTGAAAAGTGCGCAGATCGGAAATATGGGCGCAGACCTGGTACAGATCTACGACCTGGGAACCCGTTTCATGATCGATTCCGGCTGGGTAGTTCCCATGCAGGACCTGATCGATGCCGCAGGCTTTGATGCCAGCCAGCTGGAGCCCAATGTACTGGCTTATTACACGGTAGATAACAAACTGTATTCCATGCCCTTCAACTCTTCCACACCGATTCTTTACTACAACAAGGACATGTTTGAAAAAGCCGGTATCGAAGAAGTACCGACAAGCCTGGAAGGCATCCTGAATATCAGTGATCAGCTGGTAAGCCAGGGCGGAGCAGGAGAGGCTATTTCCATCGGTATCTACGGCTGGTTTGTCGAGCAGTGGCTGTGCAAACAGGGTCTGAGCTTTGCAGACAACGGAAACGGCCGTGAGGCAGCAGCTACCGCAGTAGAGTTCGACAGCAACGGCGGTATGCTCAACATCCTCAACGAGTGGAACAAACTATATGAGGCAGGAGCAGCCCCCAATGTCGGAAGTGACGGCGGCGTGGATTTCACCGCAGGAAAATCAGCGATGACTCTTGGTTCCACTGCATCCCTGAAGCAGTATCTGGAGGACGTCAACGGAAGCTTTGAGATCGGAACGGCTTATTATCCTTCCGTTACCGATGCGGACCAGGGCGGCGTATCCATCGGCGGTGCTTCTCTGTGGGCCCTGAACAACGAGGATGAGGTAAAAGAGGCAGCCGTATGGAAATTTGTAGAATTCCTGGTTTCTCCGGAATCTCAGGCTTACTGGAATGCCCAGACCGGTTACTTCCCGGTAAATGTCAATGCACAGAACGAGGATGTCTTCAAAGAGAATATTGAAAAATATCCGCAGTTCCAGACTGCACTGGATCAGCTCCATGACAGCGCTCCGCAGTATGCAGGCGCACTCTTAAGCGTATTCCCGGAGGCAAGACAGATCGTGCAGCAGCAGATCGAAAATATGCTGAACGGACAGGCAACACCGGAGGATGCAGCCGCAGAGATGGCATCTCAGATCAACAGCTCCATCGAGGAATATAACCTGGTAAATGAGTAAAAAAGATCCTGACAGATCAGATACCGGATGCCCCGCAGATTTTTGCGGGGCATTTCAAAATTTCAGAAAAAAACTCTTTTCAATTTCAGAAAAAAGAAATATAATTTATGCAAAACATACAAATTATAAATGTTTTGCCAGATAAAAAACAGAACAACTAACCAAAAGAATAAGAACACGAGGAGGCAGAACGATGAGTACAAAGGTATGGGCACACAGAGGAGCATCCGGATATGCACCGGAAAATACACTGGAAGCATTTGAACTGGCAGCAAAGCAGAAAGCAGACGGTGTGGAGCTGGATGTGCAGCTGAGCAAAGACGGAGAACTGGTGGTGATCCATGATGAGATCATCGACCGGGTGACAGACGGTAAGGGAAAAGTAAAAGATTATACGGTAAGAGAATTGAAATCCTTCAAAGCCAATCAGACGCATCCGGAATATGCCAATTCCGTGATCCCTACACTGGCAGAGGTGTATGATCTTTTGAAACCGACCGGACTGGAAATCAATGTAGAGCTGAAAACAGGTATTTATTTTTACCCGGATATTGAGAAAAAACTGCTGAAACTGGCCCGTGAGAAAGGAATGGAGGAGAAACTCTGGTATTCTTCCTTTAACCATTACAGCCTGATCCGCATGAAAGAACTGGAGCCGTCTGTACGGACCGGGATCCTTTACGCAGATGGCATTGTAAATGTCTGGGATTATGCGAAAAAGACGGTAGGCGCAGATGCACTGCATCCGCTTTATTACAATATCCAGTATCCGGGATATCTGGAAAAGACCAGAGCTCTTGGGCTGAAAACACATGCCTGGACGGTCAACGAAGAGGCAGACATGAAAGCACTTGCAAAAGCCGGGATCGAGGCGATCATCACCAACTACCCGGACAAAGCAAGAAAAATCATTCAGGAAACAGGAGGAACAGGAAATGTATGATGTACTGATCATTGGCGGGGGTGTGACAGGCTCGGCGATCGCGCGCGAGCTTTCCCGCTATGATTTGAAGACTGCCCTGTTTGAAAAGGGGGAGGATGTCTGTTCCGGCACCTCCAAGGCAAACAGCGGCATCGCCCATGCCGGTTTTGACGCAGTTCCCGGCAGCTGGAAGGCAAAAATGAACATCCGCGGAAGCCGGATGATGGAGGAGCTTTCCAGAAAGCTGGACTTTCCTTATAAGAGGAACGGTTCCCTGGTGCTCTGTTTTGACGAGAAGGACCGTCCCCATCTGGAAAAACTCCTGGAGCAGGGGAAAAAGAACGGGGCAGAAGGGCTGGAGATCCTGGAGAAAAAAGAGCTTCTGGCACTGGAGCCTGCCCTTTCGGAGGATGTGGTCTGCGCCCTCCATGCGCCGACCGGAGGCATCGTCTGCCCCTTCAAGCTGAACATCGCCCTGGCAGAGAATGCGGCCGTGAACGGGGTGGAGTTCCATCTGAAGGAAGGGGTTCTGACCGTAGAGAAGGCAGACTTTCCGGAACATGCGGAAGGTTATCGTGTGGTGACGGAGAAAGGAAGCTATGAAACACGGACCGTGGTGAATGCCGCCGGTCTGTACGGAGATGCGTTCCACAATCAGGTCAGTGGAGAAAAGCTCCATATCACTCCGCGGAAGGGCGAGTACTGCCTGATGGATAAAAAAGTGGGCCGTCTGGTCTCCCATACGATCTTCCAGATGCCGACTGCCATGGGAAAGGGCGTTCTTGTGACGCCGACTGTCCACGGAAACCTCATGGTGGGTCCGACCGCCACGGATATTTCCGACAAAGAGGGCGTGGATACCACGGCGGAAGGTCTGGACGAGGTGCTGAAAAAAGCGGCTCTGAGTGTGAAGAGCCTTCCGAGGGGAGTGACCATCACCTCCTTTGCGGGACTCCGTGCCCACGAAGACGGGGATGATTTTATCCTGGGCGAAGTGAAAGACGCACCGGGCTTTTTTGATGCCGTCGGTATCGAATCACCCGGCCTTACCAGTGCTCCGGCGATCGGGGAATGGATGGCGGAAAAGATCGTGGAGAAGCTCCGGGTGACGAAAAAGGTAGAAGAAAAGCGTGATTTCCAGGAAACGAGAAAAGACATCCCCTGTATTGCCTCGATGGATCCGGCCGAGGCAGCAGAGCTGATCGCGGAAAATCCGGCCTACGGGACGGTCATCTGCCGCTGTGAAAAAGTCACAGAGGGGGAGATCATCGATGCCATCCGCCGGCCGCTGGGGGCCCGTTCCCTGGACGGGATCAAACGGCGCACAAGGGCCGGCATGGGGCGCTGCCAGGCCGGTTTCTGTTCCACGAAGGTGATGGAGATCCTGGCAAGGGAGCTCGGGATCCCGCTGGAAGAGGTCACGAAGGCCGGAGGGGACTCCCGGATGCTGACAGGAGGTGAGAGATAATGGCAGAAGGAAGAAAAAGCATGGAAACGGCCCTGGCCATTATCGGCGGCGGGCCGGCAGGCCTGGCGGCAGCACTGGCAGCCCGCAAGGCAGGGGTGGAAGACATCCTGATCCTGGAGCGTGATACGGTCCTCGGAGGGATCCTGAACCAGTGCATCCACAACGGCTTCGGCCTCCATACCTTCAAGGAAGAGCTTACGGGACCGGAATACGCTTACCGCTTCATCAGGCAGGTGGAAGAAGCAGGGATCCCCTGCCTTACCGACACCATGGTGGTGGACCTGGAGGAGGAAGAGGGCGAAAAATACATCACGGCCATGAACCGCAAGGACGGCATCCTGACGATCCGGACGAAGGCCATCATCCTGGCCATGGGCTGCCGGGAGCGGCCGAGGGGAGCCTTGAATATCCCCGGTTTCCGTCCGGCGGGCGTCTATTCCGCAGGAACGGCCCAGCGCCTGGTCAACATCGAGGGAAAGATGCCGGGCAGGGATGTGGTGATCTTAGGCTCCGGTGATATCGGCCTTATTATGGCACGCCGGATGACACTGGAAGGGGCAAAGGTCCATACGGTAGCAGAGATCATGCCCTACTCCGGCGGCCTGAAACGGAACATTGTCCAGTGCCTGGACGATTTCGGCATCCCCCTGAAGCTGTCCACCACAGTGGTGAAGATCCATGGAAAAGAGCGGGTGGAAGGCGTGACCCTGGCGAAAGTGGATGAGCGGATGAAACCCATCCCCGGCACAGAAGAATACATTCCCTGTGATACGCTGCTCCTGTCGGTGGGCCTTCTTCCGGAGAATGAACTGACCGAGGAGCTGGGGGCGAAGATGTCGCCCGTCACCCGCGGTCCCCTGGTCAATGAGAGTATGGAGACGAGCCTTTCCGGTGTCTTTGCCTGTGGAAATGTCCTCCACGTCCATGACCTCGTGGATTTCGT
>CAKRQP010000040.1:0-17151 GCA_934393555.1 uncultured Lachnospiraceae bacterium
AAACATACTTGACAAACAATATTATATAATATATAGTATTGCTCATGAAATAGTAATCACACAGGAGTTGATCAGATGGTATTTAACACAGGTGCAGCACTTCTGGATGCCATTGTCCTGGCTGTGGTGTCGGAGGAGAAGGAAGGAACCTACGGGTACAAGATCACCCAGGAAGTCCGGGCCGTCCTGGACGTTTCCGAGTCTACCCTTTATCCGGTCCTGCGGCGGCTTTTAAAGGACGGCTGCCTGGAAGTCTATGACATGGAATACGGAGGAAGGAACCGCCGGTATTATAAGATCACGGAGAGCGGCCGCCGCCAGCTCAATCTTTATATTACCGAGTGGAAAGAATATTCCGAGAGAATTACCAGTATCTTTACAGGGAGGAAAAAACCATGACAAAACAGGAGTTTCTGGAGAAGCTCGCCGCTCTTTTGCAGGACATTCCGGCAGAGGAGAGGGAAGCGGCTCTGGAGTTTTACAGGGGATATTTTGACGATGCAGGCGAAGGCCGGGAAGCGGAGGTGATCCGGGAGCTGGAAAGCCCGGAGAAGGTCGCCGAGCAGATCAAAAACGGCCTGAAGACCGGTCTTGGAACGGACAGCTACGAGAATGCCGGCAGCCCTTACGATAAAAACACCTACAGTCGCCCGGTTCCGGAAAATTACGGAAGCTATGAGAAGCAGCCGAAGAAATCCAGCGGCTGGCGGACCTTCGGAATCGTCTGCCTGGTGCTGTTTATCGGAATCCCGATTGGCATTCCGGTGCTGGTTACGGTGTTTGCCCTGGCCCTGTCGTTCCTGGTCTGTGTGGCGCTTCTGGCCGTGGCTGTGGCTATGGTGATGGCGGCGGGCTTTTTGGCAGGAATCGTATTTCTGGTTGTGGGTGTTGCGAGGCTTGCCCTGGCGCCCGGCGTGGCTCTGATGTTCTGCGGCAGCGGCTTTATCTGCCTGGCAGCAGGAATTTTGCTGTTGCTTCTCCTCATGTGGGTGATCGGAAGAGGCGTTCCGGCCTGCTGGCGGGGGATCAAATGGCTTTGCAGAAAGATTTTTCATAGAAGAGGAGGAGCAAGGGCATGAAAAGATTTACGAAGATTTCTCTTATTTTGTCAGGAGGCTTTCTGCTTCTTGGAATTGTGCTCTGCCTGACCGCTTACACCATGGGAGGAAGAGTCAGCGACCTTTCTGTGAGCTATGATTCGGAGAAGCATGCGTTTGTCACCGGCGATCAGATAAAGGTGACCGAGGGAGAGGAACAGCATTTTCAGAACATAGAAAATCTGGATCTCAATATGGGCGTGGGCGAGCTCACGGTCTGCTATGGATCAGGTAAGGATTTCGTGCTCCGCTCCGCCGGAACAGGCAAATTTTTCTGCGAACAGGATGGAACAACCTTAAAAGTCACCTCGAAAAAGGCACAGTATTTCTTTGGCATCAATATTTCCAGCTTTGGCAACAGCAGCAAGGATGAGGTAGCCATTGTGCTGGAGGTGCCGAAAGGAACGGACATCAGGAAGCTGAAAGCCCAGGTCGGCGTCGGAACGCTCACGGTAGATGAACTTCAGGTGGAAGAGCTCGACGGAGAATGTGGTGTCGGCGAGTTTGATTTTTCCGGGGAAATCAAAAAAACTGGAAACTTAAAATGCGGCATCGGCTCCATGTATCTGGAACTTGCCGGTTCGGAAGAAGATTACGATTACAGCCTGGAATGCGGAATGGGTAACATCAGTCTTGGAGACCGCGATTTTTCCGGTCTTGGCAGCGGCCAGGAGATCAGTAACGGTTCCGACAAAAAGCTCACTCTGGAATGTGGAATGGGTGAGATTGAGGTGGATTTCGAAAAAGAAGCATAAGAGTAACGATAAAAGGCCATACTCCAGAAAAAGAAAAAAGGAGTGTGGCTTTTATCATGTCAAAAAAGAAAAAGATCGATCTTCACAGTCTGACTCCGGAGGAGGAGCTGAAATACGAGATCGCCGAGGAACTGGGGCTTCTGGACCGGGTAATGAAGGACGGCTGGAGAAGCCTGTCTGCCAAGGAGACCGGCCGGGTGGGAGGCCTTATGACCCGCCGGAAAAAAGAAATGAAAAAACAGGCGGCAGAGAAAGCGGAATAAAAAGCCGGAAAATTTCCGGTTTCCCGAAAGAAGAGAATGCGCTATAATAGAGGCAGTGATTTTACCGGATAACAGGAGGAAACATGAAGGATTTAATAGAGGACATTCGGAAAAAAGAATTTCAAAAGGTATATCTTCTCTGCGGGGAGGAGCCTTATCTCCGCCAGCTCTATAAGAAAAAGCTGACGGAGGCCGTGCTTCCCGAGGGCGACACGATGAATCTTTCCGTCTATACGGGAAAAAATGTGGACCCGAAGGCAGTCATCGACCAGGCGGAGACCATGCCCTTCTTTGCGGATAAACGGCTGATCCTTCTGGAAGATACCGGCTTTTTCAAAAACGCCAGCCCCGAGCTGGCGGACTACATAAAATCCATGCCGGACACCACCTGCATGGTCTTCGTGGAAGAGGAAGTGGACAAGAGAGGCAAGCTCTATAAGGCCGTGAAAAGCGCGGGCCGCATTGTAGAATTTGGCCGTCAGGATGAGCGGAGCCTCATGCGCTGGATCCTTTCCAGTGTGAAAAAGGAGGGGAAACAGATCACAGAATCCGCGATGCATCTTTTTCTTGAAAAGGCCGGGGACGACATGGGCAATATCCAGATGGAACTGGAGAAGCTTTTCTGCTATACACTGGACAAAAACGAGATCCGCCCGGAAGATGTGGAAGAGATCTGCATCACCCGGACGGAAAACAAGATCTTTGATATGATCCGGGCTGTGGCACAGAAGCAGCAGAAAAAAGCCATGGATCTCTACTATGACCTACTGGCTTTGAAAGAACCTCCCATGCGGATCCTCTTTCTCATCGCCCGGCAGTTCAATCAGCTTCTGCAGATGAAAGAGCTGAAAAACCAGGGCTATGACCAGAACAGCATCGCTTCCCGTATGAAGATCCAGCCTTTTATTGTAAAAAATTCCTGGAGGCAGATGGAAAGCTTCACTTATGAGGAACTGGAGCAGGCGGTCAGAGAATGTGTGGAGGCGGAAGAAGCCGTAAAAACCGGCCGCATGAATGATCAGATGAGTGTGGAAATGCTGATCGTGATGTTTACGATGTAGAAAAAGCATAGACATCCGATCTGTCCGATGCTATGATGAGAACAGAAAATTGACAGAATTGTTTGGGAGATGCAGGATGTACGAGAGAGTAAAGCAGTATCAGGATGTGACCATGGCAGAATCTGTGGATCAGTATCTTTTTGGGATCGGGAGGCATTTTGAAGTTTATAAAAGGTTTGGTGCCCATCTGGCGGAAAAGGACGGAATGGAGGGCGTATGCTTTTCTGTCTGGGCTCCGTCAGCGAGATCCGTCAGTGTCATAGGTACCTTTAACGGCTGGCGGGAAGAGGCCGGCTGCATGGAACGGCTGGGTGATTCCGGAATCTATGAGACTTTTGTGCCGGGGGCCATTGAGGGAGATCTTTATAAATATTGTATCCACACGAGGGACGGAGCAACCCTCTATAAAGCAGATCCGTATGCCTTCGAAAGTGAGGTAAGACCGGGAAATGCTTCCCGGGTGGCAGAAATCGAGGATTACTGCTGGCGGGATCAGGAATGGATGGAAGAACGGGAAAAAAAGGATTACCGGAGTGAAGCGGTCAATATTCTGGAAGTCCATCCTGGATCTTTTCAGAAACGGCCCGTCAGCGAGGTCGATCCGGATGGTTTCCTGAATTATAAACAGCTGGCGCATGCGCTTGGAGATTATGCAGAGGAGATGGGATATACCCATGTGGAATTTCTGGGGATCATGGAGTATCCCTTCGATGGCTCCTGGGGCTACCAGGTCACCGGGTATTTTGCACCTACCTCCAGATACGGCAATCCGAAAGATTTCATGTATCTGGTGGATTATCTGCACCGGAAAGGCATTGGCGTTTATCTGGACTGGGTGCCGGCTCATTTCCCGAAAGATTCTCACGGTCTGTCCTGCTTTGACGGAACGCCGCTCTATGAATATGAAGATCCCAGAAAGGGAGAGCACAAGGAGTGGGGGACAAAGGTTTTCGATTACGGAAAAAAAGAAGTACGGAATTTTCTCTGTGCCAGCGCGGTCTTCTGGCTGAAGGAATATCACCTGGACGGGCTTCGGGTGGATGCGGTCTCTTCTATGCTTTATCTGGATTACGGGCGTGGCCCCGGAGAATGGATCCCGAACAGCTACGGAGGCAATCAGAATCTGGAAGCGGTGGAGTTTCTCCAGCTTTTGAACCGTACTGTCCGGGAATTTGCTCCGGGGACGGTAATGATCGCCGAGGAATCCACCTCCTGGCCGGGAGTTACCGCAGAACCGCAAGGACAGGGTCTGGGCTTTCATATGAAATGGAATATGGGCTGGATGAACGATACCCTGGCCTATATGGAAAAAGACCCGATTTACCGGAGCTATCACCACGATCATCTGACCTTTGGTATGGTTTATGCTTATAAAGAGCATTTTATCCAGGCGCTTTCCCATGATGAGGTGGTTCATGGAAAACATTCCCTTCTGGGGAAAATGCCTGCAGGAGAGGGACTGGATCCCTTTGGCAATCTCAGGGCCTATTATGGTTTTTACATGGGGCATCCGGGGAAAAAGCTTCTTTTCATGGGGCAGGAATTTGCCCAGGAACGGGAGTGGAGTGAACAACGGGAACTGGACTGGTTTCTTCTGACCGAGCCGAAACATCTGGGGATGCAGCGGTACATGAGAGCCCTCTATGAGATCTACCGGGAGTACCCGGCTCTCTATGAGCTGGATTATGATCCGGCCGGCTTTCGCTGGATGGATCCGGATGATTCCGAAGAGAGCATCGTAAGCTTTGCCCGCTTCGGAAGAAACGGGAAAAATCTTCTTTTTGTCATCAATTTCACTCCGGTGGAGCGGAAAACATACCATCTGGGAGTGCCGGAGAGCGGAAGCTATGAACTGCTTCTGGACAGCAGCTGGAAAAGATTTGGTGGAGAGAAAGAAGAAAAATCGGAGGTATATGAAGCAGAAGCGATCCCTTCCGGTCAGATGCAGCAGTCTTTCTGCTATGATCTGAACGGTTTTGGAGCAGTGATTTTTTCTTTCTGAACATAAGAAAGCCCTCGTCCTGGCTGTAGGGAGCAGCCGGACGGGGGCTTTTGTTGTTACTGAAGCGTATCCTGAAGGGCATCGAATCCTTCTTCACCGGTACGGATCTTGACTACATTTTCAATATCGTAGACAAAAAGCTTTCCATCACCGATCTGACCGGTATAAAGAACGGCTTTGGCAGTATCGATGACGGTCTGTACCGGAACGGCACTGACTACGATCTCGATCTTTACTTTGGGAAGAAGACTCATATCCATTTCCACACCACGGTAGTAAGCAGAAGCACCTTTTTGTACACCGCAGCCGAGAACGTTGGTAACTGTGACGCCGGTGACACCAATGGCATTCATGGCGTGCATAAACTCTTCCAGTTTGTTCTGGCGGGTGACGATGACCACCTTGGTGAGCTTATGCGTACCCTGGGAGCCCTCGGAAGGAGAAACTTCAGCAGGAGCCTGGGTGGCAGAAGCGGTACCTGTGGAAACCTTGGTGACACCGGTCATCGGAGCAGGAACCGGACCGACATTGTCATGAACGGAGAAGCCTGCATAACTGCTTGCGATGCCGTGCTCGACGATATCAAGACCTGCAATCTCTTCCTCAGCAGGAACACGAAGGCCGATCGTGTGTTTCAGAACCTGGAAAACGATCGTCATGGTGACAGCGACCCAGGCAACGACACAGATGATACCGAGAATCTGGATGCCAAGGAGATGGAAACCGCCGCCTGTGAAAAGTCCCTTCCATTCAGTACCGGTTCCATCAGAGAAAAGACCGACGGCCAGAGTACCGAAAAGACCGTTGAGCCCATGGACACCGACTGCACCGACCGGATCGTCTACTTTCAGGACCTTATCAATAAATTCAATACCGAAGACAACGACGAAACCGGACAGGATACCGATGATGGCTGCAGAAGTAGGGGAAACGGTATCACAGCCTGCAGTGATGGCTACCAGGCCTGCCAGGGTTCCGTTTAAGGACATGGAAACATCCGGTTTTTTGTAACGGACCCAGGTGAGGATCATAACGGTGCAGGTGGCAACAGCAGCAGCCAGGTTGGTGGTGACGAAGATCTTGCCGGCGGTGACGATCGCTTCCCCTTCCATGCTGACAGTGGAGCAGCCGTTGAAACCGAACCAGCAGAACCAGAGGATGAAAACGCCGAGAGCACCGATGGTCAGGTTGTGACCGGGAATGGCTTTGGGTTTACCGTTTTTGTCGTATTTCCCGATACGGGGACCAAGGATCAGGGCACCGATGAAAGCGGCCACACCACCGACCATATGAACAGCGGCAGAACCGGCGAAATCATGAAAACCGAGCTGGGAAAGCCAGCCGCCGCCCCAGATCCAGTGACCGGAAACCGGATAAACCACCAGGCTGATGATCAGGCTGTAAATGCAATAAGAAAGAAATTTGGTACGTTCTGCCATGGCACCGGAAACGATGGTGGCAGCTGTAGCACAGAAGACGGTCTGGAAAATGAGGAAGGCCCAGAAAGGAACGCCGTCAGGTGTCATGGCTGTTCCATAATTGGCTTCCGAGGCGATACCGCCGATCTGACCGAAGAAGCCGTTGCCGGCTCCGAACATGATACCGAAACCGACGAGCCAGAATACGGGGGTTCCGATACAGAAATCCATGAGGTTTTTCATGATGATGTTGCCGGCATTCTTGGCACGGGTAAAGCCAGCCTCTACCATGGCGAAACCGGCCTGCATGAAGAAGACCAGAGCGGCACCTACAAGGACCCAGATTGTGTTTACTGCTGAGAATTCCATAATTTTCTCCTCCTTTTTGTTGACCGGTCTGTCTGAAGAGAAAACAAAAAACGCGCTTCTTCCATCCGGAAAAAACGCGCCCTTACGTTTCTGGTCTGTCCAACGACAAAACGGTCTTATGATAAACAAAAAGCGCTCCGGAAATTTTCCAGAACGCCTTTGCTCTATGTTTTTGTATTATACACAGAAAAAGAAAGTTGTCAAGAGAAATATTTCTATTCAGAAAAGATGTTGTCAATTGTCCGGGTTTATACTAGAATGAACGCAGATAAGCATTCCCCCGCTTCAAGTGCGCGGAACACTAAGCGGCGGGTGAGGGGGATGCTTATGTCAGTGGGAGTTGAAAACTCCCACTGAAAGATCGTGAAGCGACTGCGTTCATGAGCAAGTAGCGAAGCGGATTGCGAATGTCCGCTTTACACAGAACCGGACAAAACAGAAAAATCCGGTAAAAAGGAGTAAAAAATGGCAGAAATACAGTGGAAAGGGGCAATCTTTGATCTGGACGGCACTCTGCTGGATTCCATGGGAGTCTGGAGCCAGGTCGATATTGATTTCCTGAAAAAAAGAAACCTCGCTGTACCGGAGGATTACATGCAGAAGATCGCAGCGATGGGGTTCCCGGAAGCGGCAAAATATACGAAAGAGCGGTTTGGTTTTCCGGATACACCGGAGATGCTTGTGAAAGAATGGCGTGAGATGGCAAGAGAGGCGTATGCCTTTCATGTGACCTTAAAGCCGGGTGTGAAAGAATATCTGGAGCAGCTGAAAAAGCAGGGGATTCCCATTGCGGCAGCGACTTCCGGTGATGGAGAGCTTTTTGTACCCTGTCTGAAACACAATGAGATCTATGCGCATTTTGATGCCTTTGTGACGGTGGCGGAGGTGAAAAGAGGGAAAGGCTTCCCGGATATCTATGAAGCGGCAGCAGAACGGATCGGTGTGGCTCCGGCAGACTGCATGGTTTTTGAAGACCTTGCAGCAGGGATCCGGGGGGCACGGGATGGCGGCTTTCAGACGACGGGGATCCTGGATGACTGCTCCAAAGAAGAGTGGGAAAACATCCGGAAAACGGCAGATCTCGTTATCCATGACTTCACAGAGCTTCTGTAAACAGAAAAACAGCAGGGATTTTACATAGATTTTACATAATACCGGTGCTGATTTAACATAAATTCCGTATAATACCTCGAAACCATGCGAAGATGAATGAATCGAGGGAGGAATTTAGAACTTATGGATTTTTTTAGTATAATCGCACTTCTTGGTGGTCTGGCACTGTTTCTTTATGGAATGAATGTGATGAGTGACGGCCTGGCCAAAATCTCCGGTGGAAAAATGGAGCAGATTCTGGAGAATCTGACCTCCAATCCTGTCAAGGCAGTGCTTCTTGGAGCCGGTGTAACAGCAGTGATCCAGTCTTCATCCGCTACAACGGTTATGGTAGTCGGTTTTGTAAACTCCGGGATCATGAAGCTTTCTCAGGCAGTCGGCGTTATCATGGGTGCAAACATCGGTACGACTGTGACATCCTGGATCTTAAGCCTTTCCGGTATCGAAAGCAGCAATTTTTTCATTCAGCTGTGCAAACCGACGACCTTCGGTCCGGTACTGGCTCTTATCGGTGTGATCCTTGTCATGTTCTGTAAGAGTGAGAAAAAGAAAGATGTAGGAGCGATCCTTCTTGGCTTTTCCATTCTGATGACCGGAATGGAAACCATGAGCGGAGCGGTAAAACCCCTGGCGGATGTGCCGGAGTTTACCGGTATCCTGACCCGCTTCTCCAATCCGCTTTTCGGTATGCTGGCAGGAGCACTTCTGACTGCTGTGATCCAGAGTTCTTCTGCTTCTGTAGGTATCCTGCAGGCGCTCTGCGTGACAGGTGCAGTCAGCTATGATGTGGCACTTCCCATTATCATGGGACAGAATATCGGTACCTGTGTGACGGCTCTTCTTTCGGCAGTAGGAGCCAGCAAAAATGCAAAACGGGCAGCTATGGTGCATCTTTACTTTAACATCATCGGAACGACTATTTTTATGCTGCTGTTTTATTTCCTGCATCTTTTTGTGGACTTTTCTTTTATGTCTCAGGCGGCAGGTCCTGCAGGTATCGCAGTGATCCACAGTATGTTCAATATTTTTGCAACGCTTGTTCTTCTGCCTTTCTCCAAAGGACTGGAGAAGCTGGCCTGTCTTACCATCCGGGACAAAAAAGACAGCCAGACAGTGGAAAACGTGGATGCGGACTTTCTTGTACTGGATCAGCGTTTCCTTGAAAAACCGGCTTTTGCCATGGAGCAGAGCCGTCATGCGGCAGCCAGAATGGCAGAATGTGCAAAAGAATCTCTTTCTGCAGCGCTGTCCCTTCTGGGAGACTATGAGGAAGAAAAAGCTTCTTTTATAGAAAATACAGAAGAGAAAGTAGACCGTTACGAGGACGAACTGGGCACCTATCTGGTAAAACTGAATCAGAAAGATCTCAGCAGCCGGGACAGCCATGATCTGTCCATCATGCTTCACTGCATCGGGGATTTTGAACGTATTTCTGACCATGCAGTGAATATCCTGGGAGCGGCAAGGGAACTGGACCAGAAAAAGCTGGCTTTTTCTGACGAAGCACTGGCAGAACTGAACGTTCTCTGCCGGGCAGTGAAAGATATTGTAAAAACAGCAGTGCGTGTGTTTGAAGAAAAAGATACGGTTCTTGCCGGTAAGGTGGAACCGCTGGAAGAAGTTATCGATGAATTGAATCAGGAACTGAAAAAACGCCATGTGCAGCGTCTGAGAGAGGAAAAGTGTACCATTGAAATGGGCTTTATCCTGTCAGACATCATTACCGATCTGGAACGGGTGGCAGACCACTGTTCCAATATTGCCGTCTGTATTCTTCAGGTGCAGGAGGATTCTTTCGATACGCACAGCTATCTGGAGCAGGTAAAATCCCAGAGCAATGAAGAATTCCACCGGATCGTGGCACAGGAGAGGGAACAGTATGTTCTCCCGTAAGCGAGGAGGAAAATTATGATTTTTTGTGTGGAAGATGACCGGAATATCCGGGAGCTTCTCGTCTATACATTAAGCACTACCGGATATCAGGCACAAGGCTTTTCGTCCGGAAAAGAGTTGTTTCAGGAACTGAAGAACAACCGGCCGGAGCTGATCCTTCTGGATATCATGCTGCCGGGGGAGGATGGTTATGCGATCCTGGACAAGCTGAAATCAAACAACTCCACAAGGGAAATCCCGGTGATCATGGTTACGGCCAAGGGAGCCGAATTTGATAAGGTAAAAGGTCTGGACGGGGGTGCGGACGATTATATCACCAAGCCCTTCGGTATGATGGAGTTTCTTGCGAGAGTAAAAGCCGTGTTAAGGCGGAGCGGACAGAAACAGGGGGAAAAGGAACTGAACTGCGGTCCGGTCACCATTCTGGTGGAACGGCATGAAGTACAGGAAAACGGTCGTCCTGTGGAACTGACACTGAAAGAATTTGAAGTTCTGAAATACCTGGTAGAGAACAAAGGCATTGTACTTACCAGAGACCAGCTCCTTGGTCATGTCTGGGGATATGATTTTGACGGGGAGACCAGGACGGTAGATGTCCATATCCGTTCACTCAGACAGAAGCTGGGAGATGCCGGCACTTTGATTGAAACCGTCCGTGGAGTCGGATATCGGATCGGAGAGCTGAAATGAGGAAAAAAATGCTGAAAAACGCCAGTTTTCTGGTGATCGTCGCAGTGTTTTTATCGTTTCTCACAGCCAGTCTTGTCATGTATGAAAAGGTACGGGAGGCAGTAAAAAGCAGCATCCGGGACGAGGCAGAGTATGTGCGTACCCTGATGGATGCAGCCAGGGAGCCGGGAGCAAGCGGGGACGCTTATCTGGTCTCTACCGTCGGTCAGACGACAGCAAACCGGATCACCCTGGAAGATCCGGAAGGAACGGTTCTTTATGATTCAGAGGAAGATCCGGCGACCATGGAAAATCATGCGGATCGTCCGGAATTTGTGGAAGCACAGGAAAATGGCTCCTGTGAGATGGTCCGTTATTCCGAGACACTTTCCAGGCAGACGTACTATTATGCCGTGCGGCTGGATAACGGTGAGATCCTCCGGGTGGCCAGGACAACAGACAGTGTACTTAAAACACTGTTTTCCGGTACACTGATCCTCGGTGCGGTGGTTCTTCTGGTCCTTCTTTTTACTCTCTATATCATCACGGTGCAGACGGGGAAGATCATGAAGCCGATCAATGAGATGGATCTGGAACATCCATTGAAAAATGTGGTCTACGAGGAAATGCGGCCTTTGCTGGTGCGTCTGGATGAACAGAACCGGCAGATCGCTCAGCAGATGGAAGAACTGAGAGAAGCGGGAGAGGTCCGAAAGGAATTTTCGGCCAATGTCTCCCATGAACTGAAAACGCCGCTTATGTCCATTTCCGGTTATGCGGAGATCATGGAAAACGGTATGGTAAGACCGGAGGACATTCCGGAATTTGCGGGAAGGATCCATCATGAGGCCACGCGGCTGAAGAATCTGGTGGAGGATATCATCGAACTTTCCAAGCTGGATGAAAACAGCGGAGAACTGCCGCTTGAAACTGTGGATATTGGCGAAATGAGCCGGGAAGTGCTGAAAAATCTGGAACATCAGGCAGAGAAAAAAGAGATTTCTCTTATTTTTACCGGAGAAGATACGAGAACTATCCGGGGAAATTACCGGCTGCTTTATGAGATCTTTTATAATCTGGCGGATAACGCGGTGAAATACACAGAAGCGAAGGGAAAAGTCCATGTGGATCTCCGGGAAGTGCCGGAGGGCATTGCCTGGAGCGTGGAGGATAACGGGATCGGCATTGCGAAAGAAGACCAGGAACGGATCTTTGAAAGGTTCTACCGGGTGGATAAAAGCCATTCCAGAGAGACCGGAGGAACGGGGCTGGGGCTTTCGATCGTGAAGCATGCAGCGATGGTCCACCAGGCGAAGATCCGGGTGGAAAGTGAGAAAGGAAAAGGAACGAAGATCACGGTTCTTTTCAAAAAATAAAAAAAGCAAGTCTATGGCAGGATCGCTGCACAGGCTTGCTTTTTTTATCACGGTTTTTTCGGGAAACGGATGGTGCGGGGGATACGGATGCCGTCATTTTCGTCATCAGCGAAATAAACATTCAGCACATCGTCATCATCAAAATCCGCATCTTCCTCTTCAAAATCTTCATCCTCTTCGAACAGGAAATCCACATCTGCCGGTTCATATCCGCTGACATCCAGCCGACCGTTTTCATAAAGCTCACGAACCAGTTTTTCAGCCAGCTTCTCATCGGCCTGAATGGCGAAATCACGGTCGGAACCGATGAATTCCAGAACCTTTTCTTCTTCGTAATAAGTAGTGCCGGTCACTTCTGCCACAGACAGATATCCGTCAGAAAAATCCTTGTATAATACACGCATAATGAAAATTCCTCCTTCAGGTAAAAGTTTCGGATCAACGCTTCAGTTTCATTATACCTTTTTTGCGTGAAATGTCACGCTCTTTTTGTCAAGGCCGAAAAGTTTCTAAAATTTTGGCGAAAAACGCATACTTGAAAATCGGATGGTGAATGATCTTACTGTACAGACGAACAGCTTGTATAGGAGGATGAAATCATGGCTCTGAATAAAGTAGAGATCTGCGGCGTCAATACGGCCAGACTGCCGCTTTTGAAAAATGAGGAGAAGGAAGCACTTTTTGAGAGGATAAAAGAAGGGGATCTGGAGGCAAGAGAGCTGTATATCAAAGGAAATCTGCGACTGGTATTAAGCGTGATCCGCCGTTTTGGGAGCAGCAGC
This sequence comes from uncultured Lachnospiraceae bacterium, assembly GCA_934393555.1. Lineage (GTDB taxonomy): Bacteria > Bacillota > Clostridia > Lachnospirales > Lachnospiraceae > Limivivens. The sequence continues at coordinate 12,799 of CAKRQP010000040.1, forward strand.
GAGAATGCGGATGATCTGTTTCAGATCGGCTGCATCGGACTGATGAAGGCGATCGATCATTTTGATCCCACTTTGAATGTGAAATTTTCCACGTATGCGGTACCGATGATCATCGGAGAGATCCGTCGGTATCTCAGAGACAATAATTCCATACGGGTCAGCCGTTCCCTCCGTGATACGGCTTATAAAGCCATCTATGCCAGAGATGGCTATGTGAAGAAAAATCTGAAGGAGCCGACTATCATGGAGATCGCAGAGGAGATCGGTATTCCAAAAGAAGAGATCGTTTACGCCATGGATGCGATCCAGACGCCTATGAGCCTTTATGATCCGGTTTATACAGAAGGAGGAGACACACTCTATGTCATGGATCAGATCAGTGACAAAAAGAATCGGGAAGAAAACTGGATCGAGGTGCTTGCTTTGAATGAGGCGGTAAAAAAACTGACAGAACGGGAAAGGCAGATCATCCGTCTGCGTTTTTATGAAGGAAAGACGCAGATGGAGGTGGCAGGCTTTATCCGGATCTCGCAGGCACAGGTCAGCCGGCTGGAAAAAAATGCGTTGAGAACACTGCGTCATTATCTGAGATAGGCTGATAAAAAGTTCACAAAACATTCCGGCCTTCTTCATAATTTAGACATATTTTGCCATTATATTAAAAGTGCAACAAAGATATTCTTTTTCATACTTTCTCCTAAATCATATTAGGAAAGCCGCCCGGAGCAGAGTAACCGCGAACTCTCGCTCCCGGCGGCTTTCTTTTTGCCTCAGACAGACCGTTTGCCGTGTGTCTGTGGCGTGTTCTGAAAAAGTGTGTTATAGTGTAGAAAAACCAAGGAGGAAGTGAAGATGAAAGTAGGAATTGTGGGAACCGGAAAAATTGTCCGGGAATTTCTGGAAATGCAGAAAACGCAGGAGCGGATCGAGGTGACATCCCTGGTCTGCCGCCCAGGGAGCGTGGAAAAAGGGCGGGAGTTGCAGGAACTCTATCAGATCCCGGCTCTTTATACCGATTATGAGAGCTTTCTGAAGGAAGCGGAGATGGATGCGGTATACCTTGGGATCGTCAACCAGATGCATGCGGCTTATGCGGAAAAAGCACTTCTGGCAGGTCGGAACGTGATCAACGAAAAGCCTTTTACTTCCACAGTGAAGGAGACGGAGAAACTGGTTTCACTGGCAAGGGAGAAAAAGCTGTTTCTGCTGGAAGCGATCACGCTTCTTCATTTTCCAAACTACCACTGGATCCGGGAACACATCAGGGAGCTGGGAAAGATCACGATGGTACAGTGCAATTATTCCCAGTATTCCAGCCGCTATGACCGGTATCGGAAAGGGGAAGTGCTTCCGGCCTTTGACCCGGCTGCTTCCGGCGGTTCCCTGATGGACATCAATATCTACAACCTGCATTTTACAGCAGGGCTTTTCGGGATGCCGGAGAAGATCCATTATTATCCAAGGATCGGTTTCAACGGGATCGATACTTCCGGAACGGCAGTGCTGGAATATCCGGATTTTCATGCGGTTCTTTCGGGAGCCAAGGATTCGGAGAGTCCGGGATATGCGGTCATTCAGGGAGAAGACGGTTATATCCGAGTCAACGGTATTCCGAGTCAGGTGGCAGAGCTGACTGTTTTTTCCGGTGGAGAGACCAGGACCTTCACAAAAAATCAGAAGAGGCACCGGATGGTGGATGAAATGCTGGAGTTTGACCGGATCCTGACAGAAAACGACCGGGAAACAGCAGACCGGCTTCTGGAGCACAGCCTGACCGTCATGAAGCTTCTGGAAGCAGCCCGTAAAGACGGAGGGATCCATTTCCCGGCGGATGAAGGGTAAGGTCATTCACATTTTTTCCGGCATTCTTTTTCATCGATGTCTACCAGAATGATATCACGGCCGATCTGGCAGACCTGCTGCCAGGGGATGATATATTCCGTATCCCGGCCGAGGATGCAGCAGAACCGTCCGGAACCGGGGATGATCAGTGCGAGGATACAGCCGTTTTTCTCATTGATGAGAAGATCCATGACGCAGCCTAGGGAAGCACAGGTACGGATATTGATGACTTCTTTCTGACGGAGTTCCAGAAGGCGCAAATGAAATACCTCCGGACTTATTCCTTCTATAATATGCGAAAAAAGTCGCAAGTATGCATTGACACCGTTTCACAGATTGACTATACTCAAAACTATGGAGAGTAGCGGAACGTACGATAAGGAGGAAACCTATGAAATGCCCTTACTGTAATCAGGACAACACACGGGTTGTGGATTCGAGACCGGCGGATGATAATTCATCCATCCGCAGAAGGCGGCTCTGTGATGCCTGCGGCAAACGATTCACAACTTATGAAAAGGTAGAGACAATTCCACTGATCGTGATCAAAAAAGATCAGACCAGAGAGCAGTATGACCGGAGAAAGGTGGAGGCGGGTGTGCTTCGTGCCTGCTATAAAAGGCCCATCCCGGTGTCGGATATGAATGAGCTGGTAGACTCTGTGGAGACCGAACTTTTCAGCCGGGAGGAAAAGGAGATCGACAGCAAGGTTATCGGTGAGATCGTCATGGAACGGCTGAAAAATCTGGATGCCGTGGCATACGTACGGTTTGCTTCTGTTTACCGGGAGTTTAAGGATGTCAACACCTTCATGGATGAACTGAAAAAAATACTGAGCTGATCCATTGAGCGGTTGACATTTTATGACACGCTGTGCTAAAATTAACGTTAAAATCTGAAAGTGAGGAAGGATAAGAATGGGTAAGATTATTGGCGATGGCATTACTTTTGACGATGTGCTGCTTGTGCCGGCATACTCTGAAGTAATTCCGAATCAGGTAGACCTGACCACATATCTGACAAAGACCATTAAGCTGAACATTCCGATGATGAGTGCCGGTATGGATACGGTTACAGAGCATCGGATGGCGATCGCTATGGCACGTCAGGGAGGAATTGGTATCATTCACAAGAACATGACCATTGAAGCACAGGCAGATGAGGTAGATAAGGTGAAACGTTCAGAAAATGGCGTAATCACAGATCCTTTTTATCTGTCACCGGAGCATACACTGGCAGATGCCAATGACCTGATGGCCAAGTTCCGGATCTCTGGCGTACCCATTACTGAAAATGGAAAACTGGTAGGTATCATCACCAACCGTGACCTGAAATTTGAGACAGATTTCACCAAGAAGATCAAAGAATCCATGACTTCTGAAAATCTGATCACCGCCAAGGTAGGCATCACTCTGGATGAGGCAAAGAAGATCCTGGCAAAAGCACGCAAGGAAAAACTTCCTATCGTGGATGATGATTTCAACCTCCGCGGTCTGATCACCATCAAAGATATTGAGAAACAGATCAAATATCCTCTGTCTGCAAAGGATGCACAGGGTCGTCTGCTCTGCGGAGCTGCCGTAGGTATCACTGCCAATGTTCTGGATCGTGTGGATGCTCTGGTAAAAGCTCATGTAGACGTTGTTGTTCTGGATTCCGCTCATGGTCATTCTGCCAATGTACTGAACTGCGTGAAGATGATCAAAGAGAAATATCCGGAGCTTCAGCTCATTGCAGGAAACGTGGCTACCGGTGAGGCGACCAGAGATCTGATCGAGGCTGGTGCGGATGCTGTCAAAGTCGGTATCGGACCCGGTTCCATCTGTACCACCCGTGTGGTAGCAGGTATCGGTGTTCCGCAGGTGACTGCTGTTATGAACTGTTATGAGGCTGCCAAGGAGTACGGCGTTCCCATCATTGCAGATGGTGGAATCAAATACTCCGGAGATATGACCAAAGCGATCGCAGCAGGTGCGAATGTCTGCATGATGGGTTCCATCTTTGCCGGCTGTGACGAGAGCCCGGGAACCTTTGAGCTTTATCAGGGAAGAAAATATAAAGTTTACCGTGGTATGGGATCCATTGCTGCTATGGAGAACGGAAGTAAAGACCGTTATTTCCAGACCAATGCAAAGAAACTGGTTCCGGAAGGCGTGGAAGGACGCGTTGCCTATAAGGGCAGTGTAGAAGATACCGTATTCCAGCTGATGGGTGGTTTGAGAGCAGGTATGGGTTACTGCGGAACTTCTACGATCGAAGCACTGAAAGAGAATGGCCGTTTTGTTAAGATTTCTGCCGCTTCTCTGAAAGAGTCTCATCCGCATGATATCCACATCACCAAAGAAGCACCGAACTACAGCGTAGACGAGTAAGAATCATTGTGAAAGGTCGAGATGCCGTGCAGAGCAGATCCGTTCAGGTCTGCCTGCAGGGCATTTTTTTCTTCATAAAAAATTCAGAGTTTTCTGCTGTCTTTTTGAGATAAAGCCATGTATACTGAGAAAAGAACTG
>CAKRQP010000041.1:0-16724 GCA_934393555.1 uncultured Lachnospiraceae bacterium
AAAAGCAATCACCCGAAGAGAAGAAAAAGGGTGGATTTTATAACAAATATAGAAAATTATGTGCTATTAAGTAAGAAATCGTTGAGAATTAACATGGAAAAAAATTTTCATGTGTGCTATAATGCAAAACATGGTGGGTGAATGTGCGCACCGCCAAATAAAAATATTTAAGGAGGGAAAAGAGAATGAAGAAGTTTGTGAAGACCTTTGCAGTTGCTGCTTCCATGACTATGGCTCTGGGTATCAGCTCACAGGCAGCAGTAAAGAGTGTTTCCGTTGCTGAACCGGTTCGTTCTACCATTTCCAAAGTACACACTGTTGACAAGAAGGTACCGTGCTACCACATTTACAGAGGAACAGGAGCTGTAAACAGCCTGACTCTGAAACCAGTCGTAAAGGTTACCAAAGGCAGCAGCAAAGCAGTTACCTTTAAGAGCAACAACACAAAAGTTGCTACAGTAAATGCTTCTGGTAAAGTATTTTTCAAAAAAGCCGGTAATGTAAGAATCACAATTACTTCCAAAGCCGATGCAAAGAAATCTACTACCGTTCGTTTCGTTGTAAAAGATATCGAGAAAAAGATCACTTCTCTAAAGACATCTACCAGCAACGTAACCATGGCAGTTGGCCAGAGACTGAAAGTGACCACCAAGATCACTCCGAGCACTGCTACCTGCAAGAATCTGAGATATGATTCTTCCAACTCCAGCATCGTTACTTTCCAGAATGGTGTTCTGAAAGCGAAAAAAGCAGGAACCACTACTGTTAAAGTAAAAGCTGTTGACGGAAGTAAGAAAGTTGCTACCATCAAAGTAACTGTAAAAGCAGCTGAGATCAGCAAGGTTGACGACAACAAGACTGTTGACAAAGTAGCTGGTAAGAGCTATATCAAATGGTCTAATCCGGCAAAAGCAAAAGATCAGATCAATGCTCTGGTAGCCGGTGTTGTAAAGAACAACGCTATTCCGGAAAGCAAAAAGACAATCGAGTTCAGCGAGTTTACTGTTAAGATCCTTGACCAGGGCGGTCTGAGAATCTATGACAAAAACGGCAACCGTATCGAGTCTGAGATCTATGCCGGTAAAGAGTTCGAGAACCTTGGCATCAATGAGAATGTTGACGCTCAGGCTATGAAGGCCGTTCTCAGCGGTCTTGCAACAGCTACCGAGAATCTGAAATCTGTACACAGATTCACAGGTACTCTGACACTGGCTTGTGGTGATGTAAAAGTTACCCTTTCCAACATCACAGTATCTAATAGCGCGATCCGCTTCACTTCTGAAGGTGCAGCAGGAAGCGTTATCTTCACAAAGAGTGGTGCTGTTCGTTTTGCTAACTGCCCGACTCTTGCTAAATACTTCAGCACTGTCACCAATGGTGCAATCGGCTGAATATTGCCTGCATGACAACAAACACAGAGACGCCCCGAAAAGCGTCTCTGTATTTTGGTAAAGAGGCGGTGAAAAATACGATTCGAAAAAACATGCGTACACTGTGTTTCACTCTGGGGATCCTCTTTTTGATACCGGTTATGCCGGCACAGGCAGGAGGGATCAATGCAGAAGAACAGAGGCTGATCAATGAAGCCAGCGGACGCTTTACATATGAAGGAAAGACATACAAAGCCAAAGACAGCTATCTGGAGCTTCTGAAAGAAAAACTTTCGGAAGAAGATATGGATCTTACGGCAGATGAAGTAGATCAGTATCTGACCACTATGTATGCCAGTGTGCAGACGGGCTTGGAACAGGGACTTCTGGAAGAAGTAACAAGTGAAGAACCCGGGAAAGTGACAGAGAAACCAGGAATCGCTGCAGGGAGTGATCAGGCCGGCGATCATACACAGAAGACAGCAGATACGGAAATACCGACAGAACTGGAGGAAAGGAAATCTACTGTACCGGAAAAAGCAGAAGCATCCGTGCAGAAAACAGAAACTTTTTCCAGGACACAAACGGAGGCAGAATCGGAAGCAGTTCGTGAGAGCGAGTCGAAAAAGAAAGCTGCTTCTGAAGATAAAACTTTTTCAGAAACGGAATCCGCGACTGTTAAAGAAGAGAAAAAGGCTTCTTTGAAAGAAAAGGATCCAGTAGGAAAGACAAAAGAAACGAAGAGCAGTGACAGCAGGGAAATGCAGAATATTTTTTTACCGGTACTTTTGATCCTGCTGGCAGCAGCGGCAGTGTTTTTTACTGTTATTATGCTCCGAAAAAGAAAGAAGCAAAAAGAGTTTGGAAAATTAGCGGCAGAGACAGAGGGAATCACGGATCTGCACTGCCATATCCTTCCAGGCGTGGATGACGGATCGCGGGATATGGATATGACATTAAAAATGCTGGATATGGCTTATACTCAAGGGGTCCGCAGAATCATAGCCACGCCGCATTATCATATGGGATATGTCCAGAATGAGCCTGAGAAGCTTCTGAAAGTTTTGAAGGAAGTCCAGGAAAAGATCGAGAAAAAATATCCGGATCTGGAACTTCGGTCTGGAAATGAGATTTTTTACAGTGATGGTGTTGTTGATCTTCTGAAAGAAGGAAAAATACTGCCGCTTGGCGGTGAGAACAGCAGATATGTGCTGTTGGAATTTTCTCCGCAGGATACGTACAGCAGGATCCAGGAAGCTGTGACAAAATTTATGCGTGCCGGTTATCGTCCGGTGATCGCTCATGTGGAACGTTATCAATGCCTGCATAAGCAGAAGGCTCGTCTGGAAGAACTTCAGGAACAGGGAGTGTTGTTCCAGGTCAATTATAACAGCATTAAGAAAAATAAATGGCTTTTCCAACAGGGATTTGTGGATCTGCTTTCCACAGACTGCCATAATGAGGAAGAGCGTGCGCCGAAAATTCAGGCAAATATGAAAGACCTCAATACATGCTGCGACAGAACACAGATCGAGAGAATCCTGAGGGAAACTCCGGATCTTATCTGGAACAGTGGAAAAGAGAAGGAAAGGTAAATATTGATGGAAGTGAATACGCAAATACAAAATGCAGATGATGAGATGGAAATCGATTTAAAAGAACTCTTTTTTGTATTGCTTCAGCGTTGGTGGATCATTCTTCTGGCAGGAATCATTTGTGCAGGAGCAGCAGGAGTATATACAAAAACTATGGTAACACCACTTTACAAGTCTTCTTCAACGATCTATATTTTGAGTAAGGATACTGTGGTTTCTCTTTCCGATATTCAGCTGGGTTCCCAGTTGACAAAAGATTATACGGTACTGGTAAAAAGCCGTCCGGTCATTGATCAGGTGATTGAAAATCTGGATCTTGATATGACATACGAACAGTTTCTGAGCCGTCTGGAACTGACAAATCCTTCAGATACCCGTATGATCACGATCACTTTTACGGATGAAGATCCGGAGATGGCAAAAAAAGCAGCTGATGAGGTTGCAAAGGTTTCCAAAGCCCGTGTAAAAGAAATCATGAACACACAGGAACCGACCATTGCAGAGGAAGGCTATGTTCCCGAACGGCCGTCCAGTCCCAGTACAATGAAAAATGTAGTGATGGCAGGTCTTCTTGGTGTACTGCTGGCTATGGCAGTGATCGTTGTGATTTATCTGATGGATGATACCATCAAGAGCAGTGATGACATTGAAAAATATCTGGGTCTGACCACATTAGGTGTTATTCCTATTGAGTCAAAGAAGAAGAAACAGAAAAAAATGATTCTTGGAAAGTAGGAGGAAGAAAAGATGAAGAAACTGAATCTTGGAGAATTGCGCCCTCTGAATTTCCAGGGCAGCGAGAGTTATAAATCTCTGCGTACGAATATCCAGTTCTGTGGGGATGATGTAAAAGTGATCGCCTTTACCAGCAGTATTCCGAATGAAGGAAAGTCGATCCTGGTATATCGTACTTCCTGTTCCATGGCAGAGACAGGGAAAAAAGTCCTGATGATCGATACAGACATCCGTAAATCCGTGCTGGTAAACCGTCTGGGTATTGACAAACCTGGAAAAGGACTTTCCGAGTATCTTTCCGGGCAGTGCAGTCTGGATGAGTGTCTGTATGAGACTAATGTGGAAAATCTCCATATGATCCTTACCGGTCCGGTTGCTCCCAATCCTTCAGAGCTTCTTGGCAGTGACCGTTTCAAAAAGCTGATCGCGAAGGCCAGAGAGACCTACGATTATGTTTTGATCGACTGTCCTCCGCTTGGAAGTGTAATCGATGCGGCAATTGTAGCATCTGCAGCAGATGGTGCCATCCTTGTTATCGAGAGTGATGTCATCAGCCGGAGATTTGCCATGAATGTCAAGCAGCAGCTGGAGAGAAGCGGATGCCGTATCCTGGGTGCTGTGCTGAATAAGGTAGAGATGGAAGGAAAAGGCTATTACGGTCATTATTACGGAAAATATTATAAGAAATATTATGGAAAATATTATGGAGATAAGGAACACGAAGAAAAATGATCCTGATTTTCCTGATACAAAAAACGCCCATAATCGGGCGTTTTTTTGTTATGAAAAAAATCTTTTCTTGATAAGTTCCACCGGCATTTCTTTACCGGTCCAGATCTTAAAAGCTTCCGCTCCCTGGTAGAGGAGCATATAAAGACCGTTGAAATATGGACAGCCGGTCTCTTCGGCCATCTGAAGCAGCCTGGTTTTTCTGGGATTGTAGATGATGTCAGAAACAATAAGATCTTTATGGAGAAAAGAGGCATCCGGTAAAATGCAGCCTTTTTCATAAGGTGCCATTCCAAGGTTGGTTCCATTGGTGAGAATCTGGCTGTCTGCCAGTTCCCGCCGTAAAATCTCTTCGTCTTCATAGGAGAAAAGTTGAATCGTACAGTTTGTCCGTTCGCGCAGGGAAGAGACGATCTTAAGCGTATGTTCTCTTTTTGGATCTCTGGTGAAAAGAGAAATCTCACGGACGCCATCCAGAGCCGCCTGGACCAAAATAGCAGTCGCGGCACCGCCGGCACCGAAAAGCGTCATTTTTTTCCCGATGATGTGAAAACCTGCGTCTTCACAGGCTTTCATATAACCGATTCCGTCCGTTGTGTAGCCGGTGAGTACTCCGTTCTCATTTAATACCGTATTGACGGAACCGGAGATTTCTGCAGCGGGACTCAGACGGTCGCAGAATGTACACATTCTATTTTTATCCGGCATAGTCAGATTAAATCCACGGACATTCATTTCTTTTAAGGATTCTACCACGGAAGCCAGTTTTTCTTCACCTACGTCAAAAGCAAGGTAAGCATAATCAAGCTCGTGATGCTGAAACGATGCATTGTGCATGGCAGGGGAAATACTGTGAGCCACAGGACTGCCAAGCAGGCAGACAAGGCGGGTGGAACCGGAAATATTCATATGAAAAAACTCCCTTCAAATAATCTACAAACACTTTACCACAGGAAACAGAGAAAGTAAAGGTGAGAAATTTTGACCATACGAAGCCGTGAGGATACTGCATATCATCCATTCAGATATTGATAGACCATAGAGGAAAGTCTGCGGATATGGGAAATGCTGTAAGCATTACGGTCTTCTGAAAATATACAGATCACATAAGGCGTTTTCTGACCGTAGACAATGGCTGCATCGTGCTGAAACTGCTTAAATTCACCGGTTTTGTTTGCAACAGTCACACCGGAAGGAATACCTGCCGGAATCTTGTAGCGATAGGTTTGCTGTTTCAGAAGAGAGAGCATGGCATCGGAAGCACTTTTTGATACCATCGTTCCCCGGTAAATTTTCTCCAGAAGCATTCCACAATCTGCTGCACTGGTATGATTGACCCCATTCAGACGTGTGGAACCCAGGTAAGGATGACTGCCGGGACCGATCCCATGATACTGGGCGGTTCCGGTGAACTTCTGCCTTTTCAGAAACTGGTTCATCTCTGCCGGGCCTACATAATCTGCCACAATAGAATTGAAAGAGTCGTTGTCGCTGTAAACAATCATATTCCAAAGCTTCGTGGAAAGATCAGAAGTCATGGTGAGCTGTTTTTGCTCGATCTTATCGTAAGCGGCAGCCATGGCAAAAAGCTTGATGATGCTGGCAGCAGTGAAGGATCTTGAACAGGTGGAAATCCTCTGATTGGTTTTCAGATTTTTCACATAAATGCTCCAGTTTGCTGTGGAAAGCCCATTGTCAGAAAGATAGGAGAGTATCTGTTTCTTTAAAACGATCATTTCCTGCTGCTGGATGGACCGGCGGATCAGGGCTCTCAGTTTTTTCTTTTTTACCCGGAGAATACGCATGCGTTTCACTGTGACGGCAGTTGAAGTCTTATGACTTGTTTTGGATGACCTGGCTGAAGCCTGTGCAGGCAGTGCTGGTTCTGCAAAAAGAGAAGCTGCCAGAACCAGAGCCAGTAACCTCTTTCCATATTTCATATACACACCCCCCAAAGTTTGCAATGATATTGTAATCATTATAATAAATTTTTAAAGAAAAAGATAGCACATTCTGGCAATATTATAGGAAATGCTATAAAATCCAAACTTGCCATAATCTCGATTTCTTGGTATGATAGGAAAGATAAGAATAAGACGGTATACGAGATAAAAATAGCTAGTACAGTGAAAATAAAGGAGAATAGAAAAATGTTTGAAACCATAAAACTCATTGGAGAGAAGTTCCGCCTGCAGGGAGAACTGTATTCCTACAGTGTGATCACGGTTGGAAATATCAACTCAACCTATAAGGTGACTTATGCGGTAGGCGATAATAAGTATAAAGCATATCTTTTTCAGCGGATCAATACGCATGTGTTTAAAAATCCGGTGGAGATCATGAAAAATATCGATCAGGTAACTTCTTATATCCGGGAAAAATATCCGGAGCAGCTGGCCCTTCATTTTCATCATACGGAGGATGGTGTCAATTATTTTATCAGTGATGAAGATTCTTTCTGGAGAGTCATGAATTATGTGGATTCTCTGACTCTGGATACGACAGATGATCTGGCTGTGATCGAGGCAACAGGAAAAGCTTTTGGTAGTTTCCAGGCACAGCTGGCTGACTTTGACGGGTCTGTTCTTTATGAGACCATTCCGGATTTCCATAATACCAGAAAACGTCTGGACACTCTGTTTGAAGATGTAAAAAAGGATCCGTGCAATCGTGTTCATGAGGTGCCGGATGAGATCGCGTATCTTTCTTTTGTCAGTGATAAAGCAGCAGAACTGAGTGTACGTTTTGCAAATGGTGAGCTTCCGAGAAGAGTAACACATAACGATACAAAGGCCAATAATGTTCTGTTTGATAAAGTCACCAAGGAGCCGTTGGTAGTCATTGATCTGGATACGATCATGCCGGGAATGTCCATGTATGATTTTGGAGATGCCGTTCGTTTCATCGCCAATACCTCGGCGGAGGATGAGCCGGATACTAGCAAAGTCTTCTTTGATACCGGAAAATTCCGTGCGTTTGCCAAAGGTTTTATCAGAGAGACAAAAGATCTTCTGACAGAAGCAGAACTGCAGAATCTGGTAAAAGCCAGTTTTTCCATTACTGTGGAGCAGGCAAGCCGCTTTCTGGATGATTATCTGACCGGCGATCATTATTTCAGATATGAATATCCGAAACACAACCTGGTCCGTGCCAGATGTCAGCTTCAGCTTGCCAAAGATATTGAGAAAAAGTGGTCTGAACTGGAGTGGATCATTCAGGATGTGATCGAGCAGCTGGAAAAATAAAAAAGAGGCTGTTGCAAAATAGATGAGCGATCATCCATGGAGCAACAGCCTCCTCTTTATTTTTCACTTTTTTCTGTTTTTCTAGGCAGAAGCTGTTGGGCATGTGTACGGTGTTTCAGCTTTCGACTGCGGAAAAGGCTGAAAAAGAAGAGCAGGAGCGGGACCAGAACGATCCCTCCCATGTTGCCAAGAAGACAAAAACCGACCAGCACAGAACTTCCAAGCAGCAGTGTAGCAAGAAAAGAAAGAAAAAAACTTCCCTTTTCAAGGAAAAGCAGGAAGCTTCCAAGAAACAGGAAGGCACAAAACATACAGTCTGTCAATTTCGGCAAGTGGCGGATTGCCTCCAGACCCTCTGCAGAACATAGAAAATAGAAAAGCCAGGCGCTGCCAGCCATTCCCAGAAGTCCCGCCAGATTAAGAAGACGGGGCTTTTTGCATTTACGGAGCTCTTCCAGAACAGAACGATTCCAGAGAAGGACATCTGTTTTTTCTGAAAGGGCAACAGCGGAATTGGTAAAGTACTGATTGGTCAGTACAGCAGCTACATCACATTCATAAAATTTCATACCTGCATAGGCTTCCTGGATTGCCTTGTTTCCAAGATAATAAGAATAGCATTTACACTGGATGCCGTATTTTTTCCGATGCTTCCATGCAAGAATATCGATTCCCTGATCACCGCTTCCGCGTGTGACTTCCACATGATGAAAACCATTCTTGCGCAGCAGTCCGGCACAGTAATGTTCAAATGTGTGACCATCCATCCGGTCGTAAGCCTTTTTCATTGTATCGTTTCGTCTCCTGTAAGCAGAGTGTCTTTTTCGCGATATCGTTCATCGTAGCATTGATTCAGCCATGCTACGGTCTCAGTGAGACCTTCCGGAGAGTATTCAAAAAATGCCGTTTCCTTTTCATCGTCCGGAGTGACTTCAAAACAGTAAGGACCTGGATAGATGGTGGCGGCAATCTGTCCGTCTTTCAGCTCCAGAAGGTAACGCATACTGTGAAAAGATCCGGTATAGCGGGATTTCTTGATATAAGCAAGAGAAAAAACACCGGAAAGATCTATTTTTTCATTCATAAAAAGCCTCCTGAGTTCTCAGCGTTGGGGCAAAAGACCTTTTGACCCTGGCATCATCATAGCATAAGATAGATAAAAAATCCAGACAAATGCGAAAGAAAGGATTGCATTTTCAAAAAAAGTGTAGTATGATGAAAAAAACATATCTGAAAGGGAACAGATAAGTTCTCGTTTTATCTTTTATTGATCATTTTGGATCGTTTCTGATCCGCAAAATCCATTATTTTTTACAATATCATTCAAAGCATCATTCTATTCTATTGTCATTTAAATTCTCATTTCTTTTTTTCTTTTAAAAGTAACTGTTCAGGACATTTAAAGCAACAGGCCACAGGTCTACATTCCATTTCGCTGATGTTCTGAGCTGTTACAAATAAAAAATCTCTAGGCATAAAATCCATCGTGAAAGGAGTTCTGCATGGGACGTAAAAAGCGATGTCGGGATCCCACCGGAAAATTTAACAACTGAATATTGGAAATCAGGAGGAGATGATTGATATGAAACATAAGATCAGGAGCTGTTTTGCATGGATGCTGGCAGTATCCACATTGGTAACGTCTGTTCCGGCAGGAGTATTTGCCTCGGAGCCTGTCATGACAGTGAAGGAAGAATCTTCGACATCCGGGGCAGAAGAAAATCTGGCAGATTTTTTGGAAACAGAAGCAGCAGAAAGTGAATCTGTTCAGCAGGAAGCAGCAGAAACGGAAAAAGAAACGATAGAAACCGATACGGAAAAGGAACTTCCGGAATCGGAAAGCACAGAAACTGCTGCTACGGAAACAGAAGAGGAAGAACAGGAAACAGTTCTGGAAACAGAAACAGGCATGTCGGAAGAACCGATAGCAGTTTCGGGCAGTGAAGAAACCTCAGAAGCGCCGGATGAGCAGAAAGAAACGGATGCAGGTCAGGAAAATACGGAACTTACAGAGTTTTCTGTCCTGGGAAACGGAAGCGTTTATATTTATGCAGACGGTCAGAAAGTTACAGAACTATATGGAAATATGGCTTCAGAAAGACTGGAAGATCTGGATGGAAAAAATCTCACCTATACGATGCTTCCGGATAAAGATAATTTCGCATTTTCTGTCAGCAGGAATGAAGAACCTGTTGCAGAAGAATGCTGGAAGGACTGTGGAGCAGATGCCGTTTTTTCAGGACGTCTGTTACGTTCGGGCGGAAGTTATGTGTTCTGCTTTATGACAGAGGAAGAACTTTCTGCCATGCCGGTGCCTCTGGGAGATGGTTCTCTTTTTCCAGGAGGAAGGAATGACCATCTTCTTGGTTTTGGCGTTACGCCGGGTTCCAACATAGACAACCCCAAAACAGGTGAATATTATATGGCCAGGGCTGTTTTTTATCCGGCCATCGGAGATTATAATGTCCATAATTATTTCAATCTGCAGCAGGGTTACGTTTATCCGTCTGAAGACTCGGAAGTTTATCAGAAATTCGGAAGTGCTTTTCGAATGACTACCTGCGGTTCTTCAGCAGCACAGATCTGTCCGCGGCCGGGAGCCACAGGAATGCTGTATATTTATATTGACCAGGTGACGGAAAACAGTGTCGTATATCAGGCGGCCTGGAAAAATGATAACGGGACACAGCAGAATGTTTATGGAAATTTCAAGATAACAATCAAAAGATCACAAGGCGGGATCGTGGTTCATAAGCGGCTTTCCAATGCGGACCGGGCGGTAACAGATGTTTATCAGCTGGATGCGGTTTTTGATGTCCTGAACGCCTCAGGAGAAAAAGTGGGAAGTATTTCCACAGACCCGAAAACAGGAGAAGGTCTGATAGATGATCTGCCTCCCGGAAATTATACGCTGAAAGAAGTCAAAGCCCCAAAATATGCCACCATATCGACTGCTTCCTGGAACTGTAAAGTGAGTACGGGAAAACAGGCAGGCGTAACTGTAAAAAATCATCCTTATCTTGGAATTGTTTTTTTGAACAAGAAGTCTTCCAAGGGTGCGTGGGATGATTCCATGAAAGGTGCAGTATACGGGATCTGGAACAACAAAGACTGTTCCGGTGAACCGCTTGTGAAAACGGTTATTACCGGGAAACGCACAAAGGTCAATCGTTTTCTGGCCTTTGATCAGACGTATTATATAAAGGAGATCAGTGCGCCGACCAGCGGAAAATGGGGACTTTCCGGGAAAATCTATTCTGTGAAATTCACAGAAAAAGAGCTTCCGGCTGTGGTAAAAAAAGACACGGATCAGTTTGTTGAAAAGGATCTGACTGTGACAGAAGATGAACCTTCGAATGTAAAAATTCGGGTGAATAAGGTTTCCTCACTCAGTCGGGCCGATTTTGACTGGCTGACCAGATTTCCGAACTATTCTCTGGCAAATGCAGCTTATACTTTCTACTGGGATGCGGGTTGTACAGATGTCATCGGAACCGTATATACGCATACACTGGAAAATGGGTTCTATTCCAAATATCTGGAAATTCCGGGACTCCAGGCAGGAGAAAGCAGAACGATCTATTATCAGGAAACCAGACAACCCGGCGGGCATGCAAGGAATCTGTCAGTAAGATCTCTGAAGGTTACGGCACCGCAGGCAGATGACAAGGATGACGCTCTGTATACAGTAAAGGATGAAGATCTGTATGTTTACGGTTCTTTAAACAACCTGTTAAAAAAAGTAGGAAGTGACGGAAAAGAGTATCGTCCGCTTGCCGGTGCACAGTTTGAATTGAAGCTTTATGATTCTCCACAGGGCGGAGAGGAACTGATGGCCTGGCTTTTTGAAACAAACGAAGAGGGAAAACTGAAGCTTCGAAATCCTTTAAAGGGAGAAGTTTATATTTCCAAAGTGTCGGATCTGACCTGGTTTCCCATGGGATATTATACAATCCAGGAAACCAAGGCTCCGGAGGGATATATCTGTGATCCGACCATCCGCTGGTTTTCACTGCTTCCGGAAAACGGAAATGCCTCCGGAGATGGAAAGACGACTAACCGGGTCTGCACCATGAGTGAAACCTGGCCGGAACTGGTAAATCAGCAGGAAACAGGAGATCTTTCGGTTAAAAAAATCTCAACAAGACCGGAACTGACAGACGAAAACAGTATCTATTCTTTTGAGAATGCAGAATTTGGTATTTATGAGAAGGAAGAATTTTCTGCTGAACCGAAGGCTGTTTTAAAAACAGGAGCATCCGGAGAAACGAACACGGTCACCTTGCCGGCCGGAATTTACTATGTGAAGGAAAGAAAAGCTCCTGCGGGTTACCGTCTCAGTCAGGAAGTGAAAAAAGTTGTTCTGACAAAGGGAGAGCATCAGCAGGTGATTTTTGAAGACGAACCGTTCTTCCAGCCTGTTGAGACAGCCGTACAAAAAAAGATCAAAGGAGGAACTGATCTTTCAAGGGAAGGAGCAGAATTTACTCTGTGTTATTATGGCGGAGAGAAACTGCTTCGTACCTGGGTTTTGAGAACCGATGCAGAAGGATACGCAAAATTTGAAGACAGCTATAAGATTTCCGGGGATCCGTTTTATCAGGTGAACGGGAAAGCTGTGCTTCCGCTGGGACGTCTGACCATAGAAGAGACAAAAGCTCCGGCAGGACTCTTAAAAGATCCGGAGATCCGCACATTTGTCTCAGATGAAGAAGGAAAGTACCAGGGGGAAGCTGGAAACAGCTTTACCAATGAAGGGATCGTGGTGACGGATGAGCCGGTTTACGGCAGTGTGAGAATCTGTAAAAGGAGTCAGGATCTGTCGGAAGAAACAGATGGAGATGCACGGTTTGAAGGCGCAGTTTTCGGTATTTATAATAAAAACAGTTACTCTGTGACCCGGAAGGATCAGGAGAACCGTTCTTATCTGCCGGATGAAGAAGTGTTACAGATCACAACGGATGCTTCCGGACTGGCAGAAACCGATGCAGTACTTCAGGCAGGCACATATCTCATAAAAGAACTGACTGCACCGGAAGGCTATCTTTTAAGTGAAGAGACACTTACTTTTTCCATTCCGGAAGACCAGCCGGGAGAGATGGTCGATCTGACAGCGACACCGGTAAAAGATTCTGTGATCCGGGGAGGTTTTGCCCTTTCTAAATGGGATCTGGAACGGAACGAAGCTGGGAAAACACAGGGAGATGCTGTATTGGAGGGAGCTGAATTTACACTCAGCAATGAATCCGAGGGAGCCGTGTATGTAAACGGAAGGAAAATCGCAGCAGGAGAGATCATCGATACCTTTAAGACCAATGCGGAGGGCAAGATCGAAACTTCGGAAACGCTGCTTCCCTATGGGACCTATAAGCTGGAAGAAACCTGTCCGCCGCCAGGATATACCAGGGAAGGAGAGAATCTTACCAGGATCTTTCAGATCCGTGAAAACAGGAAAATCTGTCGTTTTGACAGAGAAGGATCCGCGGCGAAAAACAGAGTCAGCCGCTTTGATCTCACACTGGTGAAATTTAAAGATACCCTGAGCAGTGAAGAGCCGGGTGAAGAACTGCTTCCTCTGGAAGGCTGTAAATTCGAGGTCCGTCTGAAATCCACAGGGGAATTATATACGGTTCTGACAACGGATAAAGATGGTGTGGCAACTACCAGAGACCCGGAACAGTTTCCGGACGGCAGGCTTCCCTATGGAACATATGTGGTGACAGAGACAGAGCATCCGGCTTCTGTAATGCCGATAACACCTTTTGAGATCAAAGGAGAGGTGGATCGGAAAGAATATACTGGAATTTATCTGAATGACCGCCCCATAGAGATGCCGGTAACACTGATAAAAAGAAGTGCGGATCAGAAGCTGATCATTCCGGAAAAGGGAACAGCATTTCAGATTCTGGATGAGAAGAAAAATCCATTGACTTTCCACGTCTATTATCCGCACAGTGAAGAGCTCACCGTGCTGAAAACCGATGAATCAGGAACGATCACCATTCCGGAAAAACTGCCATATGGAACCTACTATCTCCGGGAAGTACAGGCTCCGGAAGGTTATCTGCGGGGCGAAGATCTTAGCTTTACAGTAGACAAATGGGGAAGCTGGACCCAACCTCTGGAAATAAGCTTTTATGATGAACCGGTAAAGGGACAGATCAGGCTGGTTAAAACGGATGCCGAGACGAAAGAACAGCTGACAGGGGCCGTATTCTCCGTGTTTGCAGCAGAAGATATTGTGACACCGGATGGATATCGTCATTATGCCGCAGAGGAATTTGTGGAAGCGGTGACTGTCGGAACGGATGGAACCGGTATAACAGGGAAACTTCCTCTTGGAAGATATAAGATCCGGGAAACAAAAGCACCGGAAGGCTATTGTCTGGATACCGGAAGTTATCTGGTAAACCTTACCTGTAAAGATCAGGAAACAGAAGTGGTCACAGCAGAGCTTATGCTTAAAAACCATCCGACGACCTGGAAGCTTTTTAAGGCAGACACGGCAGAAAGAGCACTGGATGGCGTAACTTTTTCTGTAAAGAAGTATGATCTTCCGGAAGAAGAACCAGGAGAAAACAGAGGACAGCAGGATATGACCAATGCCGCATCAGAAGAAAGAACCGTGACGACGGCAGATGGTGGAAGTGTGGAATTAAAATATCTGACGGCAGGTATATATCAGGTGCAGGAAACAGAAACTCTTCCGGGCTATATCCTGGATACAGAAGTACGGTATGTTACCGTGGACAAAGAAGGCTTTATTTTTGAATCCGACCAGGAAGGAAAGCCGCTGGACGAAGACCGTGCAAAATCTGATACAGAAACTTTGAGATGGACGAATGACTTTACCAAATGGGATATTTCCAAGACAGATATTACAGGAGATCAGGAACTGGAAGGTGCAGTTCTTGAAGTGCGTAATGATAAGAATGAGCTGATCGAGACCTGGATATCAGGAAAAAGCCCGCATCGCATAGAATGTCTGATACCTGGAAAATATCTTCTCACAGAAAAAACAGCGCCGGCGGGGTATGTGACAGCCAGCACCATTTCTTTTGAAGTGACGGAAGACGGGAATGTCCATTCGGTTGTCATGATCGATCAGGTTACCCGTGTAAGGATTTCTAAGCTGGATATAACCGATCAGAGAGAAGTTCCGGGCGCACATCTTGAGATTCTGGATGAAAAAGGAGAGATAATGGAAAGCTGGGTTTCCGGAAATGAGCCTCATTATGTGGAAAAACTTCCGGTAGGCACCTATCATCTTCGTGAAACACTTGCACCGGAAGGCTATGAAAAAACAGAAGATGTCATTTTTGAAGTAAGAGACACTATGGAAATCCAGTCCGTGTTCATGTATGACCGTCCGGTCAAAGAGACAGAACCGGTACCGACAGAAACAGAAACACAGGAGACCGAGACCGAAACACCGGAAACAGAGCTTCCGGAGACACAGTCTTCAGAGACAGAAACAGAAACAAAAATGACAGAAACCATATCTACGGAAACAGAAACGTTCATGTCTGAAACAAACATATCTGAGACATCCTCATCAACAACTACCCAGGAAACAAAAGCTCCAAAAACCGGAGATCCGACCAATCGTACGGCGGAAGTATGTATGTTCCTTCTCTCGGGAATGACACTCCTGTTTGTCTGGAGAAGGAACAGAAAAGTAAGAAAAGAAAATAAATAAGCAGCAGTCGTTTTGACGGATTCCATGGATGGTCTGAGGAAAATTATTTCTGAAAACCAGATCATCCATGGAAAAAATGTCCATTGGTTTTATGGCAATTTTGCAAAATACAGCGCCTGCTCCGATCCGCCAGAGCGTAAAATACAGTGCCGGTATTGTAAATGTATTGATATGGAAATGAAGTTGTATTAAAATAAAATGGTAAAGCAAATCGTAAGAGATATTTTCTTTTTTAAGGAGATGATCAGGTGATTTTGACATTGTATGAACCGTTTCGGCATTGGTCAGAAACAGGTTCGGTATATCTTTTATCAGATCCTCATTTTGGAGATACGGATTGTAAATTAATGGATCCCGGATGGATCGAGCCTGAAGAACAGGTGAACAGGATCAATGCTTTGGCCATGCGAAATGATGCATTTGTTTGTCTTGGTGATGTCGGTGATGCGGCTTATGTGGAACAGATAAAAGCAGGGAAGAAGATTCTGCTTCTCGGAAATCATGATAAAAAGAAAGATTATAAAGGATTATTTGATGAAATTTATGATGGGCCATTGTTTATTGCAGAAAAGATTCTTCTCTCTCATGAACCAGTGTATGGATTATCCTGGTGCCTGAATATTCATGGACATGACCACAGTAACAGAGAGGCATATAAAGAAGGATGCAAGCATTTGAACCTGGCTGCAAATATCTGTGATTACACGCCGGTAAGCCTGGGAAGACTGATCAAGGATGGAATACTGTCCGATATCAGAAGTATCCATCGTATGACGATTGACAGGGCAATCATAAAATAGGATCAATCAGCACTCAGAAAACTGATTGATCCTATTCTTTTATTTTATATAGGTAGAAAATTTCAAATATCAGCTAATAGCCATGGAAACAACAGATGTTGTTATTTTTTTGTACAAGAAGGGCAGGAGCAGCTTACAGGTGCGTCGAAACTTGGATTGAAGGCATAAAAATTTTTAAAATCAAGCTGATCCTGGACGGTCCGGAGTGCTTCGCCGAAGCGTTGAAAATGAACAATCTCTCTTGCACGGAGGAAGCGGATGGGTTCGACAACATCGGGCTCCTTGACAAGCCGGAGAATATTGTCATAAGTGCTGCGGGCTTTCTGCTCTGCGGCAAGGTCTTCATGAAGATCTGTGATAGGGTCTCCCTTAGATTGAAATTCACAGGCGTTAAACGGAATACCGCCGGCTGCCTGCGGCCAGATTCCGATTGTGTGATCCACATAATAAGGAGCAAAACCGGCTTTCTGGATTTCTTCCGGAGACAGTCCCCGTGTCAGTTGATGAACAATGGTAGCCACCATTTCCAGATGAGCCAGCTCCTCGGTACC
>CAKRQP010000042.1:0-16446 GCA_934393555.1 uncultured Lachnospiraceae bacterium
AAAGCTGCTGACGGGAATCGGACCCGTGACCTCCGCACTACCAATGCGACGCACTACCGACTGTGCTACAGCAGCTTATTTAGTTGTTTGCGATTGCTCGCTACAGTTAAGTATACTACTATAACTCTCCGAAAATGTCAACTACTTTTTTCAAATTTTTTTTGTTTTTTAATTAGTGCGTTCAATTCAGTCTTTGACGTACAATTTCATAAGCCAGAACACCTGCTGCCACAGAAGCATTCAGAGAATCGATATCACCTTTCATGGGAATGGAAGCAATGTAATCGCACTTCTCTTTTACCAGACGGCTGACACCCTCTCCTTCGTTTCCGATCACCAGACCAATGGGCCCCTTCAGATTCAGACGGTACATGCTCTCTCCGCCCATATCTGCACAGACGAACCAGAGTCCTTCTTTTTTCAGTTCTTCGATCGTTGCAGCCAGATTTGTCACCTTTGCCACCGGCGTATAGTTCAGTGCTCCTGCAGAGGTTTTTGCCACGGTAGCGGTAAGGCCGACCGCTCTTCTTTTTGGAATGATGACTCCGTGAGCCCCGGCCAGATTTGCCGTACGGATGATCGCCCCCAGATTATGAGGATCTTCAATATTATCCAGAAGGAAAATAAACGGTTCTTCTCCCTTTTCTCTGGCATTTTTCAGGATATCCTCCACCTCAGCATATTCATAAGCCGCCGCATAAGCGATCACACCCTGGTGCTTACCGGTCTCTGAAAGCTGATCCAGCCGCTCTTTCGTCACATATTTGATCAGGGTATCATGCTTTCTCGCCTCTCTGGTGATGCTTAAGATCGGGCCATCCTTGCAGCCATCCTGCACAAACAGCTTATCGATCGTTTTTCCGGAGCGAAATGCTTCCAGAACCGCATTTCTTCCTTCAATGGTCAGTTCTTCGTATCTCATACTCTGTCCTCTTCTTTCTTTTCCTCTGTCCAGTCGTCTCCTAAGCCCTCCCTTACCAGGGATACCAGCCGTTCGGTCTCACCCTGAAGATAGAGATAGCCCATCAGAGCCTCAAAACCGGTTGCCTTCCGGTAATCCTTCATGGTCGCATTTTTCGCCATGGTATAGGATTTTGCATTTCTCCCTCTTTTATAAACAGCCAGTTCTTCTTCTGTCAGCTTATCCATCAGTTTGTCGATCAAAGCAGACTGGGCAGAAGCCTTTACCAGGGCACTGGTTCTTTTGTGAAGCTTGTTTGGCTGGCAGCTGCCATGACGCACGATCAGGGTCCGGATCACCAGATCGTAAATGCCGTCTCCGATATAGGCCAGGGCCAGAGGCGAGTATGTGCGGATATCCGCGATCTCGCCTCCAAACTGCATTTTCAGGATCTCAGGAAGATCCATTACGCTCTTTTCCATTTGACACCTTCCCGTGTATCTTCCAGCACGATCCCTTTGGAAAGCAGCTCGTTCCGGATCTCATCTGCCCTTGCGAAATTCTTTGCCTTTCTGGCTGCCTGACGTTCCTCAATGAGAGCCTCGATATCTGCATCCAGCATTTCTTCTTTCTTCTCTACGATCACTCCCAGTACATCTGCAAGGGAAACGATTTTTTCCTTCAGAGCACGCAGGAATGCCTTGGAGCTTCCTTCCTCTGCATGAGAATTGGCAAAACGCACCAGTTCAAAAATAGCAGCCAGGGCATCTGCCGTATTCAGATCGTCATCCATGGCAGCATCAAATTTTTCTTCATAGGAAGAAAGCTGTACCGTCAGTTCTTTTTCTTCTCCTGTCATCTCTTCAACAGCGGCATTTTCCAGCAGATGGTTCAGGTTGCCTACTGCGTTCTGGATACGCTCCAGAGAGTTTCTGGAAGCTTCCATAAGCTCTGCGCTGAAGTTTAAAGGACTTCTGTAGTGTGCGCTCAGCATAAAGAAACGCAGCACCTGAAGATCGTATTTCTCGCCGATCTCACGGACGGTAAAGAAGTTTCCAAGAGATTTACTCATTTTCCGGTTATCAATATTCAGGAACGCATTGTGCAGCCAATAGCGGGCAAAGGGAACTCCATTGCAGCACTCACTCTGGGCGATCTCATTTTCATGATGCGGAAAGATCAGATCCTCTCCGCCGGCATGAATATCGATCTCTTCTCCCAGATATTTTTTGGACATGACGGAGCACTCGATATGCCATCCGGGACGGCCGTCGCTCCAGGGAGAGGGCCAGGAGGGCTCTCCTTCTTTTTTCGGTTTCCAGAGAACAAAATCCAGCGGATCTTCCTTCTGATCTTCGCCGGTCACCAGAAGGGAACGGCCGCCGCTTCTTAAATCATCCAGGTTTTTGTGAGAAAGCTTTCCGTATTCGGAGAATTTACGGGTACGGAAATAAACGGTCCCGTTTACATTATAGGCATATCCTTTTTCCACCAGCGTAGAAATCATATCGATCATCCCGCTGATCTCTTCTGTCGCCTTGGGATGCGTAGTCGCCGGTTTTACATTCATGCCTTCCATATCTTTTTTGCACTCTGCAATATAGCGCTCTGAAATCTCTTTGGCAGAAACCCCTTCTTCATTGGCTTTCGCGATGATCTTGTCATCTACATCGGTAAAGTTGGATACATAATTGACTTCATAACCTTTGTGCTCCATATAACGGCGCGCTGTATCAAAAACGATCATGGGGCGGGCATTTCCGATATGGATAAAGTTATAAACCGTAGGTCCGCAGACATACATTTTCACCTTGCCCGGCTCCAGGGGAACAAATTCTTCTTTTTTCTTGGTCAGTGTGTTGTATAATTTCATGCTCCATTTCCTCTTTTCAACGATATTTTCAATTGTGCCCTTTCAGGGTTTTCATACTCTTATTTTCTACAGTTTGCACAGCCGCTGCAGCCCGAAAGTGCATCACGGTCTGAACCGGCATAATCCATAAGCCCCACCAGAGAACAAATGGCCTGGGAAGCCATTCCTTCACCGTTTCCGGTAAAGCCTAACCCTTCTTCCGTTGTCGCCTTCAGGTTCAGTCTGTTTTCCTCGATCCCCAGTGCTCCTGCAATGTTTTTGGTCATCTCTTCCATATAGGGACGAAGTTTTGGTCTCTGGGCGATCACTGTAGCATCGATATTCTCAATGACATAATTGTTCTCATCCAGAAGCTTTGCCACCTGTTTTAAAAGCTCCACACTGGATATCCCTTTATATCTGGGATCTGTATCCGGAAAATGTTTACCGATATCCCCAAGGGCTGCTGCTCCCAGAAGAGCATCCATGATCGCATGGATCAGGACATCCGCATCTGAATGACCCAGAAGACCTTTTTCATAGGGGATTTCCACACCTCCCAGGATCAGCTTTCTGCCTTCCACCAGACGGTGGACATCATATCCCATTCCTACCCGCATGATTCCGCTCCTTTCCTGTAACTCAATTAAAAAAGACCACTCCATCTCTTTAGAGACGAAATGATCCGCGGTTCCACTCTACTGAAAATCAAAAGATTTTCACTCTTTGCATGTAACGTATGCCAAACGTACCGGGTTGGGGCCTTTACCGTTCTCCCGGTCAGCTCCCGGATGCACTTCAGAAAATGATCTTCCAAGACTGCTTTCAGCCAGCGACAGTCTCTCTCTGATGGGATATCTTTTTTCCTACTCTTTCCGTTCTCTGCCTTTTCCTCTCAGTAATCAGTTTATTCATTCCCTCCGGTTTTGTCAATCCTTTTTTCTCTTCCGCAAAAAGAATCCCAGCCTTTCCGCCGCCAGGCGCACTCAAAAAAAGACCTCCCGGTCTCCCGGAAGGTCTCTTCGTATTTCAAAAAATTAAGCCTCTGTAGCTGCCTCAGTAGTAGCTGCCTCGGTTGCTGCCTCAGTAGCTGCCTCGGTTGCTGCCTCAGTTGCTTTCTCAGTAGCTGCTTCAGTTGCTTTCTCAGTAGCTGCCTCGGTTGCTTTCTCAGTAGCTGCCTCGGTTGCTGCAGTGGTAGCTGCCTCAGTTGCTTTCTCAGTCTCTTTTTTGTTGCTTCCGCAACCAACTGCCATCATAGATGCAACAGCTGCAACCATAACTAATGCCATAACTTTTTTCTTCATAGTTTTTTTCCTCCTCATTAGCGATCTCTTAAGGAATCGCACCATTTCTTCTAAATTACGTTGCTTATCTTATCACTTTTAAATTCAAATGTCCACGGGTTTTCTATAAAATATCGGAGAAAATTTCCTTAATTTTCTTAAGTTTTCTTAAGTTTTGCACAAAAATCGATTATTTCTCCGATTCTTCCTGCCTCTTTTTCACCAGAGCATAATCTACGATATGATTTTTTACATTCATCACTTCGATCTGTAAATCCTCCGATTCACATGCAAAATGTTCTCCTTCTTCCGGTATCCGGCCTATGATCTCTGAGACAAAGCCACTGAACGTATCATAAGTTTCCGTCGGCAGCTTCACACCAAAGCATTCCGCCACGTCTTCCAGACTGGTATTTCCCTGGATCCTCCAGGTATTTTCATCCAGTTTTTCAATGTCTGCCGGTTCTGCAGGCCCTTTTTCGTCCTCCAGTTCTCCCACCAGCGTCTCAATGAGATCGTGGATCGTCACAATACCAAACATACAGCCGTACTCATCCAGCACCACTGCAAAATAATTACGGGTCTGTTTCATCCGGTTGAAAAGGGTATTGGCTCTCATTTCCTCCGGTACAAAAAACGGTTTTTCCACCGCCTGCTTCATGATAAGATCCCGGTCTTTCTGTTCTGAGCGGAAATAGATCTTGGTATTCAGGATTCCAATAATATCATCCTGATTTTCTCCGCAGATCGGATAATAGGTGTGTCTGCTCTGCTGGATGACTCCGGCCCATTCCTCTTCACTGTCTTCCATATAAAGACAGACAGTCTCCCGTTTATGTGTGCTGATCTGTCCTGCTGTCGTATCGTCAAATTCAAAAATATTTTTGATCATCCAGCGTTCTTCGTCCTGGATCGTTCCCTGTTCATTTCCCTCTGCCAGCATCATACGGATATCTTCTTCTGTCACTACATCCTCTTCTTCATTGGGATTGATCCCCATAAGTTTCAGGACAAGGTTTGTAGAGGCTGTCAAAAGCCAGACCAACGGTGCAAAAATCACCGAAACGAGATAAAGCATACCTGACATTTCCAGTGCCATTTTTTCTGTTTTTTTCATTGCGATCCTTTTCGGTACCAGTTCACCAAACACAAGACTGAAATACGTCAGAATCAAAGTGATCAGCAGAACCACCACCGACCGCAGCACATGATCCGGAAGAGCCACTCCCAGTTCTTTCAGTTTAAAAACCAGTGGATCCGCAAAATGATCCGCCGCAAAAGCACCACCAAGAAGTCCCGCCAGTGTAATGGCCACCTGGATCGTTGATAAAAACTTTGCCGGCTGCTCTGTCAGAGCAGACAGCTTTTCTGCCTGTTTATTTCCTTCCTGAACCATATGCTTCAGTCTGGTCTCATTCATGGAAATCACTGCGATCTCCGCACTGGCAAAAACGGCATTGATAAAAATAAGTATCGCCTGTAAAATAACTGCTTCAAACATAATTTCTCCTTTTTCATTTTCACATTATGAATTTTGTGACGGCTGCACTCACCGTGTTTTCCGTCAGATACACAAAAAGGTATAGCCTCCAGATCTCTCTGCAGACTATACCTCTTAGTTATTCATAATGCTACATGAAGCAGTTGTTCTGTCCTTATGATTATCTCCATCGGAACTGTCGTCCATGTATCACTCACACTCCTTCATTAAATAGATGATATAACAAAAGCAGGTAGCGGGAATCGAACCCGTCTCTCCAGCTTGGGAAGCTAGCGTTCTACCGATGAACTATACCTGCAATGTGAAAAAGATGATGACAGATCTGCCATCATCTTGTAGTAGCGGAAGGGAGATTTGAACTCTCGACACCACGGGTATGAACCGTGTGCTCTAGCCAACTGAGCTATTCCGCCAGATTCATGGGGCCTATAGGGCTCGAACCTATGACCCTCTGCTTGTAAGGCAGATGCTCTCCCAGCTGAGCTAAGACCCCATGTCATTCGTCATTTCGTTTTTATCACTTCCTGACGCTCACTCAGTATACTATAGACTTTTGGAAATGTCAAGGGAATTTTTTAAATTTTTTCAACAAATTCTACTTTTTCTCCGTCTGGTCCGCTGACAAAGAAAAAACGGATCCCTTTTTCCAAAAGAGGCAGCTCCTGGATCGTGTGGTTCAACAGCGGATAACCATTTTTTCTTGCTCCGTCAAAGGCTTCCCTGATATCTTTCACCCGGAGAGCGATGTGATCCAGCCGTCCCTCTTTTCGTTGTTTCAATTCTTCCAGACCAGAACCTGTCATCTCCAGCACTTCCATGACAAAACCACATTTTTCCAGATAATGGATCCGGATGTCTCCTTCCGGTGTCGGAAGATAGCCTTTGCTCCTGACCTGAAAACCCATTTTTCCATAAAAAGCTTCTGTTCGTTCCAGATTTTCCACTTTCAAAGCCAGATGAGACCAGCCTGGAAGACCCGTCTTTCCATGATAATCAACTGCTTCCTCCCGGCAGAACTCCAGAACTTCCCCTCCCGGTCCATAAAAATTGATCCCGCGTACTCCTTTTTCTCCCAGATGCTCATACCAGGTAAGGCCATCCGGTGTCGATGGATGAACCTTCAATCCTTTCTCTTCTGCCAGAGCAGCCTCTTTCTCAAGCTCCGGTGCTTCCATTGCAAAATGATCCCATTTTCCGGCTCCCCGAAGCTTTGCCTCTTCTTTCAGCCTTCCTGCCGGCTCCACCAGTTCCAGCACCAGATTTCCTTTTCTGAGAAGAGCGATCTCCGTTCTCCCGTTCATCACCACGATCCTTTGCTGCAGCTTTTCAAAGCCGAGCTTTTCCTCATACCAGGCCACATCTCTTTTCAGATCTCCTGTCAGTATCCCCAGGTGATCGACTCCTGTTATTTCGTTTTCCAGACTCATACACCTTCCCCTTTCTGCCGTCTCTTTGACTCTTAGTATAACACTTCCGGCCTGTTTTGTGTCATTATTTACCATTTTTTCTCTTTTCTGCGTCATATCCGGGACTTTTCAGCGTTTTATTTAGTAGAACGATGGAGCTTCAGGAATTTTCCAAGAGCTCTTGTCCTGTTTCCATCCAGATAATTCAATACAAAACGTGAATTTACAACACTCTCCCAGATCGGATAGCTTCTCCGGTATTCTCCAAGACTGCTCCACCAGTAATCCTCCGGTTTCTCTGCCAGCTTCTGTTCTGTAGCAATTTTATGGATCCTGCAGCAGTTTTCAATGAGTTCCTCCAGATCCATCAGCTTCTGGCTTCTGTTTTCCCGTACAAGGCACATGTTTTCTCCGTTATGACAGGTTTCGTAATAAGAAGAAAATTGATTTATCACACTTACTGCCGCCTGGTTCAAGTCCCTTTCAGAGTCACCGGATACCAGAAAGTGGCATTCTTCATCCGTAACACAAAAAGCAAAAATATCCAGTTGCCTTTCTTTTTTCTGCTCCGCCACCAGATCCAGAAGTTTTTTCTTATCCCGTTCGTCTGCGAAAGGCTGTTTTTCTGCCCACAGGACGTCGTGATAAACTTTTATCTTATCCATACTTACTCCTTCTTGTTTTGTCCCGATTGCAGAAAACTACGAGTCAAAAGCATTCTTTTTATAATAGTTAATTATAATGTATATTTTTAGAATATTCAAGAAATTTATTGCATATGCAACAATATGTTGCACAAAATAATTTTCTTATGTAAGTGCGTCAAAAACAGACATTATTTATCAGAAATGCTTCATTTTGTTGCATAATTATAAAATAAAAAACAGCCCCTCGCCGGATCCATCCGGCTAAGGGGCTGTTTCATTTCCGTGAAGCCCAGGCTTCACTGGAAATCATTCATTCTTATTTGAAGTAAGCAACACCAGACTCAAAGATCTTCATATCCTGGTCGCCATAAATATTGATAGCTACAGAATCGCCACGTCTCTCTGCATGTCCCATTTTTCCGAATACACGGCCATCCGGGCTCGTGATACCCTCAATAGCTGCATAAGAACCATTTACATTCCACTCTTCGTTCTCTACGCAAAGCTTGCCATCTGCATCCACATAACGGGTAGCAACCTGACCATTTGCGAAAAGCTTTTTCAGCCATTCTTCATCCGCTACAAAACGGCCTTCTCCGTGAGAAGCAGGAATCGCATAGGTCTTTCCAAGTTCAGCCAGTGCCAGCCACGGGGATTTGTTGCTGACCACCTTGGTGTAAACCATTTTGGAAATGTGACGGCCAATGGTATTGAATGTCAGTGTCGGAGAGTCCTCTTTCTGTCCACGGATCTCGCCATAGGGAACCAGTCCCAGTTTGATCAGTGCCTGGAAACCATTGCAGACACCAAGAGCCAGTCCGTCTCTTTCATTCAGAAGACGCATAACTGCTTCTTTGATCTTTGCATTCTGGAAAGCAGTTGCAAAGAATTTGGCGGAACCATCCGGCTCATCACCTGCGGAGAATCCACCCGGGAACATGATGATCTGTGCCTGATCTATGGATTTTTCAAAAATATCCACAGAATCCCGGATGTCTTCTGCAGTCAGGTTTTTGAATACCTTTACATCCACATCGGCACCGGCACGCTCAAATGCCTTGGTACTGTCGTATTCACAGTTGGTTCCGGGGAATACCGGGATAAATACACGCGGTTTCGCAATCTTATTCTTGCATACATATACCTTCTCTGCCTGATAGCAGGTATCCGGATACTCTTCGCCTTTTGTTCCTTCACCGGATACGGTCTTGAAGACTTTTTCCAGTGTGCTCTTCCATGCAGTTTCTGCATCCGCAAGCGTCAGTTTCATGTCGCTGTAGCAAAGAACCGGCTCTGCAAGCACTTCGCCGACCAGTGTATAGGTTACTGCCAGTTCACCAACCTTCTCAGCCGGAACTTCAGCCACGATGCAGCCCAATCCTTCTTCAAAGAGATCTCTCTTATCCACAGAATGCTCGATCTTCACGCCAAGTCCGTTTCCGAATGCCATCTTGCTCACAGCTGCTGCCAGACCCTTGGCATCCAGTGCATAGGAAGATACGATTCTTCCTGCCTTGATATCCTCGTGGAATTTTCCGTACTGATCCATAACCTGTGCATAATCCGGCAGATCGTACTCATCTTTCTGGATCTTCACAAGAACCAGCTTATTACCTGCTTTTTTCAGTTCCGGTGTCACAATATTCTTATCACTTGCCACATCCACAGCAAAAGATACCAGTGTCGGCGGAACGTCGATCTCATTAAAGCTTCCGGACATACTGTCTTTACCACCGATAGAAGGAAGACCGAAACCAAGCTGTGCACTGTAAGCACCAAGAAGAGCCGCAAAAGGCTGGCTCCAGCGTTTGGGATCTTCTGTCATACGACGGAAATACTCCTGGAAGGTGAACCGGATCTTGCTGTAATCTCCGCCTCCGGCTACAATGCGGGATACGGATTCCAGAACTGCGTAAACAGCTCCGTGATAGGGGCTCCAGCTGGAAAGATACGGATCAAAGCCATAGCTCATCATGGTAACGGTATCTGTTTTTCCTTTGAGGACCGGAAGTTTTGCCACCATTGCCTGTGTCTCTGTCAGCTGATACTTTCCTCCATAAGGCATCAGAACACTTCCGGCACCGATGGAACTGTCGAACATTTCCACCAGTCCCTTCTGAGAACAGCAGTTCAGATCTTTCAGGGTCTCCAGCCATTTTTCTTTCACATCCGCTACTTCTTCCCGTTTGAAGAAGGAATCCTTCTTTGACGGGATCTCTACATATACGTCTGTCTCCTGATGAGCACCGTTGGTATCCAGAAAAGCTCTGGAAATATTGACGATCTCTTTTCCTCTCCAGATCAGCACCAGACGCGGACTCTCCGTCACAACTGCAACCTCGACAGCCTCCAGGTTCTCTTCTCTGGCATATCCGAGGAACTCTTCTACATCTTTCGGATCTACAACGACTGCCATACGCTCCTGAGACTCGGAAATAGCGATTTCCGTTCCATCCAGACCGGCATATTTTTTCGGTACTTTATCCAGATTTACACGAAGTCCGGGTGCAAGCTCTCCGATGGCAACCGATACACCGCCGGCACCAAAGTCGTTACATTTCTTGATGAGGCTGCTGACTTCCGGTCTGCGGAACATACGCTGGATCTTACGCTCGGTAGGTGCATTACCCTTCTGTACTTCTGCGCCGCATACCTCAATGGATGCCTCTGTATGTACCTTGGAAGAACCGGTAGCTCCACCGATACCGTCACGGCCGGTCCGTCCTCCCAGGAGAATGATGATATCGCCCGGATCAGAATTTTCTCTCTTTACTGCATTTCTGGGAGCAGCACCCATAACAGCACCGATCTCCATACGTTTTGCCACATAATCCGGATGATAGATCTCTTTTACATAACCGGTGGCCAGACCGATCTGGTTTCCATAAGAGCTGTAACCATGTGCTGCACTGCGGACGATTTTTTTCTGCGGCAGTTTGCCTTTCAGTGTCTCTTTCGCAGACACGGTCGGATCAGCGGCTCCAGTCACACGCATCGCCTGATATACATAGGTACGGCCTGACAGCGGATCACGGATCGCTCCACCAAGACAGGTAGCCGCTCCTCCGAAGGGCTCGATCTCTGTGGGATGGTTGTGTGTCTCATTTTTAAAGTTTACGAGCCACTCCTCTGTCTTTCCATCGATCTCCACAGGAACTACAATACTGCAGGCATTGATCTCGTCAGATTCTTCC
The DNA here is from genome assembly GCA_934393555.1 of uncultured Lachnospiraceae bacterium. Taxonomy (GTDB): domain Bacteria; phylum Bacillota; class Clostridia; order Lachnospirales; family Lachnospiraceae; genus Limivivens. The sequence goes on from CAKRQP010000042.1 coordinate 10,785, forward strand.
TGATCCTCCAGTTTGCCCTCTTTTTTCAGTTTCCGCATAGCCATCAGAGCAAGATCCATCAGGCAGACAAATTTATCTGTTCTTCCTTTAAAGATCTCCTTGTGATCCTGCAGATACTCTTCATAGGTTGCTTCCATAGGCTTACGGTAATCACCGTCACCGAAGGTCACATGCTTCAGCTCTGTTGAGAAAGTCGTATGACGGCAGTGGTCAGACCAGTAAGTATCCAGCACCCGGATTTCTGTCACAGAAGGATCTCTTTTTTCTTCATTTTTATAATACTTCTGAATATGAAGAAAATCCTTAAAGGTCATGGCAAGATTTAAAGAGTCATAGAGTTTTTTCAGTTCTTCTTCCGGCATCTCCTGAAAGCCTTCAAAAATCTTTACGTCTTCCGGCTCGTCAAAATGAGTTTCCAGCGTCTCCGGTTTCTCCATACCGGTCTCTCTGGAATCCACAGGGTTAATGCAATGATTCTTGATCGCTTCAAACTGCTCATCGGTGATGCTTCCTTCAATGACATAGGTAGTAGCCGATTTGATGATCGGTTCCTCGTCTTCTTTCAGGAATTTCACACACTGAACAGCGGAATCTGCTCTCTGGTCAAACTGTCCCGGAAGGAATTCCACGGAAAATACCCGGTCTTCCGGATCAGTTTTAAAACTCTCACGGTAAAGAGTATCCACCGGCGGCTCTGAGAAAACGGTCTTACATGCCTTCTCAAAAACCTCGTCTGAAATATGTTCCACATCGTAACGAATCAGAACCCGGACACCAGTCACCTCGGAAATTCCCAGATAACTGTGGATCTCATGCTTCAAATCTTTCGCCTGAACGGCAAAATCCGGCTTTTTTTCCACATAAACTCTTCTTACGCTGCTCATAGTTTCCTCCATATTCTGCGTGTTTTGTTCGCACATCCGCTGATTGTACCTCACCATTGTAACACCGGTCTATCTATCTTTCAAGGAAGAAATCCTCTAACTTTCCCAAAAGCCTGCAAGTGCCTTTTCCACCGTCCATAAACTGCAGGCTTCCACATCGGTCCATTCCCTGGGAAACATCCCCTGATACTCCCGCTCACAAAATCGCTCATCCAGCAGAAGAATGACTCCCCGGTCCTCTCGGGTACGGATCACCCTGCCTGCTGACTGAAGCACTTTATTCATCCCGGGGATCCGATAGGCATAGGCAAAACCATCCTGTCCCCGGTTGTCGTAATAGTCTTTTAAGAGTTCCCGTTCCGCACAGACCTGCGGAAGTCCGGTCCCTACGATAATGGCTCCGATGAGCCGCTCGCCTTTCAGGTCGATGCCTTCTCCGAAAATCCCTCCCATGACGCAGAAACCGATCAGACTCTGTTCTCCTTTTTCCTCAAAAGCTTTCAGAAATTCTTCCCTTTCCTCCTCTGTCATGCCGCTTTTCTGATATCGTGTCCGAAACGCAGTTCCACAGCGTTCTTCAAAAGCCGCCCCCACATCTTCCAGCATCCGGTAAGAAGGAAAAAAGACCATATAATTTCCCGGACATCCGGAAACTGTTTTTTCTATATACGCTGCGATCTTTTCGTATTCCTTCGGTCCGCGGCGCTTATACCTGGAGCTGACATCCCTTCCGATCAGCACCCGTCTCTGTTCCGGCAGAAACGGGGTCCTGGCATAAACCGCATAATCATCCCTGACTTTGCTCAGAAGACTTTGATAATACGTAACGGGAAGCAGGGTTGCCGAAAAAAAGACCGTACTGTTTCCCTTATCCAGACACTCCTGTATCGCAGAAGATGTGTCGATACAGAAAAGCTTGACCAGGAACCTTCCGTTTTCATCCAGCATACTGTAAATCACATAGCTTTCATCCAGACGATCTGCAATCTCCAGAAAATGATTGATCTGAAAATAAAGATCCAGCAGTATCTTTCGTTCTTCTCCCGGCGGTTCTTCTTCCAGATATTCTTCCAGGAGCCCTTCCGCACTCATAAGCATCACAGGAAAGCCCTCCAGACTTTTCATCACTTTGCAGCCTTCTTCACATTCTCTTTTCCATGCCAGCATCTGACGGTTCACCCGTTCCAGCTGGGCGATCAGTTTTTTCCCCTGATAGCTGCGTCCGCTGTCCTTGTCTTTCTGCTGAACAGCTCTTTTGGCTTCCAGAAGATCCTCCTTCCAGAGAAGTGCACTGTACATTTCCCTTCCCCGTTCCACCAGGTTATGTGCCTCATCAATAAGGAAAATATAGGAGCCTTTGCCTCCGCTTCCTTCACCAAAAAAACGTTTCAGATGAGCCGTCGGATCAAAAACATAATTGTAATCACAGATCACGGCATCGACCCAGAGAGAAACATCCAGACTCAGTTCAAAAGGACAGACCTTCCACTTTTCACTCTGTTTTAAGAGTGCCTCTCGGGAAAAATCGTCCGTTTCTTCCAGCATTTCAAACACCGCATCATTGATCCTGTCAAAATGTCCTTTTGCATAAGGGCAATGCACCGGATCACACTCTGCTTCTTCCAGCGGGCAGATCTTCTCCTTGGCCGTCAGTGTCACGACTTTATAAAAAAGCCCCTGCTGCTTCAGAAGCCCAAAAGCCTCCTCCGCCACGGTCCGTGTGATGGTCTTTGCGGTCAGATAAAAAATCTTTTCGCCCAGTCCTTCTCCCACCGCCTTCACCGCCGGAAATACCGTGGAGATCGTCTTTCCCACGCCTGTTGGAGCCTGGATAAATATTTTTTTCTTCCGCTGGATCGTCCGGTAAACGGCTGCCGCCAGATCTTTCTGCCCTTCCCGGTAAGGAAACGGAAAACGGATTGTTCGGATCGACGCCTGTCGCTTTTCTTTCCAAAGGATCTGGAATTCACACCACTTCCGGTATTCGCTGATGAGTTGTTCAAACCATTCTTTCAGTTCTTCTGTGGAATACTGTGAGGAAAAGCGGCGGATCTCTTCACTTTCCAGATTGCAGTATGTCATCTGGACCCCTACTTCCGGAAGGTCTTTCTGCATTGCATAGATGCAGGCATAGCACTTTGCCTGAGCAAGATGGACTGCCACAGGTTCTTCCAGAAAGCTCAGCGGCTGGTAGATCCCTTTGATCTCATCTATGATCTCCTGCCCGTCTTCCATAAAAATGCCGTCCGCCCTGCCTTCTACCGACAGCTCATACCTGTACTCTTCCTCCCCTTCTGCCACATTCCTGCCCCCTGGAAGTGCAAAGGTTTCCACATATTTCAACGGTACTTCTGCCCGGTACCCGGCATCCATCTGCCCCTGGATCTTCCGGTGCAGCCTGCTTCCCAGCTGCATGGCCTCTTTATCTGCCATACCGCCCTTACGGTTATCGATATCACCACTTCTCAGAATAAATTCCACCAGATTTCTCACTGAAATACGGATCGTTTCCACGCTCTTTTCCTCCCGGCTCCGGCTTTTTCCCGGCTTTGCGCCTGCCTGGTCTGCGGCTCTATCTTATCACATTCCGGGCAAAAGACAAACGAAAAATCACATCAACTCCACTCCGTCATATATTTTCGGAATTTTAAAGGAAGAAGCTGCTTTTGAAGCCCCGGATTTGTCCTTTCAGGGATCGCAATGGTCTCTACAAAATTTTTCCAGAGTTTCTCACAGTCTTTTTCGTTTTCTGATTTTTCAAGAACTGCCGTATTCGGTTCTTCTCCTGTAAAAAGATACCAGGGTTCCCCCGGCTGATGAAGAAGGCTCATTTTATGGCGGCTGTCATAGATCAGAAACCGTTCTCCCGGATAACGGTTCATAAAATGGTCTCCGATCAGCGGCAGGATCTGCCCGGAAGGTGCGATTTCCGAATAGAGCAGTTTCCCTTTCATCTCCTGAAACCGGATAAAGCCCAGATAGCGATGGGCTTCCCGCGCCACAGCTCTGGATAAGGTCATGATCTGAAAAATACAGGGCTCCTGGATATTCTCCATCAGACGGTACACACTGCCATTCTTTCTCCGCGCCATAGAAATCCCCAGCACAATGCTGCGGTAAACAGCTTCTGCCTTTTCCTCTCCTTCTGCCAGCGTTGCCTGGTAAATACTTTCCCAGCATCCGGATCCCATACTCTTTCTGACCGTAGCGGCTACCTTTTCTGCTTTTTCCCCATCCGTTTCCACACTCCGGTATTCGGAAAAAAGCTCCATTTCATGTCCCGTTCCCGCTTCCAGCTTCACATTTCCATGACCAAGCCTGCTGGCCCAGGCATCATAAACTCCCGTAAGGATCCCTTCTGTACTGTCTTCACATTGAAAGATCACCCGATTCATTTTACCATCTCCTTATGGATACCGTCACGCGGCCTGTCAGCTCTGAAGCATTGCAATGACTTCCTGGCCGTCTGAAAAACTGCTGTCATCAAACAGGCTCAGCTGCCGGTATGTCCCGACTTGTGCAAGTCCCTGATCCTGCTGATGCAAAAGATTTCTTAAAATAAAGTCCTCGTCCATTTTCAGCGGATACTGCGTCTTCCCCCGGCAGGTGATAAAATAAACAGCCCGTTTTAATACGACTCCGGTCTTCTTCAGATCCTCAAATCCCAGGCTGGAAAACCTTCTTGCCTTTACGATCCGCTGCGCCGACTTCACACCGATCCCCGGTACCCGGAGAAGCGTCTCATAAGGCGCCTGATTGATCTCCACCGGAAAATCCTCCATATGGGACAATGCCCAGTCACATTTCGGATCCAGAAAAACATTAAAATTCGGATGCTTCTCGGAAAGCAGCTCCTTCGCCTCAAATCCATAGTATCGCAGAAGCCAGTCCGCCTGATAAAGCCGGTGCTCCCGGAGAAGAGGCGGACCTCCGGGCAATGCAGGAAGAAGACTGTCCTCGTTCACCCGTACAAAGGCAGAGTAAAAAACACGTTTCAGTTCAAAACGCCGGTAAAGTGATTCTGCCACAGAAACGATTTCATAATCACTTTCTCCGGAAGCTCCTATGATCATCTGCGTACTCTGTCCTGCCGGAACAAACTGCGGTGCACTTCTGTATAAGGCCAGTTCTTCCTGATTATGGTTCCGCCTGGTCTGTATCTGCCGCATGGGCGTAAGTATGGTCCTGCGGCTCTTATGCGGTGCCAGCCGCCTCAGGGCATCGGCTGTAGGAAGCTCCAGGTTGATGCTCATGCGGTCTGCCAGAAAACCGGTCTTCTCGATGAGCTCCTCCGGTGCTCCCGGAATCGCCTTCACATGGATATAGCCCTGAAAATGATAGATCGTCCGCAGCCGGTAAAGTGTCTGGTAAAGAAGCTCCATCGTAAAAGCCGGATTCTTGAAAACGCCAGAGCTCAGAAACAAACCTTCAATATAGTTTCTGCGGTAGAATTCCATCGTCAGCCGGCAGACCTCGTCCGGCGTAAAGGCTGCCCTCGGTACATCGTTGGAACAGCGATTGATACAGTAATGACAGTCAAATACACACTCATTGGTAAACAGGATCTTCAGAAGAGAAATACATCTCCCGTCCGCAGCAAAGCTGTGGCAGATCCCTGATTCCACACAGTTTCCCATCCCGCTCCCGTCTCCTCTCCGCTTATTTCCGCTGGAGGTGCAGGCCACATCATATTTTGCCGCATCCGTCAGGATACGCAGTTTTTCTCCTATCGTCATCTGCTCTGTGATCTTCATAAAAACTCCGTTCCTCCATGCAGT
>CAKRQP010000043.1:0-16411 GCA_934393555.1 uncultured Lachnospiraceae bacterium
TTTTGACTATGATATAATTTGAAAGTCAAAATATTTAGAATTAAAAATAATCAGGAAGAAAACAATGACAGGAAGAATATGTGGAACAGGATCCTATATCCCGGAGAAGGTCATGGATAACGATGCACTTTCCAGGATCGTGGATACCAGCGATGAGTGGATCCGGAGCCGCACGGGAATCCAGAAACGGCATCTTGCCGGAGAAAAGGAAAGTGTGGCTTTTATGGCAGGGGAAGCAGCAGAAAGAGCGCTTCGGAATGCGGGGCTGGATGGAAGCAGCGTGGAAATGGTTCTGGCAGCTACCATGTCTGCCGAACAGGCAATGCCTGGGATCGCAGCACAGGTCCAGCAGCGGATCGGGGCCGGAGGAGCAGCCAGCTTTGACATCAACAGCGCCTGTACCGGTTTTCTGGCAGCGTTGAATACGGCTCAGACCTACATAGCGGCAGGAATCTGCAGGCGGATCCTGGTAGTGGGAGCGGAAAAACTCTCCGACCTTGTGGACTGGAAGGACCGCAACAGCTGTATTCTTTTCGGAGACGGAGCCGGAGCTGTGGTTCTGGAGGCAGAACCGGAAAACACTTACATTCAGGTGAGCCACAGCGAAGGAGAAAAAGGACAGGCTCTTGTTTCACCGAAAAACGGCTTCATTCAGATGGATGGCCGGGCGGTTTTCGAATTTGCCGTTTCCAGAGTCCCGGAGGTGATCCGGGAAGTCCTCGAAAAAGGCGGCGTGGAAAAGGAAGAAGTTGACTTTTTCCTGCTTCATCAGGCGAACCGGAGGATCATCACGGCAGCAGCCAGAAGACTGGGCATCGGGGAAGAAAAATTCCCCATGAACATGGAGGAATATGGAAACACATCCGCAGCCAGCATTCCGATCCTTCTGGATGAACAGAACCGGAGCGGAAAGCTGAAGAGAGGAGATCTTCTGGTGCTTTCCGGTTTTGGAGGCGGACTGACCTACGGAGCTTCTTTGCTCCGATGGTGAAAAAAATTACATTTTATCAATGAAGGAGAATAAGAACATGTTAGAAAAAATCAAAGAAATCATTGCAGAATCCCTTGGAACCGATATCAGCACACTGACAGAGGAGACCAGCTTCAAAGAAGATCTGGGAGCAGATTCCCTCGATCTTTTTGAGATGGTAATGGCTCTGGAGGAGGCTTTTAATGTAGAGATCCCTTCCGAGGACCTGGAGAGCATCAAGACCATCAAAGACGTGAAAGAGTATATCGAAAAGCTGCAGTAAGAGGAGACGAGAGACATGAAAACAGAAATCACAGCGCTTCTTGGAACGGAATATCCCATTATCCAGGGTGGAATGGCCTGGGTGGCAGAACATCATCTGGCTGCGGCGGTATCTGAGGCAGGCGGCCTTGGTATCATCGGAGCGGCCAATGCTCCGGCTGACTGGGTCCGGGAACAGATCCATAAAGTCCGGGAACTGACGAAAAAGCCCTTCGGCGTGAATGTTATGCTGATGAGTCCTTATGCCGAAGAAGTGGCAAAGGTCATTGCAGAAGAAAAGGTTCCGGTGGTAACGACAGGAGCCGGAAATCCGGAAAAATATATGGAACTCTGGAAAAGCGCAGGAACAAAGGTAATTCCGGTAGTGGCTTCTACCGCTCTTGCGAAGCGGATGGAGCGCTGCGGAGCCGATGCCGTCATTGCGGAAGGCTGTGAATCTGGCGGTCATGTCGGTGAGACAACTACGATGGCTCTGGTTCCGCAGGTTGTGGATGCGGTGGAGAAGATCCCGGTCATTGCGGCAGGTGGGATTGGAGATGGCAGAGGAATCGCAGCTGCCTTTATGCTGGGAGCAAAAGGAGTCCAGATGGGAACTGCTTTTGTGGCTGCGAAGGAATCTCAGGTGCATGAGAACTACAAGCAGTGTATCATCAAGGCAAAAGATATCGATACCCGGGTAACGGGAAGAACCACCGGTCATCCGGTACGGGCACTCCGCAATCAGATGACCAAGGAATACCTGAAAAAAGAAGCAGAAGGTGCTTCCTTTGAAGAACTGGAGCTTCTGACACTGGGAAGCCTCCGCAGAGCCGTTCAGGAAGGCGATACCAGAAACGGAAGTATGATGGCAGGTCAGATCGCAGGTCTTGTGAAGGAAGAACTTTCCTGTAAAGAACTGATCGATAAACTGGTGAAAGAAACCGATGCATTGATGAAAGGAACCGGGATCTATGAGTAAGATTGCATTTCTTTTTCCGGGGCAGGGCGCTCAGAAAGCCGGCATGGGAAAAGATTTCTATGAAGCTTTTGCAGCTGCAAGAGAAGTGATCGACAAGGCAGGAGAATGGCTGGATCTGGATCTTAAAACACTCTGTTTTGAAGAAGATGAACGTCTGAATCAGACGGAATATACGCAGGCGGCGCTGCTTACGGTATGTCTTGCCATGGAGAAAACACTGGAAACATATGGCATCCTTCCGGATGTGACAGCAGGCTTAAGCCTGGGCGAATACTGTGCACTGGAAACAGCCGGAGCCCTTTCACTGAAGGATGCGGTCCTTACCGTCCGGAAACGGGGAATTCTCATGGAAGAGGCTGTTCCTGCGGGAGTGGGAGCCATGGCTGCCGTTCTCGGAATGGACGCGGCAGCGATCCAGGCTGTGATCGGTGAGAAAGAGGGCGTCTGGATCGCCAACGATAACTGTCCGGGACAGCTGGTCATCACAGGAGAAAAAAAGGCGGTGGAGGAAGCCGGTGTTCTTTTGAAAGAAGCCGGTGCAAAGCGGGTACTGCCCTTGAAGGTCAGCGGACCGTTCCATTCCCCGCTTCTTGAAGAAGCAGGCGAAAAACTGGCAGAGGTTCTGGCAACCTGCGAGCTTTCCGAGCTGAAGATCCCGTACATTTCCAATACACTTGCAGAGCCGGTGACGGATAAGACGAAGATCAAGGAGCTTCTCGCCAGACAGATCTCTTCTCCGGTGCGCTGGAGAGAGAGCATGGAAGAGCTGATCCGGGAAGGCGTGGATACGTTCATCGAGATCGGACCGGGAAAAACAATCAGCGGATTTTTGAAAAAGATCGACCGGAATGCAGTGGTTTATTCCATTCAGACCGTAGAAGATCTGGAAAAGACCGTGGAACTTTTAAAAGCGGAAAAAGAAGCTTAAAAGAGAAAAACGGCTTTCAGAGGAGTGTAAATATGACAGAGAAAAGAGTTGCCCTGGTAACAGGAGCTTCCAGAGGAATCGGAAGAGCCATTGCATTGCGACTGGCGGAGGATGGCTGTTTTGTCATCATCAATTATCGGGGAGCAAAAGAAAAAGCAGAAGAAGTAAAAACAGAGATTGAGAGCCGGGGCGGCGAAGCGGCAGTGTATGCCTGTGACGTGGCAGATTTTGAAGCCTGTGGCTCCATGTTTCAGGAAGTGATCAAAACATATGGCCGTATCGATGTTCTGGTAAACAATGCAGGTATCGTAAAGGATGGTCTTCTTATGGCCATGAAGGAAGAGGATTTTTCAAAGGTTGTGGATGTCAATCTGAAGGGAACCTTCCACTGCATCCATCATGCGGCCCGCCAGATGATCCGCCAGAGAAATGGCCGGATCGTCAATATGGCTTCCGTGGTGGGAATCCAGGGAAATGCAGGTCAGGCGAATTACGCGGCCTCCAAGGCCGGCATCATCGGTCTTACCAAAGCGGCGGCAAGAGAACTGGCAGGCCGTGGGATCACTGTGAATGCCGTGGCTCCGGGCTTTATTGAGACAGATATGACAGCTGCTCTTTCTGAAAAGGTAAGAGAAGGAGCGAAGGGGCTCATTCCGCTCGGTACCTTTGGAAAACCGGAGGATGTGGCCGAGGCAGCCGCCTTTCTTGCATCGGAAAAGGCCGGATATATTACCGGTCAGGTGCTTTGTGTGGACGGCGGAATGGCAATGTAAGGAGACAACGGAGGATAAGATAGATGAAACGAAGAGTTGTGGTGACAGGTCTTGGTGCGGTGACTCCGATCGGAAATACCGCAGAGGATTTCTGGGCCGGTGTGCGTGCCGGAAAAGTAGGGATCGGACCGATCACGAAGTTTGATACGGCAGATTATAAAGTGAAGATCGCAGCGGAGGTGAAGGATTTTGACCCGAAATCCAGACTGGATGCGAAGGCTGCCCGCAGAATGGAAGCATTTTCCCAGTATGCAGTGGCTGCATCTCTGGAAGCGGCAGAAAATGCCGGTCTTTCCATGGAAGAGGAAGATCCGTTCCGTGTGGGCGTCATCGTTGGTTCCGGAATCGGAAGCCTTCAGGCACTGGAGACAGCCGAAGAAAAGATCGCAACGAAGGGTCCCAGCCGGGTTGACCCCCTTCTGGTACCGAAAATGATCACCAATATGGCTGCCGGGAATGTCTCGATCGCACTGGGCGCCAGAGGCAAATGCACGAATGTGGTAACGGCCTGTGCGACAGGAACCCATTGTATCGGAGATGCGTTCCGTGCCATTCAGTACGGAGATGCCGATGTGTGTGTGGCAGGCGGAAGCGAAAGTGCCATCACGCCGATCGGTGTGGCAGGTTTTACCAACCTGACGGCTCTGAGCACCAGCACAGATCCTTTGCGTGCATCCATTCCCTTTGATAAAGACCGTTCCGGTTTTGTTCTGGGAGAAGGAGCCGGCATCGTGATCCTGGAGGAGCTTTCCCATGCGAAAAAACGCGGAGCGAAGATTCTGGCTGAGATCGTGGGCTACGGGGCAACTTCCGATGCGTATCACATCACCTCTCCGCTGGAGGATGGAAGCGGTGCGGCAAAGGCCATGAGCCTTGCCATGGAGGAAGCCGGAGTAGCGCCGGAAGAAGTGGAGTATATCAATGCACACGGCACCGGTACCGGTCACAACGACCTTTTTGAAACACGGGCCATCAAACGGGCCTTCGGAGAGGCTGCTGAAAAAGTTTCCATCAACTCTACGAAATCCATGACCGGTCATCTGCTGGGGGCAGCAGGCGGTGTGGAGTGTATCGTCTGTGTCAAGGCTCTCGAGGAGGGCTTTATCCATCAGACGATGGGAACCACCGAAACAGAGGGTGAGATGGATCTGGATTATACGATCGGCGCACCGAAGGAGCGGAAGATCCGTTATGCCATGAGCAATTCCCTCGGATTTGGCGGTCATAACGCCTCCATTCTTCTGAAAGCTTACGAGGAGGAAGAAGCATGAGTTTTGAAGAAATCCTGAAGCTCATCGATCACGTTTCCGATTCTTCCCTGACTTCTTTTAAATATGAAGCAGAAGGGCTGAAGCTTTCCCTGCAGTGCGGAGAAAAAACGGTACTGACGGCAGCTCCCGCCATGCTTTCCACGGATCTTGTGGAGAAAAGCAGGGAGAAAGAGCAGAAGAAGAGCCGGGAACCGGAAGGAAATCTGGTGAAATCACCGCTGGTCGGAACCTTCTATGCGGCACCTTCCCAGGATGCCGCCCCCTATGTGAAGGTGGGAGACACGGTAAAAAAAGGCCAGGTACTGGCTATCGTGGAAGCCATGAAGCTGATGAATGAGATCGAGAGTGATTTTGACGGAACGGTAGCAGAGATCTGTGTGGAAAACGGTGAGAGTGTAGAATATGGAAAAACACTGTTCCGGATCATCTGACCGGACAGTCTGGACAGGAAAGCAGGATAGATATGAAAAGTTTAAATATCAAAGAAATCGAAGCCATCATTCCCCACCGCCATCCGTTTCTTCTGGTGGATGCCATTGAGGATTACGAACCGGGAGAATATGCGGTTGGTTACAAAGGTGTGACCTTCCGGGAGGACTTTTTCCAGGGACATTTTCCGGAGGAACCGGTGATGCCGGGCGTCCTGATCGTGGAGGCTCTGGCTCAGACAGGAGCCGTAGCGATCCTTTCCAAACCGGAAAACAAGGGAAAAATCGCTTATTTCGGAGGGATTGACAAATGCCGTTTCAAACGGAAGGTCCGTCCGGGCGACAAGCTCCGCCTGGAGACCAGGATCATCCGGCAGAAAGGTCCTCTCGGTATCGGGGAGGCCATTGCAACGGTAGATGGTGAGATCGCAGTAAAAGCAGAGCTGACCTTTATGGTCGGCTGAGAGACAAAGGTGAAGATATGATACAGAAATTGCTGATCGCCAATCGGGGCGAGATCGCTGTCCGGATCATACGGGCATGCAGAGAAATGGGAATTGCGACTGTGGCAGTATATTCGGAGGCAGATAAAGACAGCCTGCACACGCAGCTGGCTGATGAGGCCGTCTGCATCGGACCGGCTCCTTCCAAAGACAGTTATCTGAATATGGAGCGGATCTTAAGTGCAGCTATGGTGACAGGGGCAGATGCCGTGCATCCGGGTTTTGGTTTTCTTTCAGAAAATGCCCGTTTCGCGGAGGTCTGTGAGAAATGCGGTCTGACCTTCGTAGGTCCCTCATCCAACGTGATCCGGGCTCTGGGAAACAAGCAGATCGCACGGAACACCATGGTATCTGCGGGGATCCCGGTGATCCCGGGAACCGATCATCCGATCCTCGAAGTGGAAGAAGGAGAAAAAGAAGCAGACAGGATCGGTTATCCCGTGATCGTGAAGGCTGCTCTGGGAGGCGGTGGAAAAGGTATGCGTACCGCCTGGACCAGAGAGGAATTTTCCCAGGCATTTCTTACCGCAAAAAAAGAGGCGGAATCCGCCTTTGGCGACGGCACAATGTATATCGAGCATTTTGTGGAGCATCCCAGACACATTGAATTTCAGATCCTGGCAGACAGCCAGGGGAATGTGATCCATCTGGGCGAACGCGACTGTTCCATTCAGAGAAATCACCAGAAGATGATCGAGGAGAGCCCGTCGGCTGCCATTTCCCCGGAACTGAGAAGTGCCATGGGAAAAGCGGCTGTGGGAGCGGCAAAAGCAGCAGGCTATGTCAATGCCGGAACCATTGAATTTCTCCTGGAGGGAGACGGACGTTTTTATTTCATGGAGATGAACACCCGTATCCAGGTGGAGCATCCGGTGACAGAGCTTGTGACGGGACTGGATCTGGTAAAAGAGCAGCTTCGGATCGCTTCCGGTCTGCCGCTTTCCGTGAGCCAGGAGGACGTCCGGCTGGAAGGTCATGCCATCGAATGCCGGATCAATGCGGAGAACCCGGCGAAGGGGTTCCGTCCTTCTCCCGGAAAAATTTCGGAACTGCATTTCCCTGGTGGAAACGGTGTACGGGTGGATACCGGGATCTACAGTGGTTATCAGGTACCTCCTTATTATGATTCCATGGTGGCAAAGCTCATCGTCCATGGAAAGACCAGAGATGAAGCCATTGCCAAAATGAGAAGTGCCCTGGGGGAGACCATTTTAAGCGGCATTGACACGAACATCGATTATCAGTATGAGATCCTCAGTGATCCGGACTATCAGGCTGGAAACTTTGATATTGAATTTCTGAATACACACAGGATCGGAGGGATAAGCAATGAACTTTAAGCAGAGTTTTAAACGGACGGTGAATTTAGGGATCCTGCGGAAAAAACACACAGAGGTCCCGGATGGACTTATGAAGCGGTGCAAGGTCTGCAAAGCTGCGGTTTTTGTGGAGGAGGCCAGACAGAATCAGGATATCTGTCCCAGCTGCGGAAACTATTTCCGGATGCATGCCCGCCACCGGATCGAACAGGTGCTGGATGAGGGAAGCTTTGAAGAGTGGGATACCGATCTGGAAGAAAAAAATCCAATGGGGTACCGTGGATATCTGGAGAAGCTCTCCGGTCTCAGGGAAAAAACAGGACTGGATGAGGCTGTGCTCACAGGAAAGGGACGGATCAACGGGATCCCCACAGCCTTCGGCGTCTGTGACAGCCGTTTTCTCATGGCAAGCATGGGAGAAGTGGTGGGAGAAAAGATCACCAGAGCGGTGGAACGGGCAACGAAAGACCGCCTTCCGGTGATCTTTTTTGTTTGCTCCGGAGGAGCCAGGATGCAGGAAGGGATGACTTCTCTTATGCAGATGGCCAAGACCTCCGCAGCCATCCGCCGTCACAGCGATGCCGGTCTTCTTTATATCAGTGTACTGACCAATCCGACGACCGGAGGTGTGACCGCCAGCTTTGCCATGCTGGGCGACATCATTCTGGCAGAGCCGGGTGCACTGATCGGCTTTGCAGGCCCCCGTGTGATCGAGCAGACCATCGGTCAGAAGCTGCCGGCAGGTTTTCAGAAGTCGGAATTTCTGCTGGAGCATGGTTTTCTGGATGGCATCGTGGAGCGGAAAGAGATGAAACGGACCTTGCATCAGCTTCTCCGGATGCACGCATTGCCGGAAGAAAGGAAGGAGTGCGCTACAGAAAAACAGATCGCAGAGCTTCACAAAAAGCTGGAAACCGTCTTTGCACGCAGAAACCCGGAAGAAGGAATGGAAGCCTGGGATCATGTCTCTCTGGCCCGTTCGGCGGAACGCCCCAGAAGTGCGGACTTTCTGGCGCTTCTTTTTGATGGCTTTACAGAGCTTCACGGAGACCGCTGTTTCCGGGATGATCCTTCTGTGATCGGAGGGCTTGCGTTTTTTGAAGGAAGACCGGTGACTGTGATCGCGCAGGAAAAAGGCCATGGAACGAAAGAAAATGTAAGACGCAATTTCGGCATGGTCTCTCCGGAAGGCTACCGGAAAGCCCAGCGCCTCATGAAACAGGCGGAAAAATTCCATCGTCCCGTTCTGTTCTTTGTGGATACGCCAGGCGCTTTCTGTGGAATGGAAGCAGAGGAACGGGGGCAGGGTGAGGCCATCGCCAGAAGCCTTTATGATCTTTCCGCTCTGAAAACCCCCGTTTTTTCACTGGTTATCGGAGAAGGGGGAAGCGGCGGTGCCCTGGCTTTTGCCCTGGCAGATGAGGTCTGGATGATGGAGCATGCCGTTTATTCGATCCTTTCCCCGGAGGGCTTTGCTTCTATCTTATGGAAGGACAGCTCCAGGGCCAGAGAAGCGGCAAAAGTCATGGGAATGACGGCCGACCAGCTGAAAAAACAGGGAATGGTAGAGGAAGTGATCCCGGAAGAAGTGCCTCTTACACTGGAGAATCTGCCGAAAGAGATCGGCCGTGTCCGAGAAGGAATCCGGCTTTTCCTGGATACGTACGGAACCTTTTCTGATGAAGAATTGCTGAAACACCGATGGGAACGCTTTCGAATAATGTGAAAATCACAATAGGCAAAGGAAAAAAAATGTGGTATAATCCTTGGATAGCAGGAGCCGGAATTCAGGAAAACATCCTGGATTCCGGCTTCATAAATGGGAGGGGCAGAGTGTGGAAAACGGGAATGTGATAAATGATGTACTGGTTCATCTGTTTAATGAGGTATGGCAGCTGGAAAAAAATGCGCTGACGACAGGAGATTTTAAGGATCTTACCTATAACGATATGCATATTATGGAAGCTGTGGGTCTGGATGGACGGAAAATGTCGGATATCGCTGCGGCTCTGCATATCACCGTTGGTTCTTTGACCACCTCCATGAATGGCCTGGTGAAAAAAGGCTATACCGAAAGAGAACGGAGCGGCAAGGACCGAAGGGTGGTGTATATCCGTCTGACTGCAAAAGGGAAAAAAGCCTATGCGCATCATGCAGAGTTTCACCGCCGCATGACGGAGCAGGTGGTGCAGCAGCTGGATACGGAGGAACTTTCCATTCTGGAAAAGGTACTGACGGGCCTTGTGGATTTTTTTGAACAATATAAGGGTTGAAAAACCCCTGACATGTGGATAAATAAACGGAAATGCGACATCGAGGTGGATAACGTGAAAAGCTTCAGGATCGTTCTCTATATTCATAATCAGGACGGAGCCAAAGGGAGACAGGGCTTCCAGAAAACTTCGTACCTGTAAAAATTTAGAGAATAGAGGGAAAAACAAATGACAGCACAGATTTTAGCACTGATCATATTTTTGGCCATGTTTGTTTTGATCATTCTGGAAATATGGGACAGACATCTGATCACACTGGGCTGCGGACTGCTGACACTGATCCTTGTATTTGGATTCGGCATGCACAGCATGAACGCAGTCTGGGAAACACTCAATGTGAAGAGCATTTTCACCACAGCATTCTGGTACGCAGCCGGAGAGTCCTCCGAGGCATCCTCCGGTATCAACTGGCAGACCATTATCTTCATCGCAGGCATGATGATCATGGTGGAAGGAATGGCAAGAGTCGGCTTTTTCCGCTGGCTCTGCATGCGCCTTGCAAAGCTGGTAAAATATCAGGTCATCCCTATTTTTATGACCTTTATGGTATTATCCTTTGTACTTGCTATGTTTATTGACAGTATTACGGTAATTCTGTTTCTGGCAGCTGTGACTATCGAACTTTCCAAACTGCTGGAATTCAACCCGGTTCCCATGATCCTTTCAGAGATCTTCTGTGCGAACCTGGGAGGCTCGGCTACCATGTGCGGAGATCCGCCAAACATCATCATCGGTACCTCTTTAGGCTTTACCTTTATGGACTTTATCAAGAATACCGGTCTCATCGCTGTTATAGCACTGGTTCTTGTCGTTGTATACTTTTACTTCATTTTCCATAAGGAGCTGGAGAAGAATGGTGCAGCGAAAAAAGATCCGTCCCAGTATCCGGATCCGGCAGAGGCGATCACCAGCAAGAGCGGTTTTATCGCAAGCTCTGTGATCTTCCTTTGCGCCGTGGTTCTGCTGGTGACCCATGCGCAGACCGGACTTACGGTGTCTACCATTGGTGTCTGTATCGCGGCGGCGACACTGCTCGCAGCAGGAAAAGAAGGACCGGGACTTTTAAAGAAGATCGATTATGAGACTCTTCTGTTTTTCATCGGCCTTTTTGTTGTAGTCGGCGGTCTGGAGCAGACGGGTGTTCTGAAGATCCTGGCAGGCATCATTGAGAAGGTCAGCGGCGGAAATATCGCTCTGATGATCGCGATCATTGTGATCGTTTCTGCAGTGGCCAGTGCGTTCATTGACAATATTCCGTTTGCAGCGACCATGATCCCGGTTATCACGAACCTGGCTGCAACGACACAGGGAATCGACATCACCGTTCTTTCCTGGGCACTTGCCATGGGAACGGATATCGGAGGAAGTGCAACACCCATCGGAGCTTCCGCAAATGTTGTGGGTATTGCGACCGCGGCAAAAGAAGGACATATTATCAAATGGGGCAGATACTGCAAAGCTATGGCACCGGCAACGGCTATCGTAATCGCAGTATCCCTCGTTATGATCTATGTGAGATATCTGTAAAAAAGCAAGGGGGAGATTTGTATGAAGAAAAAACAGCTGATCATTTCTGTAGGACGTGAATTTGGAAGCGGCGGTCATGAGATCGCCCAGGGGCTTGCAGACCATTATGGACTGCCCATGTACGATCACGATCTTTTAAGAGAGATCGCAGCAAAGCGAAACCTGGACAGCAATGAACTGGCAGCCTATGACGAGGTAAAATGGAACCGTTTCCTGTACCGTACCGTCCGTGGCCTGAACAGTTCACCGGAGCAGAATGTGGCAAACCTGCAGTTTGATTATCTTCGGGAAAAGGCCAAGGCTGGCGATTCCTTTGTGGTAGTCGGACGCTGCTCTGAGACCATTCTCAGGGAATACAACTGCCTGGTGTCCATCTTTGTGGGCGGCGACATCAGCAAGAAGGCAGAACGTGTCATGAAGTATTACAACATGAGCGAAAAAGAAGCCAGAGAGTTCATGAAAGAGAAGGACAAGCGCAGAAAACAGTATCATAACCGTTACTGTGAGATCGCCTGGGGAGATTCCCGGAACTATGATCTTTCCATCAACAGCAGCAGACTTGGTGTCGATGGAACGCTTCAGACCCTGATCCAGTATGTTGACGCGCGTATCGCCGTTATGTAAAAAAGCAAAAAAACACCCCCGGTCAGATAGAAATGACCGGAGGTGTTTTTTTACTGCAGTTTTTTTCTGTATTCTTCAAGCATTTGTTCCAGTTCTTCGATCTCTGCTTTCACCCGGTCGCGGTCTTTTTCCGCATCAAAGAGGGTCTTGAGAAGAGAAGGTTTGGAAATGGTTTTGTTTAAGCGTTCCAGATCCTGGGAGAACTGAGAAGAAATAAATTCATCATGGGAGATGAGGGGGCGATAGCTCCTGGAGAGAACGGTTCCGCTGTAAACGATGTCGGCCACTTCGATAATCTTCTGACCGAGCAGTTTTCTCAAAACTGCCTGAACCGTATTCATAGTCAGTTCGGGGTTTGCGTTCACGATTTCAGAGGCGGTCATGGGTTTTTCACCTGTCCAGAGAACTTCCAAAACATCCTGTTCACGTCTGGTGGGGGCCCAGGTTTTTCCTTTTGCCAACATGTGGGGCACTTCCTTTCCTGTGATGTAAGTTGGGGGGCGAAAGAACAAACGGAAAATATTCCGAGTTTTCTTTGAAAATAAAACATTTCTGTTTTATTTGGATTTTATATCAAAGAGGTAGGGATTGTCAATAAAAAAATATATTAATGATAGCATAAAAATGTAAAAAACGGATGTTTTATGCATGGATTATGCAAAGGAAAAGCCTGTTTTTTCTTGACCGTAGTTGAGGTAAGGACTTGTATTTTGATAACAGTCTTGGTATCATGAAGTAGAGTTGTTTCTCTGCAGACAATTCAAAAACAGGCTAAAAATTTATTAACGGGGGGACAAACAAATGATATTCGGAAAGTATATCAATCGGTATTACCTCAAAAATGCACCGCTGCTTCTACTCGGGCTGGCTGCACTGGTACTGGTTGATTTTTTTCAGCTCAAGGTGCCGGAGCTCTACCGCATGGTGATCAATGGCACAAATGGCGGCGAAGTGGTGATCGACGGGCAGAGAGTGGCGTTCACCATGGATGTGCTGCTGGATCAGATCTGCCTGCCGATGATCTGGATCATTCTGGCCATGGTTTTTGGCCGTTTTCTCTGGAGAGTCTGTTTTTTTAATGCGGCAGTCCGTGTGGAAACGGATCTTCGGAACCGGATGTTCGATCACAGCCGTATGCTCTCACAGGAATACTATCAGGTCAATAAAGTAGGAAATCTTATGAGCCTTTATACCAACGATCTGGATACGATCCAGGAGTGCTTCGGCGACGGTGTCCTGATGTTTTTTGATGCGTTGCTGCTGGGGCTTCTGGCCATCCTTAAGATGTGGAATATGGATCATCTGCTGACCGTTTTTTCCCTGATCCCAATGGCCTTCCTTCTGAGTGTCGGAACGGGACTCGGAAAAGTCATGGTAAAGAAATGGGAAGAGCGCCAGCAGGCTTTTTCGGATCTTTCTGATTTTGCACAGGAGAGCTATTCCGGTATTGCTGTCATCAAAGCGTTCGTAAAAGAGTACAAGGAGCTCTATGCCTTCCGGAAACTCAACAAGGAAAACGAGGACACCAACGTGACCTATACCCGGATCTCCACACTTCTGAATATCATGGTCACTCTTTTTGTGGAATCCGTGATCTGTGTGATCCTCGGTTATGGCGGTTATCTGGTCTACCAGGGAAAATTCAATGCCGGCCAGCTGGTGGAGTACATCGGATATTTCTCTGCGATCGTGTGGCCGATCATGGCGGTTGCCATGCTCATTGAGAAAACTTCCCGCGGCAAGGCTTCCCTGAACCGCGTCAGCGAGCTTCTGGATGCAAAGATCCATGTGAAAGACCGTCCGGGAGTCCATGATGCAGAGGAGATCAAAGGAAAAATCGAATTCAGGGATCTGACGTTCCGTTATCCGGACGGGGAATTTGATGTCCTGAAAAATGTTTCCTTTGTCATAAACGCCGGTGAGAGCGTAGGGATCGTTGGAAAAACAGGCTCCGGAAAAACCACGCTGGTGGATCTGATCCTTCGGACCTACAACGTGGAAGACGGCACGCTCTTTATCGACGATCAGGATGTGAACGATATTTCCATCCATTCCGTCCGTGAAGGCTGTGCTTATGTGCCGCAGGACAGCTTCCTTTTCTCTGACAGCATTGAGCGGAACATCGGCTTTTCCTTCGATGAGGCCGATTATGAGCAGGTGGAGAAGGCTGCGAAAATGGCAGATGTTCACGACAATATCATTGATTTCAAGGAAGGTTACGATACGGTACTCGGGGAACGCGGCGTGACAGTCTCCGGTGGACAGAGGCAGAGGATCTCCATTGCCAGGGCGCTGATCAAAAACGCTCCGGTAATGATCCTGGACGATTCCGTTTCTGCCGTGGATACGAAGACAGAGCGTATCATCCTGGAAAATCTGAAAAAGCGGGAAGGCAGGACAACGCTCCTCATTGCGCACCGGATCTCAACGGTGGAGGAGATGGATAAGATCATTTTCATGGATGAGGGGGAAGTGAAAGCCGTGGGTACGCACAAGGAGCTTTATGCTTCCTGCGAAGAATACCGGAAAATGGTAGACCTTCAGAAGCTGGAAGAAGAGGAAAGAGAGGGTGAGACAAATGCATAAATATTATCCGCTTCTGCTGATGGGAGGCATCATCGGGACGATCTCTCTCATTCTTCTCATCGCCTATGGTCTGGTAAAGGACAAAAAAGAAAGCATGGGCTTTGAGCGGAACATGAAAGACAGCGAGATCATGAAACGTCTGATGAAGTATGCGGCACCTTACAGAAAAGAGTTTGTTTTTGTCGGATTTCTGATGGCCTTTTCCATTGCCTACAGCATTATCTCACCTCTGATCGTGGGTGAGATCGAGGAACTGGTGGTTGGCGATTTCCCGCTGAAAACACTCTTCCTCTATGTGGCTGCCTATGCGGCGATCCTTCTGGTTTCCATGGGCTGTTCTTATCTTCAGGCGATCATCCTGCAGAAAACAGGGCAGAAGATCATCTCATCCATGAGAGAAGATCTGTTTACACACATTGAGGCACTTTCCCAGGAACAGCTCAATGAGATCCCAGTCGGAAAGCTGGTGACGCGGACGACCAATGACACCAACGCCATTTCCCTGATGTTTACCAATCTTCTGGTGAACCTTGTGAAGAACTTTTTTGTGATCTTCGGTATTTTGGCGGCTATGCTGCTCTTAAACGTGGAACTGACACTGATGGTGCTCTGTTTCGTGCCGTTCATCATTCTTTTTTCTGTGATCTTCCGGAAATTTACAAGAAAAGCGCACCGTAAGGTAAAAGACTGCACGACAGATATCAACACGTACCTGTCCGAAAACCTCTCCGGCATCAAGATCACACAGATCTTTAACCGGGAAGACATTAAAAAAGAAGAATTCACAGCCAGAAGCAATGCCCTGGGAAAAGCCAAGCGGGAGCAGATCTTTGTGTTTGGCGTTTTCCGTCCGCTGGTATATATGCTTTATATCAGTTCCGTGCTCTGCCTGCTTTACCTGGGTGGAAAAGGCTATATTGAAAACACCAGTTTTCTGGGTCAGACGCTGACCAGCGGAACCATTGTTACGTTTTATATGTACATTTCCAGATTTTTCGACCCGATCCAGAACCTGGCAGAGCAGTTCAACTGGCTCCAGTCCGCGTTTGCTTCCGCAGAAAAAGTATTTTCCATACTTGATCTTCCCATCAAGCTGGTGGATGCCGAGGATGCCGTGGAGCTTACCGAGGTTCGAGGCGAGATCGAGTTCAAAGACGTATGGTTCAGCTATGTGCCGGGAGAATGGGTACTGAAGGGCGTTTCCTTCCATGTGGATCCCAAAGAGACTGTGGCTTTTGTCGGTTCCACCGGTTCCGGAAAGACAACGATCCTGGCGCTGATCTGCCGGAATTATGAGTTCCAGAAGGGGCAGATCCTTATTGACGGCATTGATATCCGGAAGATCAAGATTTCCTCTCTCCGGAAACACTTTGGTCAGATGCTTCAGGATGTCTTCCTGTTTTCCGGTACGATCCGGAGCAATATCGTCCTTCGGGAAGAAGGGATTTCCGATGAACGGATCCATGAGGTCTGCCGCTATGTAAACGCAGATCACTTTATCGACCGTCTGGACCACGGACTGGATGAAGAGGTGCGGGAGAGAGGAAATAACTTTTCCGCAGGACAGCGGCAGCTCCTTTCCTTTGCCCGGACCATCATCCATGAGCCGGAGGTCATGATCCTTGACGAGGCAACAGCAAATATCGATACGGAAACCGAGCTTCTGATCCAGGATTCCCTGGAAAAAATGAGAAATATCGGAACCATGCTTATCGTCGCGCACCGTCTGTCCACGATCCAGCATGCCGATAACATCATCGTCCTTTCGAAAGGAAAAATTCTGGAGCAGGGAAACCATCAGGAACTTCTGGCAGCTCATGGAAGTTACTATCAGCTGTACACGTTGCAGTATCATAAGGAAAGTTTGACAAAGTAACGCTTTACAATGTAAAATAAATAAGATATAATACCTCCGAACTCAGTACGTTCGGGACAATGAAGTCTCTGTCAGCGTTTCCGGCGCTGGCAG
>CAKRQP010000044.1:0-16399 GCA_934393555.1 uncultured Lachnospiraceae bacterium
GCTCCGTCTGCGCAGAAGAATACATAAGGGGATTCCTTCGTTCCTTCCCCTTTATAAGGTTTCGTATTGTATGTCAGGACTTTTTTGGCCTTGATCTTATCCAGAGGAGAGGGTTCCGGTTCTTCTGTCTCCGTTGTCGGCTCTGTTGCCGGCTCCTCCGTTTCCGTTGCCGGCTCCTCCGTTTCTGTCGAAGGTTCCTCCGTCTCTGTCACCGGTTCTTCCGTCTCGCTGACAGGTTCTGTTGCCTGTGTCTCTGTCACCGGCTCCGTTGCCGGCGTTTCTGTCTCACTGCCCGGTTCTGTTGCCTGTGTTTCTGTGACAGGCTCTGTTGTCTGCGTTTCTGTGACGTGTTCCGTCTCCCGCGGTTCTTCTGTCTCCGTGGAACTGGTTTCCGTCGGATCTGTCTCTCTTCCTGTGGTGTCACTCTCACTCTCCGTACCAGCTGCCTCTGTGGGATTGGTATTTCCGCCGATGATGATATCCGTGATCTCACCGGAACCATTCTGATTTCCGGAAATATTATTTTTCCCTTCATCAGAAATCGTTTCTGTCCAGAAATCTTTTCCATTTTCTGCCGTCAGCCGGCTTCCGTCCCCTTCTGTCTCGTTTGCAGGAAGCTGTACGCCTGTCGATGCAAAACGCCATTTCGTATCTTTATCAAAAGCCTTATCCGTTTCTTTTGTTCCATCGATATCCAGAGTGCTCAGAACCTCGCCGTCAGCCTGATTTTCCTTCCGGATCACCAGTCTGGCATAACAGCCCTGTCCATCCTCTGTCATTCCGCCGCCTTCTCTTACGGAACCGTCTTCCACAAAGCCCAGGATCTTATTTAAGAAAGAGCCCTGGATCACCGCTCCGTCTGCACAGAGAAATACATAGGGATTTTCCTTTGTCCCATCTCCCTCTAAGGGTTTGCTCCGATAAGTCAGCATTTTAAGGATCTTATCCTCCGTCCTTACCGCCGGTGCGGGATCATTTCCGCCCAGTCCGTCTCCGGAGGAAGGATCCAGTGTGATCATATCAGAACTTTCTGCTTTCTGAGCCTGCACAGCAGTCACGGCAGATGATGGTTCTGACGCTGTCGTTTCCGGTGCTTTTGTTTCCGGCATCACTGTCTCTGGTGCCTGTGTCTCCGGTGCTGTCGTCTCTGGGGCCTGCGTTTCCGGCGCTGCTGTTTCTGGTGCTGCCGTTTCTGATGCTGTTGTTTCCGGTGCTGTCGTTTCCGGGCTTGTCTCAGGCGCCTGTGTTTCCGGCGCTGCTGCCGTTTCAGGCGTCTGCGTTTCTTCTCCGCCCTCTGCCGCTGCAGTCAGATTCATCGGGTTCAGGATTGCTTTCGCCTGATCATTGATCCCGCTGTCTGAATCAGAATAGCTTCCGCTGTCATCATTTTCCCAGTTGGAAATATCCGATGAGTCAGAGGAAGAACTGTCTGCCACCGGTGTGATACTCTTCAGCTTCTTCAGATCCTTTTCTGCGCCCTTGATCTCCAGCTCAATGGACTTTCCTTCCAGCTGATAAGATTCCAGATTCAGCTCCAGAAGCGTCGTATCATAAGACAGAAGCTTATCTCCCACCTTCACCTTGTCGCCTTCTTTTACATAAACCTGATCAATCAGATTATTGGATTCCAGATGGACTTCCTGGTTTGCTTTTGAAGTAATGGTCCCGCTGGAACTGGTCTCACTTCCCCAATATCCCTGATTTAAATTCGCCACAGAGGTAACCTCCACCGGATCACCTCCGTTTTTCACCAGATGGTAAATGCCGTAACCGCCGCCACCTACTGCTGCCAGTGAAAAAATTGTGATTAGTATGATCGTACGCTTTTTCACAGCGTCACCTCCTGAGGCTTGTATTCCGATATCTCACCATCGAAAATATCAACTCTTCGTTTCGCGAATCCGGCTACGTGACTGTCATGGGTGATCATGATCACGGTCACTCCCTCCTGATTCAAGGTAGTAAAAAGATCCATAACCTGAGCACTGGACTTGGAATCCAGAGCTCCCGTCGGTTCATCGGCCAGCAGGATCTTCGGCTGGTTTACCATAGCCCTTGCAATGGCAACCCTCTGTTTCTGTCCACCGGACAGCTGGTTCGGTACGAAATCCAGACGGTCAGACAGCCCTACTTTATCCAGAGCTGCCGCCGCCCGTTTTAACCGTTCTTTCTTGCTCACGCCGGCATAAATGAGAGGCAGGGCCACATTTTCCACTGCTGTCTGTCTGGGCAGCAGCTGGAAGTTCTGGAAAACGAAGCCCAGTTTATTCAGCCGTACATCCGCCAGTGCATTTTCGCTCAGGTTCAGGATGTCCAGACCATCCAGCCTGAAATCGCCCTTCGTAGGCTTGTCCAGGCAGCCAATGATGTTCATCAGCGTGGATTTTCCGGAACCGGAAGGTCCCATGATCGCCAGATACTCTCCGTTTTCCACATTCAGATTGACGTCCTTAAGCACAGGAACTACCATGTTGCCCGGATAATAGTCTTTATAAATATGATGCATTTCCAAAATCAAGGCTTATTCCTCCCCTGCGCCAGCGGTCTCTTCTTCTCCGTCTGTGAGATCTGCGTCTCCGGAACCATCCTCATCCAGATACTCTCCGTCATCCGTATAGGCACCATCCTCATAATAGGCATCGTCCCCTTCCAGATCAGCGCTGCCGTCTTCCAGACCAGCCTCATCATAGGAGCCATCTCCTTCCAGATATTCCTCTCCTGTTTCAGAGATGTCACCATCATAGGAATTCTCATCTTCTTCGCTGTAATCACTATAGGTTCCGTCACCATCGTTGATATAGGTCTCCCCGTCTCCGATACCGCTGGCACTGGCTGCCCCGGTTCCGATGGTGGCATTCTCAACATTGCGTTCTGCTTTCATGCCTGCCTCGATATCAGAAGATGGAAATGCGATATAATCCTCTCTGGTAAGTCCGTCTGTGATCTCATAAAGATCCAGTTCCTCATCGTATTCTCCAAGAGTGACCTTGCGCTCCTCCATCCGGTCTTTGGAATCCGCTGCCCAGACGTAAGCTGTTCCATCACCGTTCTGCACAAGATAATAGCTGTTCAGCCAGACGCCATCCTGATGTTTGTACTGCCCGTTATCGATCTCTACATAGACATGCTGACCCAGGATCAGATCACTGGAATCATCCAGTTCCACATAGAAATTATAGTTGCTGCTGGTGTTGTCACCGGAACTGCCTCCATAAGAATAGTTATCATTGTTGTTCTGTGCAGTCTTCTCCGTGTCCAGGCTTCCCATGGTGCCGTTCCAGGTTTCTTTATCATTCACTCTGGAATGAACAATGACAGGAAGACCTTCCTGAACGGAACTGCGGTTCTGCTCATTGGCAGTAGCTTTTACACGGTAATTTCCGGTGGAAAGAACGGTCATAAAGGCGTTGCTGTCATCGTTGCTGCTGTATCCATAAGAAGAACTGCTTCCTGCATCCTCGTTGATGCTCTTGATGATGCCATCCATCTCCGACTGTACGGTAGCATTTGCAATCGTATTTTTCAGCTGCTCGATGGTCACGTTCTGTTTCTTCAGATCATACTGGCTTTTCTTCAGAGAGTTTTCCTTGGTCTGGATCAGGTTCGTATATTCCAGACGCTGATCCTCGTCCTTGACCTTGGCCAGCTCCTTATTCATCGTATCGATCTGTTTCTGCGTCGTCTCAATATCAGAAGTCAGACGGTCCAGCTCGATCTGGGCATCCACCAGGTTTTCTTCTGCTTCCGAAGTATCATACGTAAAAAGATCCTGACCGGCTTTTACCTGATCTCCTTCTGCCACATAGATCTCTTTGATCTTTTTATCGCTGGAGGCCTCGATCTTCCAGGTCTTCTGTGGTTCAATGACACCACTGAAGCGCTGATTCACACCACTCACTTCCGGATTTAATATTTTCTCAACAGAATCCACATAGACACTGCCTTCCGTTGTATTCGTTTTTTTCAAAAAAGACAGTTCCAACGTTCCGTCCTGTACCTTTTTCCAGACAACGACACCAGAACCTCCTGCGGCAATAACAGCCACAAGGATCACTCCGGCAACCACTTTCTTTTTTTTCATGGTCTCCTCCTAACAATTGATGCACTCATCAGGCGCCTTTCATCCTGCTCCTGTTTACTGTGCCATTATAGCACGTTCACTTAGGCGTGCCTACTTAAATTTCCCTTAATCTTCCGTATTTTATCTGAATTTTGTGTTGATTCTGTGAAGCTTTGTCTTTTTTCTATCCCGGAAAAGCCAAAACCAGCGTCTTTCCTGCATGGATATTTGACACAACGCCCCTTTTCCGATAAAATGGGGATGCTATGTATTACCCTTGCTAAAGAAAGGATTTTTATGATGCGATTTTTCATCGGATGGTGCATTCTTTTCAGCTTCATCGGTTTCTGTTCCATGGGGATCGACAAGAGGAAAGCCCGGCTTGGAAAATGGCGGATCCCTGAGAGAACCCTTTTTCTCATTGCCATTCTCGGCGGGTCTCCCGGTTCTATTGCCGGTATGTACCTGTTTCACCACAAAACACGGCATCCTTCTTTCCGTTATGGCTTGCCGCTGATCTTTTTTCTGGAGCTTGGTGCGGTCTGCATGCTCTGCCGCCTGAGATTTCCAGCCTGACAGACGCATAAGGAGGCGCTTATGAAAAAAATACGGAATATCCTTTTTCTCTTTCTGGCTCTGCTGCTTACGGGCTGCGGTGCGAAAACACCGGAAAAGCTGGTTCGTTCCGAACTGGAGCAGATCAAAAAGCTGGACGAAAAGACCATCCGGAATTTTGTTTCCTATCAGGACATTGTCCAGAACAAAACGCGGGACACCGATGTCGGAGAAGAAACCACAGAAGCCGTCCGGCTTTTCTTTCAGAATTTTGACTACTCTGTTCTTTCCACAGAATCCGCAGATGACCAGGCAGAAGTTGTCGTAGAAATCCGGAACCTGGATTCCCGCTCCCTTGCCCATGATCTTTGCCTGGCTCTGACCCGTATCGCTGCAGATCCACGGGCATCCCAGACGGATACCATGAATTCCTACTTTACCGTACTTCGTGATATCCTGAAAAACAACACCTATGAAACAGCCCGCACAGAAGCACATTTTAACCTGATCCGTCAATCCGGAAACTGGGTCATCCAGACCACCGATTCTCTGAAGGATGAAATCGTCGGCGGTCTCATCAGTGCCCTGCAGGATCCCTATCTTCTGACGCCGGAGGAAGTGGCAGCTGCCACACTGAATGTTTTCACCGACTTTTCAACGGAAGACTGGATCTCTTATCTCGACATGCATGACGTCTTTGCCATCGGAAGCGAACAGTCTGATCAGGTAGATCAAAGCCTGGCCGCTCAGATCGTCTCCTGCTTCCAGTATAAGGTCACGCAGCTCCGTGTTGATCATGAGGAAGCCACAGCCAGCGCAGACATTACCAGTCTCGATATGACCTCCGTACTGAAGGCTTACCGCAAGAAGCTCCTGGCTTATGCGGAAACCACAGAATCGCTTCGGGCTTCCGATTCTGAGATCGCAGATAAATCTGCTGAATTTCTAAAGGAAGCACTGGATGAAAACGAAGACACCATTCTCCGCTCGGTTCCGCTGACCTTTCATAATAACGGTTCTGCCTGGGAAATGAGCATCGGTGAAGAATTCAGTGATGTGCTCCTTGGCGGCTCGGAAGATGCCTTAAATGCTTTTCATGACAGTGAATGACAAATTTTACCTTTAAAAACCGCTGCCCGGTCAAGAGATCCTTTCTCTTTCCTGGCAGCGGTTTTTGTTTTCGATTGATAAGTCTTTTTTATTTACTTTTCTGCATAAAAGCTGCGGATATCCGTGTAACCCTCTTTTTCAAGCTGGTCTATCTGGAATTTCCGGTTTTTCTTCATCTGCACCACGTTGACCTGCACGCCTTTGGCTCTCTCTGCCTTCGCTTCCTCAAAGACTTTGATCAGAGCCTCTCCTGCAATGCCTTTCTCGATCAGGAAAGCTTTTTTCTCCTTTCTGGTAGGAATCTGATAATCCTTCTCCAGAAGCAGCATAACGATACGCTCAAATCCGACTGAAAAACCGCAGGCCGGTGTATTCTGACCGGTGAAGCGTCCGATCATCTCATCATAACGTCCGCCGCCTCCGACGGAACCACCGAAACCGTCAATACTGATTTCAAAAATAGGACCGGTGTAATAAGACATTCCGCGTACCAGGGTCGGATCAAATACCAGGTTGAAATCCGCAGTCTTTACTGCCTCCACGCTGGAAATGATCGTTTCCAGATCCTCTGCACATTTCGGATCCAGGAAACCGGTAAGCTTCTCCTTCAGATAACGGATGCCGGAAAGATCCGGTGTCACTTCCCGGTAAAGCTCCAGGTACTTTTCTGCTTTCTCTTTCTCATAGCCGGCTTTTACCAGCTCTTCTTCCACGCCGTCCAGACCGATCTTGTCCATCTTGTCCAGAATGATAAAGACTTCATCGTATGCTTCTTCCGGGAAACCGCTGTAAGCAGCCATCGCCTTCAGGATCTTACGGTCATTGATACGGATGGTAAAGCCCTGGAAATCCAGTTTTCCCACAAGCGTAGAGGTAGCCTGGATCAGTTCGATCTCAGCCAGGATCGTGGGCTCACCCAGAATGTCAATATCACACTGCATAAACTGACGGTAACGGCCTCTCTGCGGGCGGTCTGCCCTCCAGACATTTCCCATCTGCAAAGCCTTGAACGGGCTGGGGAGCTCGTTTGCATTGTTGGAATAATAACGGGACAGAGGAACCGTCAGATCATAACGGAGACCGCCATCCACCAGATCAGCCTCGCTCTGAGCCGTATCCAGCTTCAGTTTTTCTCCTCTTTTCATGATCTTAAAGATCAGTTTTTCATTTTCTCCACCCTGTTTGCTGGACAGGTTCTCAATGTGCTCCACACAGGGAGTTTCAATATTTGTAAAACCGAACATTCCGTAAGTTTCCCTGATCAGATCCATCACATAATTGCGGATCTCCATCTCCCTGGGCAGAATGTCTTTCATACCAGTGACCGGTTTCTTTTTCAATGCCATTATCTTATGTCCTCCTCATCCAGGTCCAGGACCTGCTTATTGATTTCTATAATTTCTTCTATATGCGGCCCGTGTACCACTCTCTGAAAGGCCAGAAAAACACCTACATCAAAATCCTTGATCTCATCGATCATCAATGCCACCGCCTCTTCCGTAGAAAAAGCCTTACGGTACGACCGGTCTGAGATCAGCGCCGCAAAGGTATCACAGACTCTTAAAATCCTCGCTCCCAGAGGAATCTCTTCTCCTGCCAGGTTGGAAGGATATCCGGAACCGTCATAATTTTCATGATGATGCAGAATGGACTGCAGGATAAATTCCGAATAATGACGCTCATTCAGGATGGCATATCCCATAGTGGAATGTGTTCTCACATATTTCAGCTCTTCGATCGTCAGCGGATCCGACTGCCTGCTGTAAAGATATTTGGAAATTTCAAGCTTTCCGATATCATGGACGACTCCCGCCACTGCCAGCTCGTGGCAGATCTCCGGTTCCAGTCCCATTTCACACGCCACCTGAAACGCCAGATTGCTCACGCACATTCCGTGGGTCAGCTCTGAGGCAAGGTCCAGCCGCAAAATGTGTCCTGTTGTTCTTTTCTCCATTTTAAAAAATCCTTTGTATTTTGTATCTTTCGGGGTCTTTTTTTCAGACTTCTGCAAAAAATTTCTTTTTCCGCTCGATCATTTCATCAATGCGGGAAAGATACGATGCCACATCTTTCACATTTTCACACCGTTCGATGCGATGTGTCCCGTCTTCCTTTGCTTCCGGCCAGACACGCTTGGTGGAGGCACCGGCTCCAAGAGCAAGAATGGACTGCTTTTCCTCCATGATCAGAATGTTGTAAATGCCTTCTTTTCCCGGGCGGGCGTAACCCACGTTCTCCAGATTACCGGCCATATTTTTCTGACGGTAAAGATAATAGGGAAAAAGACCGGATTCCATACAGGCTTTTTCGGTCATATCCATGATCTCCATATTATTGATAAAGGACATTTCCTTATACTGATCTTTAAACATATTCAGTCTGGCTGCCCGCTTCACTGCCAGAGAGTGAACCGTCACACTGTCCGGATCCAGGTTCCGGATCTCCTGAAGGGTATGCTCCACTTCTTCTTTGCCTTCACCGGGAAGACCGACAATGAGATCCATATTGATATTATCAAAGCCAAGCTCTCTCGCCAGAAGAAATGCTTCTTTTGTCTCTTCCACCGTATGTCTCCGGCCGATGATCTCCAGCGTTTTCTGGTTCATCGTCTGTGGATTGATGGAGATCCGTGTGACCGGATGCTTCCGGATCACTTCCAGTTTTTCCCTTGTGATGCTGTCCGGTCTTCCTGCTTCTACCGTAAATTCCTGAACCTTGCTGAGATCAAAATGCTTTTCGATCTCCGTAAGCAGCCGGTCCAGCTGCTCCGGTTCCAGAGTCGTAGGCGTTCCGCCGCCAATATATACGGTATCCAGCTGCCGGTCTCTGTAAACCTCCGCTCCATAAGCGATCTCTTTACAGAGTGCATCCAGATAATCATCGACCTTCTTTTTCCAGACAGAAAGAGGGCTGGAACTGAAGGAACAGTAGAGACAGATACTGGGGCAGAACGGGATTCCCACATAAAGGCTGTAACCGTTGTCATAATCGATATCTCTCAGAATATGCCTCTCCCGGTTGGCAATGGAGATGCCAAGCGACGTTTTCTCCGGGCTGATCAGGTAGGTCTTTCGCATATAATCTGCAATCTCACGGTTACTCATCCCTTGCTCCAACAGTGCCATAGGGATCTTGGTCGGACGGATCCCGGTAAGGGTTCCCCACGGAAGAGTCATTCCCGTGTAATCGCTGAGCATCTGGTATACCCGGTACTTCAGATGATTTTTTGTTTCCTTCCGGTTCTTTTCATATTCCACGGTCTCCGTATCTTCTTTTACTGTCTGGCCGTCTTTTTCAAACCGGATCCTGATTTCCTGTTCTTGATAGGTCACAGAGATTTTCAGCAGGGCTTCACCGGCATTTTCCGGCTCTTCATAACAGACCGCCACATCCTCTCCCGGATAAAAAGACTTCACCAGAGAATGCAGATCATACTCAAAATCCTGTTTGTTCAGCTGTATTATGATCATTTTGTTTCTTCCTTACGCATAGGGATTCCAACGCCTTTCCTGTTCAATGCTCGTATCACCTTCGTGCCCCGGATACACTTCCGTATCTCCGGGAAGTTCTTTCAGAAGCCGGCGTACAGAAGTCCTCAGTATAGAACTGCTTCCCCCCGGGAAATCGGTTCTTCCTACGGAACCGCAGAAAAGCGTATCACCGGAAAAGAGCAGCTTTTCCTCCGGAAAATAAAAACAGCAGCCTCCCGGTGTATGTCCCGGCGTATGAAAAACACGAATGGAAAATCCTGCCAGTTCCAGCTGATCCCCATCCTTCAGAAGCTGATCTGCCTGCATGGTAAGCGGTTCTCCAAAAAGACCGGAAGAAAGATTTTTATCCGCACTTCCAAGCATTTCCTGATCGGCCTCTCCCACATAAACCGGGATCCCGTAATGTTTGCGAAGCTCCGGCACGGCCCCGATATGATCTCTGTGTCCATGTGTCAGCAGAATCGCTTTTGGCGTCACGCCTTCTTCCGTAAGCCTGGCCGCCACAGCAGCCGCTCCGTCTCCCGGATCAATGATCAAAGCTTCTTTTTTGTCCGTCCGGATCATCAGATAACAGTTGGTTCTGATCGGTCCCAGATGGAGTTCCAAAAGTTTTCTGTTCTTTGCTTCCTTCATCCTGTCTTCCCTTTCTGTCAGCCTGTACTTCTCTCAATATCAATAACGCTCTCAACCTGACGGATCTTCGCAATGATGGAATTGAGTTCTTCTTTACTGTGTACATCAAAGCTCATGGTGATCGTTGCTTTGCCCTGCTTGTTGGTTCTGGAATTGACTCCTGTCAGATCGATCTTCATCTCTGTGAGGATTTTGGAAATATCCACCAGCACACCGGTACGGTTGTTGACATAGATTTTAATCTCTGCCGGGAACCGCTCATTGGGATTCTCGGATTCTGCTTTCTGCCACTCCGCATCGATCAGACGTGCCCGCTCTTCTGCACTCAGGTTGATGATGTTGATACAATCCGTCCGGTGGATGGAAACGCCTCTTCCTCTGGTAACAAAACCGACGATCTCATCTCCCGGCACCGGAGAACAGCATTTGGAATAACGAACTGCCAGATCATGAAGGCCCTTTACTACAATGGCACTGTGGTTTTTGCTGCTGCGGTGCTCAATGTCCTGTGCATGCTCCACAACAGATTCCACCAGTTTTTCATCGGTCAGCTCTTTCTTTTTCTTCTTCTCATAACCCTCCATGAGTTTATTGACCACCTGGCCCTCTTTGAGGCCGCCGTGACCAATTGCCGCAAGAATGGAATCCCAGTCCCGGAAACCATACTTCCGCATGACAGTTTCCATGAACTCGTTCTTCAGAATATCATTTAAAGGGATCCCTTTTGCTTTACAATAAGCCGACATGAGCTCTTTTCCTTTGACGATATTATCATCCTTCAGCTCATTTTTAAACCACTGGTTGATCTTGTTCTTCGCCTGTGTACTCTTGACGATCTTCAGCCAGTCCCGGCTGGGACCCTTGGAATTCTGAGAAGTGATGATCTCGATCCGGTCACCGTTCTGGATCACATAGTCGATGTTTACCAGCTTTCCGTTGACTCTTGCACCCACCATCTTATTTCCGACAGCACTGTGGATGCTGTAGGCAAAGTCAATGGGAGTGGAGCCATTGGGCAGGTTTTTCACATCTCCGGCAGGCGTAAAGCAGTAAACACTCTCCGCAAAAAGGTCCAGGTCGCTTTTCAGAAGGCCCATAAACTCCCGGTTATCTGACATGTCTCTCTGCCATTCCAGGATCTGACGGAGCCAGCTTAACTTTTCTTCCTCCTGCTGGGCTGCCGGTTTCACACCATTGGCTGCCTCTTTGTATTTCCAGTGCGCCGCAATACCATACTCAGCGGTACGGTGCATCTCAAAGGTACGGATCTGGATCTCAAAGGGCTGCCCGTTGGGACCGATCAGTGTGGTATGAAGAGACTGGTACATGTTCTGTTTGGGCATGGCGATATAATCTTTAAAACGTCCCGGGATCGGCTTGTACATCTCATGGATGATACCAAGGGCTGCATAGCAGTCCTTTACCGTATCTACAATGATCCGGACTGCAAAGAGATCATAGATCTGATCCAGTGTCTTTTCCTGGTTGACCATCTTTTTGTAAATGCTGAAGAAATGCTTTGCCCGGCCATCGATCTCCGCTTTGATACCGGCTTTGTCCATCTGTTCCCGGACATCCTTTACGATGCCCTGGACAAACTGTTCCCGCTCGCTTTTCCGGAGAGCGATCTTCTCCACCAGCTCATAATAGACCTCCGGCTCCAGATATTTCAGGGAAAGGTCATCCAGCTCTACTTTGATCTTGGAGATACCGAGCCGGTGAGCGATCGGTGCATAAATCTCCATGGTCTCACGGGCTTTTTCTTTCTGTTTTTCCGGCTTCATATATTTCAGCGTACGCATGTTGTGAAGACGGTCTGCCAGCTTGACCATGATCACACGGATATCCTTGGCCATGGCCAGAAACATTTTTCTTAAATTCTCCGCCTGCTCTTCTACTTTATCCACTTTGTAGGACAGCTGTGTCAGCTTGGTGACACCATCGACGATCACTTCTACTTCTTCACCGAATTCCTCTTTGATCTCTTCCGGTGTCATGACGGTATCTTCCACTACATCATGAAGAAGGCCTGCCACAATGCTCTCTTTATCCAGCTCCAGATCTGCCAGGATGATCGCCACACAAAGAGGGTGAATGATATAAGGCTCCCCAGACTTACGTAGCTGTCCTTTATGTGCATCGTCAGCGATATGATAAGCCTTCTCTATCATGGAAATATCTGTGGAAGGATGGTATTTCTTTACACTGTCGATCAATTCCTTATATAGAATATCCGGGCTGGTAAAATCTGCCATAGTCTTTACGCTGGCATCCGCTTTTTTCACTTCATCTACTTTATAGTTTCCGCTCTCGTCTTTTGCCATATCTATCACCGCTTTCCGTATCGTTTTTTCACAGTCTCAGACAATTATTTTCCTTCGTAGCCGATGACAGAAGCCACATCATAACCTTTCAGACGTTCTCTGCCCTTCAGACCTTTCAGCTCCATTAAAAAGATCACCTTGACAACTTCTCCACCCAGACGCTCGATCATTTTGATACAGGCCTCTACGGTTCCTCCGGTAGCAATGAGATCATCCACGATCACAACCTTCTGTCCCGGTTTGATCGCATCCTTATGCATCTCGATGGTCGCACTGCCATACTCCAGGTCATAATCCTGAGAAATGGTCTCCAGTGGAAGTTTTCCTTTCTTTCTCACCGGGACGAAGGGTTTCTTCTCTTTATAAGCGATGGGCACACCGAAAATAAAACCTCTGGACTCCGTTCCGACTACCACATCAAAATCCGTGTCCTTCAGAAGATCATCCATGGAATCGATAGCCAGCTGCAGACCATCTGCATCATTCAGCACGCTTGTAATATCACGGAAAATAATACCCGGTTCCGGAAAATCCGGAATACTTCTGACATACTCTTCAATTTTTTTCATCGTCGTATCCTCCAGTTTTATCTAAGGCGCCTGTCTGACGCACTTTTTTATGATGCCTGCGAATCGCTCCGCTGCAAAATAGCGGTTCCCGGACCGTTCGCTTTCAACTATAGTAGTATAACATCGGAAAATCATGATTGCAAGCCGAGATACACAAAAAGGCTTCACAGAACATCCCTGTTCCATGAAACCCTGCTTTCTGCAATGTCACAAAAAGAAAAAGTGCGGAAGGCGGGACTTGAACCCGCACGGTATTGCTACCACAGGCACCTGAAGCCTGCGCGTCTGCCAATTCCGCCACTTCCGCATTTTTGTTCTTATGAACTTTTCTGTGCTTTCTCTCAAGCACAGACCTATCATACAACAGGATTTTCTGTTTGTCAACACCTTTTTTGAATTTTTTTATTTTTTTCGCAAGTTTAAAAAATTTTGAAAAATTTGAAAAAAGTAGTTGACGAGTCAAAAAAACGATGCTATAATCTGTCTTGTTCCTGAGGAACACAAAACTTCATAAAGTCTGCGGGAGTGCTGGAATTGGCAGACAGGCTAGACTAAGGATCTAGTGTTGGCAACGACGTGTGGGTTCAAGTCCCATCTCCCGCATCCTTCTTAAAAAGTTGGATGCAGCGAACAAAATGCGGAAGTGGCGGAATTGGCAGACGCGCAGGCTTCAGGTGCCTGTGGTAGCAATACCGTGCGGGTTCAAGTCCCGCCTTCCGCATTCTTTTTTTATTTAATCGAGTAAAAAAAGCCCCCTGTTTCTATTGCGTAAGGCAATGGGCAGGGGACTTTTTTTTACTTATAAGCAGACGATGGAGCAGATAAGGAATGTTTACTTTACCAGACTCAGAACGAGCCAGTTTTCTTTTTTCAACTGTTTTCTTATTGCTTCAGGTGTACAAAGCACTGTGGATGGCAAGACATAAAAATATCCCTTTCGCTGGAACCCCAGCAAAAGGGATATAGAACTGTTCAGGATGTTCAAAAACAACAAACCACAGGTCTACGCATTGCTTGGATCGGTACTATTGGATTTGTAAATAAAAAAAGAATGCGGAAGGCGGGACTTGAACCCGCACGGTATTGCTACCACAGGCACCTGAAGCCTGCGCGTCTGCCAATTCCGCCACTTCCGCATTTTGTTCGCTGCATCCAACTTTTTAAGAAGGATGCGGGAGATGGGACTTGAACCCACACGTCGTTGCCAACACTAGATCCTTAGTCTAGCCTGTCTGCCAATTCCAGCACTCCCGCGCATTCTATGAAGTTTTCTGTTCCTCACGAACATTTAGTATTATACATGCAATTGCATCATCTGTCAACTGTTTTTTTCAACTTTTTTAACTTTTTTCTATATTTTTCATTTGCAAAATCCAAGTATGTATTCATGTGTAAAAACCACTCTCCTACCGTACGTGGAATCCATTTTCCTCAATGATTTCCATATCGACACAGCTCATCCTGTCGATCCAGGCATAGCTCATACGGTTCAGCTGTTCCAGGAGCCTGGTAATGGCAGCCGGATCTCCCTGCACTTCCATTTCCACACTCCCATCCCATTCATTTTTCACCCAGCCGGTGAGCCCCAGACCGGAAGCCATCCATCTGGCTCTGGAGCGAAAGCCTACCCCCTGGACATTTCCATAGAAATAAAAATGCTTCCTTACTTTCTTCATATCTTTTTCCTCCGGATAAAACAAAACCCGCAGCAGGCTGCGGGAATTCTTTCTATATAAATAGCATTCTTAAAAAACGAGCAAAACGATAAGCCGGGTTATGTCATTGGATGGTCATCTATCTAGACCTGCTGTTACCAGCAGGTTCAAGCGACCTACCTGAGACCGACGGGCCGCCGTATGTCTCTATTCGGTCTTGCTTCGAATGGGGTTTACATATGCCCCGTCTGTTACCAGCCGGGCGGTAGTCTCTTACACTGCCTTTCCACCCTTACCCGCCAAAGCGGGCGGTTTATTTCTGTTGCACTGTCCTTGGAGTCGCCTCCACCGGATGTTATCCGGCATCCTGCCCTGTGAAGCCCGGACTTTCCTCGCCTGACACCTTTCGGTCTGTCAGCCGCGACCACCTGTTTTACTCGTTACACCTCTACCATAGAGAAAAGGCAGTCTTGCCCGGATTTCTCCGCTCAATCTGCCTTTCTGTTCAGATCACATTAAGCCAGTTTGCTTTTTGCCAGCTCTGCCAGAGTTTTGAAGCCCTCAGCATCGTTGATAGCCATATCAGCCAGGATCTTTCTGTTCATCTCAACGCCAGCCAGTTTCAGACCATACATGAATCTGCTGTAGGAAAGTCCGTTCATACGAGCTGCTGCATTGATACGAGCGATCCAGAGCTGTCTGAACTGACGCTTTCTCTCTTTTCTTCCTGCATAGGAGCTGGTCAGAGCTCTCATGACAGACTGTTTTGCTACTCTATACTGTTTGGAACGTGCACCTCTGTAACCTTTTGCCAGTTTCAGGGTTCTGTTATGTCTCTTCTTTGCGTTCAAGCCGCCTTTAATTCTTGCCATCTCTTAATTTCCTCCTTCAGTCTTTCGATTATAAATACGGTAAGATCTTCTTCATGTTCTTGAAGTTGGTAGCGTCCACGATCGTAGCCTTTCTCAGGTTTCTCTTTCTCTTCGTGGTCTTCTTGGTTAAGATATGGCTCTTATAAGCTTTATTTCTCTTTAATTTACCGGTTCCTGTCTTTTTGAAACGTTTTGCAGCTGCTCTGCTGGTTTTAATCTTGGGCATTCTTATGTTCCTCCTTATTCTGAATCTATCGCGGCTATGATACCGCACGGTCAAACCCGAAGGTTTTCCCCTATTTTAACTGCGTGATTAACGTTTTTCAGTTAAAAACATTGTCATATTCCGACCCTCGATCTTCGGGGGTTTATCCACGCTGGCAACATCCTTCATCTGTTCTGCGAAATCATCCAGAATGTGTCTGCTGCTCTGCATATGAGCCATCTCGCGTCCACGGAAACGCAGGGTAACCTTTACCTTGTTGCCTTTCTCGATGAATTTTCTTGCCGCTCCTACCTTGGTATTCAGATCATTCACGTCAATATTCGGTGACAGGCGAACCTCTTTGATCTCGATGGTCTTCTGTTTTTTCTTAGCTTCTTTTTCTTTTCTGGCCTGCTCATAACGATATTTTCCATAATCGATGATCTTGCAGACAGGCGGTTTTGCCGCAGGAGCAATCTTTACCAGATCAAGCTCTGCCTCTTTTGCCATCTTCATAGCATCTCTGGCAGACATAATACCTAACTGTTCTCCATTTTCTCCAATCAAGCGGATCTCTTTATCGCGGATCTGCTCGTTAATCATTAATTCGCTAATTGTTTTGCACCTCCGTACCGTTCTTTGTTCATGATGATCAGCGGACATAAAAAAAGATGGACGCAATTGTCCACCATACAAATGCCCCGTTTCAACAGGGAAATCTATAAACCGCCAGTCACTGAAGCGTGCTGAGGTGAGAGTGGACACTCTGCTTTCTTTTCTTAACCTGTATTAAGATACCATAGATTCCCCACATTGTCAACCTGTTATTTTATATTTTTTTATTTTCCAGATGCCAGGGTCAAAAGGTCAAAAAGCCGTTCATGCTTGCATGATAAGGCTTTTGAACTTGGGACCCGCCAAACAT
>CAKRQP010000045.1:0-16188 GCA_934393555.1 uncultured Lachnospiraceae bacterium
TTGATCGCCTTGCTGACCGTTGACTGCGTCGAATACAGCTTCCGCGCCGCCTCACTGATGGAACCGGCCTTCGCGCATGCGACAAAAAATTTCAGCTGTCGTGTATCCATTTTTGGTCTCCTTTTTCTTTTTTGTCACTTATTCTTTTTCTTTATTCATTGAAAACCCCTGCAGCAATGCCGCAGGGGGAGTCACACGAATCGCAATTGCCATAAGTTTAGCAAATTTCAAAAAACCGCACAACCCTCCCTAGGGGTTGTTTAATCATTCTTTTTCAATTGCGATGCATTCTTTTTTCGAATATGTAAGCGGCATCCTCGCGGATCACTTTTGCTTTACAGAACGCAATTTCCTGCAAAAAAATAAGCACCCATAAATGGATGCTCATTCCTCTTATTTATTTACTGCCGGCAGCGGGACTTGAACCCGCACGCGGTTGCCCGCAACAGATTTTGAGTCTGCATCGTCTGCCATTCCGACACGCCGGCCTGTCAACTATGCTAGAATATCATGATTTTTCAAAAAATGCAAGCATTTTTTCTACAACTACAAAAAAAGGCAGACCACACCGCAATTGCAGTGCCCGTCTGCCCTGTCTGTCAGAATTTTTTCCAGGTATCCGGAACAAAAAGCAGGAGTAAGGGAAAGATTTCCAGTCTTCCTGCCAGCATATCAAAGATCAATACCAGCTTGGAAGGTACCGATAACAGGCCGAAATTGGCTGCCGGACCAACCAGATCCAGACCGGGACCAATGTTATTGATCGTCGCCGCCACAGAAGTAAAGGTGGTGGTAAAATCAAAATTATCCAGTGAAACGATCAGCATGGACACCGCATAGATAAGCAGGTACGCCACCAGAAATACGTTGATGGAACGTACGACATCATGTTCCACAGGCTTTCCATCCATTTTGATCTTGGAAATGCTGTGGGGATGAAGATATTGTTTCAGTTCCTTTTTTACACTTTTGGCCAGGATCAGAATACGGGAAACCTTGATCCCGCCTCCGGTGCTTCCTGCCGAGGCGCCAACAAACATCAGAACCACCAGGATCGTCTTGGAAAAAGTAGGCCAGACATTAAAGTCCACGGTCGAATATCCCGTAGTGGTGATGATCGATCCGACCTGAAAAGCCGCATGGCGCAAAGCAGTGAAAATACTGCTGTATTTACCTGCTATATTGATGGTGATCAGAAGAATGGCTGCCAGAATGATCCCAAGATACGCCCGCAGTTCCTCATTTTTCAGTCCCTGACGGAACTTTTTCAGAAGAAGCAGGAAATAAACGTTAAAGTTTACACCGAAAAGGATCATGAAAACCGTGATCACAACCTGCTGGTAAGCCGTATAACTTCCAATACTGTCATTTTTAATACCAAAGCCACCGGTGCCTGCCGTGCCAAAAGTCAGCGTCAGTGCATCAAAAAGCGGCATTTTTCCGATCAGAAGAAGCACCATTTCCACCAGCGTCAAGAAAATATAGATCCCGTAAAGGATTTTTGCAGTGGATTTTACCGTCGGAACAAACCGTTCTACCGAAGGCCCCGGGCTCTCGGCTCTCATAAGGTTCATATGATAACCGCCGGACATCGGGAGAATGGTCAGCATAAAGACAAGCACTCCCATTCCTCCGACCCAGTGTGTGAAGCTTCTCCAGAAAAGAATACATTTTGGCAGAGCCTCCACATCGGAAAGGATACTGGATCCTGTGGTTGTAAAACCGGATACCGTTTCAAAAAGCGCATCCACCGGATGCGGGATAGAGCCGGAAAAAATAAAGGGCAGAGCTCCCATGACGCTGAGTATCACCCAGCTCAGTCCTACGCTCACAAAACCGTCTTTTGCATAGAGAACCGCTTTTTTCGGACGGCGCAGGCATACCATAGGCGTACCAATAGCCAGGCAGAGAAGCATGGTGGCAAGCAGTGCAAAGGCAGCTTTTTCATGATAGATCAGACCTACAACAAAGGAAGGTGCCATGAAAGCCGCTTCAAAATTAAAGATCCATCCGAGGATGTATTTTATCATTGTATAATTCATAAACCGTCACCCTCTATTTCCGCAGAATATCCTTCAGATCATTCAGACCCAGCTGCGTGGTGACTACAATGACACGGTCTCCCACCTGGATGCTGTCACCGCCTCGGGGGATCCAGGTGTTTCCGCCACGACTGATACAGCCGATGAGAAGATTCTTTTTCAGGTTCAGTTCGGAAAGCGGAATGTTGGTAACACCGGAAGTCTCATGAACTGCAAACTCCAGTGCCTCGGCCTTGTTGTCCAGGATCTGATAAAGCGTTTCCACGTTGCTGCCGATCGAGTTCTGCATGGCACGGACATACTGAAGGATATAATCCGCCGTGATATATTTGGGATAGATCACGCTGCCGATATCCAGTCTGTCGATGATCTCCGTGTAAGCCACACGGTTTACCTTCGTCACCGTTTTCAGACTGCTGTTCTGCTGCTGGGCAAAAAGGGACAGGAAAATATTCTCCTCATCCATATTTGTCAGGCTTACAAAGGATTCTGTGTGCGGAAGACCTTCCTGCATCAGAAGATCCCTGTTGGTTCCGTCACCATTGATGACCGTCACGCCAGGCAGGATCTTACTTAAATGTTCGCAATGATCCCGGTTCAGTTCGATGATCCGCACCCGGATCTTCATATCCTGAAGCTGCTTTGCCAGATAATAAGCGATGGTGCCGCCGCCTACGATCATGGTGTTTTTCACCTGATTGGTCTTCAGACCTACCTTACGGAAAAATTCTGCCGCATTTGTAGGTGTGGCAATGATGGAGATGACATCTCCATCCTGCAAAATAAAATTACCATCGGGAATATAAACGGTATTATCACGCTCTGCACTGCAAAACAGGATATCACAGTGATAACGGTCCATGATATCCATGATCCGGTTACCGCCCAGATGAAATTCCGGTTTCAGCTTGAATTTCAGAAGCTCCGCCCGCCCTTTTGCAAATGTATCGATCTTGATAGCCGAAGGAAAACGAAGGATCCGGGAAATCTCGGTGGCTGCCGCCAGTTCCGGATTGATGATCATGGAAAGACCGATACTCTCCCTGATAAAATCAATTTCGTTGTTGTAAATGGGATTTCTGACTCTCGCAATGGTACTTGCATGACCGGCCTTTTTCGCGATCAGGCAACACAAAAGATT
This sequence comes from uncultured Lachnospiraceae bacterium, assembly GCA_934393555.1. Lineage (GTDB taxonomy): Bacteria > Bacillota > Clostridia > Lachnospirales > Lachnospiraceae > Limivivens. Next base: position 3,184 of record CAKRQP010000045.1, read on the forward strand.
CAGTTCATCTGAACCGGTAACAGCGATCAGAATGTCCGCTCTCTCAATACCCGCATCCTGAAGGGTACTGATGCTGGCTCCGTTTCCCAGAACTTTCATGGCATCCAGGTCATCTGAAAGATTCTGTAGTTTGTCAGCAGAAGAATCCACAAGGGTAATGTCATGGTTTTCATCGCTCAGCTGTTCTGCCAGGCTGAGTCCGACCTTTCCACACCCGATAATAATAATGTACATACCTTCTCCTAAAAGTAAAATATTAAAAATGTACCATGTGTTTTCACGCATAGCCGATGCTATTATAACACGCCGCTGTATGTTTGAATAGTCGTTTTAAGAAAATCTTTTTTACCAGTACCGGGCACAGCCGGTGATCGGTCGGTAGTTATAAGCGGTACGGATGATCCCCCGTTCTTCATTAAAAGCATGGATGATCGTACCATTCCCAAGATAAATGGCTGCATGGTTCACCGGATTTCCATAAAACACAAGATCTCCCGGCTGGAGCTCATTGACCGTGATCTTTTTCGGTCTGTTATAGGAGCCGCCATAAGAAGAAGTACCGGTAAGCTGTCCTGCCGAGAGCCTGGGAACCGAAATATTGAAATGAGCCAGTACTGCCTGGGTAAAACCGGAAGAATCCGCCCCTTCCGTCAGACTGGTTCCGCCGTTTTTATACGGTTTCCCTTCAAAAAGCAGGGCATAATCCGCGATGGCCTGTCCTTTTTCCGCTCCGGCAGAAACTTTTGTTTCTTTGATCACCTTTCCGTTTTCATCAAAAAGATAACGGATGCCTTTCATGGAAAGTTCTGTGCTTCTTGCCATTTTTCCTGTTCCAGGCATAAAATAATACTTTGTCCCGGCCACTTGAAGAAAACCGGTAGTCATCACACCATAATTGTCAAAGAAATAGCTGTCCTGATCCACATGGACCATGCCTTTTGCCGGAAGTCCGTCTGCATCAAAATAATAAGTTTTTCCATCCACCGTACAGATCCGTTCCGTCACCCGGCTTCCATACTCGTCCGTATAGTAGTCTCCGATCCAGGTATTCTCCTGAAGTTCCCCGGATGCTTCATCGAAATAATAAGCCTTTTCTCCCACATAGATCCAGCCGGTCCGTTTCTGATAACTGCCGTCCAGATAAAATGTTTTATCATTTTCCGTAAAAAATCCCGGTGTTCGCTTTTTTCCGGTCTTTTTTCCGTCCTCTCCCACATACCAGGCTCCGATCCAGCTGTTTTTCTGCATCTCGCCATTCTCATCCAGATAACAGTTTTCCACCCAGCTTCCTCTGGTCAGAAGGCCTTCTTCGTCAAAATAATAGATTTTGTTTTTTATCGTCACAAAACCTTTCTTCATCCGCCCGGTCTTCTCATCCAGATAATAAGTCTCATCTCCCAGCTGCAGCCAGCCCTTATGCATGGAACCATCATCATCTGCATAGTAATTAGGACCGATCCAGCGGTTGGACAGAAGAATGCCCCTGGCATTAAAATAGTATTTTTTTCCTTTTACTGTCCGCCAGCCTGTCAGGGCTCTTCCGTTTATGCGGTTAAAATAATATTCCTGAGAACCGATCCTGATCCAGCCAGTCTTTTTCTTTCCTGTTTTCGGGTCAAAATAATACCGCCGCCCAGCCTGGACCACCAGGCCTGACGGACGGCATACCAATCCTCTTTCGTTGGTAAACAAAAGCTTCCCATTTACCCGATGGAACCCTTTTACCGCATACCAACGACCGGTAAAGTAATACATTTTTCCTGAAACAGAGAGAAGTCCCCTTTTGCGTACACCGGTTTCCGGATCAAAATAATAATATTTTGTCCCAACCTTCTGTACACCGCGTTTTTCCACTTCATGGAGACCTCCGGGCACACTGACATTTCCCGCCGCCTTTAGTACAGCGGGAAATCCCAGGATCAGTCCTCCGGCCAGTAAGGCCGCCACCAGTTTCTTATTCATCTTCTCCCCTGATCACTCAAAAAGCTTATCATAGATCGGGAAGCAGTCAAACGTCGCAAAGTAATCCTTCGGTGTTTCCGCCCTGCGGATCAGTTTTGCGGTTCCATCTTCTTTCAGAAGGATCTCTGCTGATTTCAGACGGCCGTTATAATTATATCCCATGGCAAAACCATGAGCTCCGGTATCATGAATAAAGAGAATATCTCCCATCTCAATCTTCGGAAGAGAACGGTCTACCGCAAATTTATCGTTGTTTTCACAAAGACTGCCGACCACATCATATACATGATCGCAGGGAGCGTCTTCTTTTCCCATGACCGTAATGTGATGATATGCGCCATACATGGCCGGACGCATGAGATTTACTGCGCAGGCATCCACACCGATATACTCTTTATGGATGTGCTTCTCATGGATGGCTTTCGTTACCAGTCCGCCATAAGGTCCTGTCATAAAGCGGCCCAGTTCTGTGAAGATGGAAACATCATCCATACCTGCCGGAACCAGAACTTCCTCATATACTTTCTTCACACCGGCTCCGATAACACGGATATCATTCGGCTCCTGATCCGGTTTGTAAGGGATTCCAACACCACCGGAAAGGTTGATGAAAGTAATGTGGGCTCCTGTCTTCTCTTTCAGTTCCACTGCCAGCTCAAAGAGCTGTTTTGCCAGCATGGGATAATACTCATTGGTGACCGTATTGCTGGCCAGGAAAGCATGGATACCGAATTCTTCCACACCTTTCTCCTTCAGGATCTTATATGCCTCAAAAATCTGAGGAGTGGTCATTCCGTACTTGGAATCACCTGGATTGTCCATGATACCGTTGCTCATACGGAAAATCCCGCCGGGATTGTAACGGCAGCAGATTTTTTTCGGAAGGTGACCCAGGGTCTTTTCCAGGAAGTCAATATGCGTAATGTCATCCAGATTGATGATAGCGCCCAGTTCGTCTGCCAGTTTAAAATCTTCAGCCGGCGTGTCGTTAGAAGAAAACATAATATCATTTCCTCTTCCGCCCATGGCCTTGGCCAGCATCAGCTCTGTAAGAGAGGAACAGTCAAAACCGCAGCCTTCCTTCTGCATGATCCCGATCACAAAGGGATTGGGCTCTGCCTTAACTGCAAAATACTCACGGAAACCTTTATTCCAGGAAAATGCTTCATACATGGCTTTTGCATTTTCACGGATGCCTTTTTCGTCATAGAGGTGAAAGGGGGTCGGGTACTGCTCCAGAATGCTTTTTAACTGCTCGTTGGTCACAAAGGGTAATTTCTTCATAATCGCTCGTTCTCCTCACTCAAAAAAATTTGTCAGTCTGTGTTTCCAGTCACTTAAATTATTGTATTGCAGGATATTGTAATCGTTCACTTCTGACTCAGAAGGAAGCTCCTCCCATTTATGAAAGGCCAGCTCACTGTCTGCTCCTTCTGCGTAGAAGTTTGCCGTTATTACCGGATATTCTTCCCGGAGCCCGGAAAGCCAGCTCTGATAGCCGGAAAGAGGAAGCCCGATCTTATCCAGAAGATATCCACTGAGATAGTTGGCACTGATGGCATTGTCTTCTTCCTTTTCCAGATCGTAATTAGACCAGAGGATATAGGGAACCACATATCCTTTTCTGAGTTCATCCACAGAACTTTCCCGGATGGAAGAATCCTGTCCCATGAGTCTTAAGATCGGATTACAAATATAATCACTGGGCTGATGGTCACCAAACATCAGGATCACCGTTGGTTCCTCCTGGCTGGCAAAATACTCCGTCAGCTCCTTGAAGGCGGCATCTGTCTTCTGGATCAGTGTCAGGTATTTCTCCGTTGCCTCAGTATTTGTGGTTTCTTTTCCATCATAACCGTTCAGACGGATGTCCGGGAAAAGATCGGCATATTCCTTGCTGTAGCCTCCATGGTTCTGCATGGTGACTTCAAAGGCAAAAAGCGGATTTTCACCTTTTCTCTCCTCATAAAGCTCAGTGAGCTTTTGAAAGGCAGATGCATCATCCACATAGCCGCGAAGCTTTGTGGGATTTTCAAAATCATTCTGGAAATAGGTGTTTTCAAATCCGAGCCAGGGATAAACCTTATCCCGGCACCAGCCGGCTGCGCGGTAGGGATGCAACGCACTGGTCACATAGCCAAGTGCTCCGAGATGACTGGCCAGAGAAGGCTGTTCCTGTTTGATATACTGCTGATAAGGCACACTTCCTGCCGGAAGAAAGCCCATGGAATTTCCTGTAAGGAATTCAAATTCCGTATTGGCGGTATTTCCGCCTTTTACAGAAACGTAAAGTTCTCCAATCTCCGCTCCTTTTGATTCCTTCAGCGAATGGATAAAGGGCATATAATCTTCACTGGTTTCAAAATCACCATAAACAGCCAGATCTGAAAATGCCTCATTCATGATGACAAGAATGTTCGGGCTTTCTTTTGTAGCTTTTGTGACCGTCTGGCTTTCCGTTTCTGTTTCCACGGTCTCTGCCAGCTTTTCTGCGGCAGAAACAGAATAGCCATCCGGCTTTTCCACATCCATAAATTTCAGATTGGAGACAAAAGCGGCAATGAGACCGTTGTTCCGGTAAAGAACATTGGGCGTAAACAGGGTTGTATCCAGTCCTGCAAGTTCTCCTACCTCTTCCGATTTTACTGCCTGTACATAGCCAAAGAGAAGTCCAACCGAAGCCGCCACGGATACCAGACGGAGCTTCCATTTCTTTTTCTGGAAATCCAGACTGGTCCTTCTTCCGACAAAGATCACGGCAAGAAAACCGAAGATCACAAAGAGAAGGCGGAAAGGAACATCCAGATTGTAATTGGCCGCCACACTGGCTGCTGTTCCCATCGAGTAAAGATCCCAGGGAACGATCGGTGAAGACCGGAAGCTTACCACATAATAATTCACCAGGCCAAAGAGCATCGGCACCAGCGTTCCGAATGTCAGACCGCTCCGTGTGCTGCCAAAAACAGCACAGCCCACCAGGCAAAGGATCAGATACGCCAGATAATTCAGGAAAAAGATCGGCGCAGTCAGATCCTGCGGAACATGTGTAAAGCATTCTGTCAGGCAGAGTGTCAGGATCGGAAGAAGGGGGATAAGAAGGGCACTTACCCATTTCGGAAAGCGAAGTTCCTTCCGGATCAGAAAACTGCCTCCGAGGAGCAGACTGATGAAAATACCAAGAGCCAGCTTCCAGACAATAAGACCGTCGGCTTTCACCGCCATTCCGGTCAAAATCATGAGGATTGCAGCAACAACCCCTGCTGCCGCAATCCTCTTCTTTGAGTAATCAAATATTCTGTTCATTTTTCAAGCCTTTGTTTTTACATATTTCGTACCGGTTCAGAATTCTCTGGACGGTCACTTTATTTTACTACAACTACATTCATCATATTGGTCATGCTCTTGCCACTCACATCATTCGTGGCTGCATCACCTGCAGTAAAGACAACCAGATCATCCTTCTGGACTTTTCCTTTTTCTTTCAGAACCTTCAGGGAATTCTTCATGATCTTGGATGAAGACTCTTCCATCATGCCCTTATAGGGGTAGACTCCCCAGTAAAGCTGCATCCGTCTCATCGCTCTGTCGTGCGGAGAAACACCGTAGATCGGCATTTTCGGGCGGAAATGAGCGATCAGCCGGGCGGTCTGTCCATAGAAGGTCGGCGTGATGATACAATCTGCATTCAAAGCAATGGCTGTAGAAACTGCCGCATAACCAACTGCCTCTGAAATACCGTTGCTGATCTTGTTTTTCGCCTTCATGAAATGAGTCTCGTAATCCAGATGCTCTTCTGTCGTTTCTGCGATCTTTGCCATCATTCTGACCGCTTCCAGAGGATATTTACCCATAGCAGTCTCACCGGAAAGCATGATCGCATCCGTTCCGTCGTAAATGGCATTGGCCACATCACCGGCCTCCGCTCTGGTAGGTCTGGGATTACGGATCATGGAATCCAGCATCTGGGTCGCTGTGATGACCGGTTTCAGATGTTCATTGCATTTGGTAATGATCTGCTTCTGAATATAGGGAACCTCATCTGCGGGAATCTCCACGCCCAGATCACCTCTGGCCACCATGATGCCATCCGCTTCCTCCAGGATCTCATCGATATTTTCCACGCCCTCTGCATTTTCAATCTTGGCAATGATCTGAATATGAGTTCCATTGTTTTCCTTTAACAGATTACGGATGGTACGGATACACTCTGCACTCCGCACAAAGGAAGCAGCAATAAAATCAAAGCCCTGCGTGATCCCGAAAAGGATATCTTCTTTGTCTTTCTCTGTCACATCAGGCAGGCCAACGCTGACATTTGGTACATTAACGCCCTTTCTCTGTCCCAGCTCGCCTCCATTGGCCACCTGACAGACGATAGCAGCTTCTGTGATCTCTTTTACAGTCAGGCCGATCAGTCCGTCATCGATCAGGATGGTATCTCCCGGTTTTACATCTTTCGAAAGCTCCTGGTATGTAATGGAGGTTCCATGCTCGTCTCCCTCCCGCTCCGTCAGATACAGTGAAAATTCATCTCCTGTCTCCAGACTGACTTTTTTTCCGTCCTTTAAGAGCCCGGTACGGATCTCCGGTCCTTTCGTATCCAGAAGCATGGCGATCGGCAGATCCAGCTCATCCCGGAGCTCCTTTAACGTTTCTATTCTTTTTTCGTGCTCCTCGTGGTCGCCGTGGGAGAAATTGAATCTCGCCACATCCATTCCGGCCAGCATCATGTCACGAAGAAGATTTCTGTCACTGGTGTTAGGTCCCATGGTGCATACAATTTTCGTTTTTTTCATAATCCTTTCACCTCACTGTTTTTTATGGACATGCTGATGGGTAAAGAGATGATCCTGACAATACTCGTAATTTCCATCGCATTTGGAGCAGTAACGGAACTCCAGATCGTCTCCGTCCAGTTCGGTACGACCGCACACAGCACATTTGTGCATGGGCTGTCTGCCGTTTCCCGGCTTTGCGGTGTTCATCTGCCGTTTGAAATTCTGCTTTCTCCGGATCTCCTTCGGGGAAACTCTGCGGTAATCGCGAGTCATCAGGAAGAAGACGATGAAATTCAGCAGAGAAGCAATGATCGCCACTTTACCGACCCAGCTGCTCTTCACGAAGGAATATACGATGAAAAAGCCGTACAGGATACCCATCCATTTCATCTTGATCGGGATGAAAAAGTACAGCATGACTTGCATATTTGGATAACTCAGTGCAAATGCAAGGAAAATCGACATATTAATATAGTAGGTACTGAACAGCGCACTGCCGAATACCACGTTGCCGCCGTAAACCACATGCAAAATAACATACAGAAGGAAAGCTCCCAGAACCGTGGAGATCATTCCCATGAAAATATAGACATTGTATCGGAAAGCTCCCCAGGTCTGTTCCAGACTGGTTCCCAGAGAATAATAGAAAAACAGCATAATGATGGTAAAGATACCCGGCGACTCCGGCGGGATCAGGATCCAGGTCACCAGTCTCCAGATCTGACCGCGCAGAATATAATAGGGTTCGAGCGTCAGATAGCTGAAAATACTGGCAGGGGCAAAGAAGTATAAAAGATAGCCTGCCACATAAAGGGCAATGATGTAGGCAGAAAGATTATGGATCGCATATCTGCCGAACTTTCTTTCCATTTTATTCAGAAAATTCATATTGGTTCCTTTCTGTAAAACTGTTTTGTCTCAGGGTCAGAAAAGATCTTTCTTGGAACAGATCAGAGCCACCACGAGACTTAAAGCAAGAGAGATCAGGATAACGATCAGAAACCCGTCATGACTGCCGGAAAACGGGATCCCGTTCAGATTGAGATTCATTCCGTAAGCGCTGAATACCATGGTAGGGATCGCCATGACGATGGTGATCGTTGTCAGAAATTTCATGACGCCATTTACATTATTGGAGATCACCGATGAAAAGGTATCCATCATACTGTTAAGAATACCCGTATACACATGCGCCATCTCGATCGCCTGTTTATTCTCGGTAATAACATCCTCCAGAAGGTCTGTATCCTCCGGATATTTCTTAATGCTGTCCACCTTCAGAAGCTTCTCCAGCACCACTTCATTCACACGAAGGGATGTCGTAAAGTAAACCAGAGATTTCTGCATCTCAAGAAGCTCAATGATCTCCCGGTTTTTCGGTGAACCGTGGAGTTTTTGTTCCATAAGTTCACTTTTCTTATCCAGGATACGAAGGTAATGCAGGTACATACTGGCGTTCCGGTAAAGGATCTGCAGAATAAAACGTGTCTTCTTATAAGTGAAGAAGTTCCGTACTCTTCCATCCATAAAGGCATCCAGCACCGGTGTTTCTTCCAGACAGACCGTGAAGATCATATCTTCAGAAATGATAATACCAAGAGGTACCGTACCGAACCAGTCCTTTTCGTTTCGTTCCTCGATCACGGGAATGTCCACCAGGATCAGTGTATAATCATCCTCCACCTCAATACGCGATCTCTCTTCTTCATCCAGAGGTGCCCGGAGGTCATCCTGATCAATATGAAACTTATTGGCTGTTTCCAGAATCTCTGTAGCTGTAGGATTGGCAAGCACCACCCAGCAGCCCTCAGACGCTTCATTCAGCTGATGAATGTGCCCGTCTATAGTCCGGAAAATCTTTATCATGATTCCATAACTCCTTTCGATCATCCGCAAAACAGACAATCCATCGAACGTTTCTCCATGGCATTACTATCGCCATTATATGTTTTTCAAACTTTTTTGTCAATCGCAGCCCGTATTTTTTTCAAAAGATTTAACAAAACTTGAAATCTCTTTTTCTTTCCTTTATAATCGTGTAAAGCGAACATTCACAGTCCGCTTTTGCTTCTTACTCATGAACGCAGCCGTTCCATTTTCTGCGTTCCATACTAAAAAATAAGGATGATGATTATGTCAGGTTCAACTTACGGCAATATTTTTCGCATTACGACCTGGGGGGAATCCCACGGTGCAGGTGTCGGCGTAGTCGTGGATGGCTGCCCGGCAGGTCTGCCTCTTACAGAGGCGGATATCCAGTTCTTTCTGGATCGAAGGAAACCGGGGACCAGCCGCTATTCTACCCCGCGGAAGGAGGGCGATCAGGTAGAGATCCTCTCCGGTGTTTTTGAAGGAAAAACCACAGGAACTCCGATCTCTCTTCTCGTACGGAACACTTCCCAGCGTTCTTCTGATTACAGTGAGATCGCCGGTTACTATCGCCCCGGTCATGCAGATATGACTTATGATATGAAATATGGCTTCCGCGATTATCGTGGAGGCGGCCGTTCCTCCGGAAGAGAAACCATCGGCCGTGTCGCAGCCGGCGCCATCGCCGTCAAAATTCTGGAGTCTCTCGGAATCCAGCTGTTTACGTATACCCGCTCCATCGGCCCGGTAAAGATCCATCCGAAACGCTTCCGGATCGAGGAGATCAAAGAGAATCCTCTCTGTATGCCGGATAAAGAAGCCGCCATGGAAGCAGAAGCCTATCTGGATGGTCTCATGAAGGAAGGAGATTCTGCCGGAGGTGTCATCGAATGTGTCATCCGCGGCATGAAACCCGGTGTCGGCGATCCTGCTTTTGAAAAGCTGAATGCCAATCTCGGAAAGGCGATCCTTTCCATCGGCGCCGTCAAAGGTTTTGAGATCGGTGACGGTTTTGCAGCAGCCGGAGCCCGCGGAAGTCAAAACAACGACCCCTATGCCTATGCTCCTGACGGTTCTCTTCAGAAGCTTTCCAATCACTCCGGCGGAATCCTTGGCGGCATCAGTGACGGCAGCGATATCATTTTCCGTGCTGCCATCAAACCCACCCCTTCCATCTCTATGGAACAGGATACCGTAAACAAAGAGAATGAAAATATCCGCGTCCGGATCAAAGGACGCCATGATCCGGTGATCGTTCCCAGAGCAGTTGTAGTCGTAGAAGCCATGGCTGCCATCACGCTTCTGGATATGCTCTTTGCCAGCATCCCGTCACGCATGGACAATCTGATCCGTTTCTTCCAGAACTGATCGGTTTCGTTTCGTATATTCCAGGTATCAGAAAATGCCGTAACTGTTCAGTACCTTCACAGTTACGGCATTTTTTCTATTACTCTGTAAAATCTCCGACTTTAGAGATCAGAATGCAGTTCGGTGTTTCGATATGGATCGGTTTCCCTTTCAGGACCATCAGTCCTTTTTCATAATCTATGTGGAAGAAACGGATCTCATTGGACTCATGATTTAAAACCACCAGCGTTTTTTCATCCGGGAAAACTGCCAGATCTTTGGGGTATTTGCCACTTATCGGAAGAATACAGATCTTTGTGAGCTTTCCTGTCTCATGGTCGATCTTAAAAATACCTACGGTCTCCTCTCCGGCTGTGGAGCAGTAAAGGTAATCACCGCTTGGGGAAATCTTCAGTGCGGAGGCTGCTTTCGCATTCTCATCGTTGTCCGTATAGGTAGGAACCTTCTGGACCAGTTCAAATTCCGGCATTTTCCCGGAACCGTCGTAAGTATACACCAGGATCTCATTGCTGTGTTCACAGATCACATATGCGAATTTACCGTCACGGCTGAAACGGATCCAGCGGGGAGCGGATTCCAGTTTGCAGCGGAGAATATCCACCAGCTTCAGACGGCCGGTGACAGGGTTTACCGTATACATATTGATATGATCCACGCCGCTGTCTACGACACAGAGGAATTTATTGTCCGGAGTCGGCATCACGCAGCTGATGTGAGGCCGGAAATTTCTCTCTGCCACACTTCCCAGACCTTTGTGGAAGATACCATCCATGACTCTTCCCAGTCTTCCATCGCTGTGTGTGTGTACCACAGTGACTTTTCCATCATGATAACCACCTACAAAAAGAAACTTTCCTTCTTTATCGGTAGAAAGGAAACAGCCTCTCATTCCGTCAATCCCTACCTTATTGATCGGAGTCAGACCGCCGTCCTCTCCGATCTTCATCACGGCTACCCCCTCATCCGCAATAGAGTAAAGATACTTTCCATTATTTGATTTGGCTACATGAGAAGCATTGTTTACCGGTACTACATTCCGCTCAGTCATATAACCATTCTCCACATCCAGGTCATAAACATGAATACCAATGCTGCTTCCGTGTGTATAGGTCCCCACATACGCCACATATTTATCACTACTGTTATACATATTGTTGTCCTCCTGCTTCTGGGTTCTGTGAAAAACGGACAAAGAAATTCCTCTTTTTCCGTACTTTTATTTATTTTACCATAAAGCCCTCTTTTTGTTAATAGAAACTGCGTATATTTTTTACAAAAATACAGTTGACATTCCATGGAGATTCTGTATAATCATTGTTTAGTGCAACTAAACTTAAAGTTTAACGCAACAGTTCAGAACATCAGCGAAATGGAAAATCAGACTATGCAAACTTGTTTGCAATAGGATGAATTTTTTATTTCGTAATGGGCGGAACGCCCATTAGCCTCAGACTGAAGCTGCGAATGCAGCGAAAGCGCATGCAATGCGCGGGTCTGTGGCCTGTTGTTTTGAACGTCCTGAACAGTTACAGTTTAATAATCACAAAAGAAGGTGACTATATGGAGATAGGAAGGAAGATCAAGGATCTCCGGATTGCCAAGGGACTGACACAGGAAGAGCTGGCCGACCGTTCCGAACTTTCCAAGGGATTTATCTCACAGCTGGAACGCGATCTGACCTCCCCTTCCATTGCAACTCTGGCAGATATCCTGCAGGTTCTGGGCAGCAGCCTCAATGAATTTTTTTATGAGGCGCCGGAGGAACAGATTGTTTTCAAAGCAGAAGACTATTTCGTCAAATCTGATCCGGAACTGAACAATACCATTGAATGGATCGTTCCGAATGCCCAGAAAAACATCATGGAACCTATCCGGCTGACTTTGGGTCCCGGTGGTACCACTTATATGGATCTTCCTCATGAGGGAGAAGAATTCGGTTATATCCTGACCGGCGTTGTCACGATCCATATCGGAAATAAAAGTTACAAAGTAAAAAAAGGGGAAACCTTCTATCTGATCCCAAACAAAAGTCATTCTCTTGAAAACACCGGAAAGACACCGGCCCAGATTCTCTGGATCAGTTCACCCCCAAGCTTTTAAATACGAAGGAGAAAACAAAGACCATGAGCAAACATCTCATCGATTTACAGCATATTTCCAAATCTTATGACGGCCAGATGATTCTGGACGATCTGAACCTCTATATCCGTGAGAATGAATTTCTCACACTTCTTGGTCCCAGCGGCTGTGGAAAGACTACCACGCTCCGTCTGATCGGCGGCTTTGAAACACCGGATCAGGGAAAGGTCATCTTTGACGGAAAAGATATCACTTCTCTCCCGCCCAACAAACGGCAGCTGAATACCGTTTTCCAGAAATACGCTCTTTTCCCTCATATGACCATCGCAGAGAACATCGCTTTCGGTCTGAAGATCAGGAAGAAAAGCAATGCCTATATCCAGGACAAGATCAAATATGCTTTAAAGCTCGTAAACCTGGATGGATTTGAAAACCGTACTTCAGATTCCTTAAGCGGCGGCCAGCAGCAGCGTATCGCCATTGCCCGCGCTATTGTAAACGAACCGAAGCTTCTGCTTCTGGACGAGCCTCTTGGTGCTCTGGACCTCAAGCTCCGTCAGGACATGCAGTATGAGCTGATCCGTCTGAAAAACGAACTGGGCATCACGTTCATTTATGTCACTCATGACCAGGAGGAAGCCCTTACCATGTCTGATACCATCGTCGTCATGAACCAGGGTTACATCCAGCAGATCGGTACGCCCGTAGACATCTACAACGAGCCGGAAAACGCCTTCGTTGCAGACTTTATCGGAGACAGCAACATCATCGACGGCATCATGCTGGAGGATAAACTGGTAGAGATCCTTGGCGCAAAGTTCCGCTGTGTGGACACCGGCTTCGGACAGAACCGGCCTGTGGATGTGGTGATCCGTCCGGAAGACGTCGATCTTGTCAAACCGGGTCAGGGCATCATCAATGGGGTTGTCACCCATCTGATCTTCAAGGG
>CAKRQP010000046.1:0-15853 GCA_934393555.1 uncultured Lachnospiraceae bacterium
CATAAATCTTGTACCTCTCTTACTTTCAAGCCTCATCAATGGCTTTTCCAATGTCATGGCGGTAATACTTGTTGTCAAAATCGATCCATTTGACAGCCTCATAGGCATTGGCTCTGGCCGCTTTCAGGTTTTCTCCCTTTGCAGTCACACCAAGCACGCGGCCTCCGTTGGTCACGATCGTATCTCCGTCAAATTTTGTTCCTGCATGGAATACATAGTATCCCTCTTTGTCTTTGAAGTTTTCCAGTCCGCGGATCGGAAGACCTTTCTCATATTTTACCGGATAACCCTCACTTGCAAGAACTACGCAGACAGCTGCGTTGTCCTCAAACTGAAGATCTGTTTCATCCAGTTTTCCGTCAATGCAGGCCTCGCAGACATCCACCAGATCATTTTTCATCCGCGGAAGGACTACCTGTGCCTCCGGATCACCAAAACGGGCATTGTACTCCAGCACCCGCGGTCCTTTTTCTGTCAGCATCAGACCGAAGAAAATGATTCCCTTAAACTCACGGCCTTCTTTTGCCATCGCATCCACCGTTGCCTGATAGATATATTTTTTACAGAAATCATCCACTTCATCCGTATAGAAAGGACTGGGTGAAAAAGTTCCCATTCCTCCGGTATTCAGTCCGGTATCACCGTCTCCTGCCCGCTTATGATCCTGCGCAGAGGTCATGGTCTTGATGGTCTTGCCGTCCACAAAGGAAAGGACAGAAACCTCACGGCCGGTCATAAACTCTTCCACGACCAGACGGTTTCCGGCAGAACCGAACTTCTTGTCTGTCATGATCTCTTTGACGCCCTCTTTTGCCTCGTCAAGATTCTGGCAGATCAGAACGCCTTTTCCGAGAGCCAGGCCATCGGCCTTTAAAACGATCGGGAAATCCGCTGTTTCCAGATATGCAAGTGCAGCCTCTGCAGAATCAAAGGTTTCATAGGCAGCTGTAGGGATCTGGTATTTTTTCATCAGATCCTTGGAAAATGCCTTGGAACCCTCCAGGATCGCTGCGTTCTTTCTCGGACCGAAGACCCGTAAGCCCTGGGCTTCAAACACATCAACGATACCGCCTACCAGAGGATCATCCATTCCAATGATGGTAAGGTCTACCGCCTGTTCTTTTGCAAATGCAGCCAGTCTGTCAAACTCCATGGCTGTAATAGGAACACATTCTGCATACTCCGCAATTCCGGCGTTTCCCGGTGCACAGTAAATTTTATCCACTCTGGGGCTCTGAGCCACTTTCCACGCAAGTGCATGCTCTCTGCCGCCGCTGCCAACGATCAATACTTTCATTTTCTATGCTCCTTTATCCTTCCGAGATCACTGTCCGGTGATCCACTACCTTTACTTTTCCGTTAGCGATCAGATCGATCGCCTTCGGCATGATGACCCACTCTGCCTCTTCCATCACACGACGCTGAAGTATCTCCGGTGTATCGCCGTCTTTGATCTCTACGGCTTTCTGGAGAATGATCGGACCGGTATCTGTGCCGTCATCCACAAAATGAACCGTAGCACCGGTCACCTTCACACCTCGTTCCAGAGCCGCTTCATGAACCTTCAGGCCATAATAGCCGGTTCCGCAGAAGGAGGGAATGAGGGACGGATGGATATTGATGATCCGATTCGGATAAGCCTCTACCATGATCTTCGGAATCACCACAAGACAGCCTGCCAGCACCACGAGATCTACGTGATAAGACTGGATTTTCTGAAGAAGCGCCTCGTTAAATTCCTCTCTGGATGCATAATCCTTCGGTGATACGACTGCCGCATCGATGCCGTTCTGCTTCGCTCTTTCCAGAGCGTAGGCAGAACGGTTATTGCTGATCACCACTGCGATCTCGGCATTCGTCACGGTTCCGTTTCCAATGCTGTCGATGATCGCCTGGAGATTGGTCCCGCCGCCGGAGACCAGGACTGCCATTCTCAGCATAAGGTTACTCCTTTTTCTCCTGCATCGATATGACCGATGACATAAGGAGTCTCACCGGCTGCCTTGACAGCCTCCATAACGGTATCCGCATCTTTCGGATCCACAGCAAGCACAAGGCCGATACCCATATTGAAGGTATTGTACATCATATGCTCCTCGATCTGACCTTCCTTCTGAAGCATGCGGAAGATCGCCGGAACCTCATAGCTGTTCTTCTCGATCACTGCATGTGCACCTTCCGGAAGCATACGCGGAACGTTCTCGTAGAAACCGCCGCCGGTGATATGGCTGCAGCCTTTTACTCTCACGCCTGCATTCTTGATGCTCTTCATCGTCTTTACGTAAATCTTGGTCGGTGCCAGAAGTGCCTCACCGAGAGTCTTTCCAAGCTCCTCATGATAGGTGTCCAGAGTTTCCTTCTCCATCTTGAAGACACTGCGGACCAGAGAAAAACCATTGCTGTGAACACCGCTGGATGCGATTCCGATCAGGGTATCGCCTGCTTTGATATCTGCTCCGGTAATGAGGTCCTTCTGATCTACCACACCAACAGCAAAGCCTGCCAGATCATACTCATCCACCGGATAGAAGCCCGGCATCTCAGCAGTCTCACCGCCGATCAGCGCTGCATCAGACTGGAGACAGCCGTCAGCCACACCTTTTACGATGGAAGCGATCTTCTCCGGATAGTTTTTGCCGCAGGCAATGTAATCCAGAAAGAACAGCGGCTCTCCGCCTGCACATGCAATGTCGTTTACACACATAGCCACACAGTCAATACCAACGGTATCATGCTTGTCCATGATGAAAGCCAGTTTCAGTTTGGTACCCACTCCATCGGTTCCGGATACCAGGGTCGGATGCTCCATGTCTTTAAATTTATCCATGGAAAATGCACCTGAAAATCCGCCGATCCCGCCAAGCACTTCACTGCGCATGGTTTTCTTTACATGCTCCTTCATAAGCTCTACTGATTTGTAACCCGCCTCGATATCTACGCCTGCCTTCTTGTAATCCATTTTGGAAAATCCTCCTTCATTTATCCTGATCTCGTTTTTCTCGAAATGTTTCTCTGAATTATTTCTTCATGTATTCCTTGTATCCGACCTTGTCAAGCTTCTCGGCCTTTGCCACTACCTGCTCTTTCATTTCCACAGAGTAAGCTTTCAGTCTCTCAAGAAGCGCCTCATCGGAAGTCGCAAGGATCTTGGCTGCCAGAATACCTGCGTTGGCACCACCGTTAATGGCTACCGTCGCCACCGGAATGCCTGTGGGCATCTGCACGATGGAGTAAAGGGAGTCTCTTCCTCCCAGAGAAGTGGTGTGCATGGGAATACCGATGACCGGCATCGGGAAGATAGCAGCACACATTCCCGGCAGATGAGCCGCCATACCGGCTCCCGCAATGATCACCTTGAAGCCCTTGCTCTCAGCGGATTTTGCATACTCAAAAAACTCATCCGGTTCTCTGTGTGCAGAAATAATGGTCATTTCATAATCGATTCCCAGTTTTTCCAGGATATCCGCAGCTTTCGCCATAACCGGCATATCCGAATCACTGCCCATTACAATACCGACTTTTGCCATGATTCATAATCTCCTTTAGATATGTATAGTTTTATTTCAGTTCCTATCCTTTTATTTTACTAAGACTTCCTGTCATTGTCAACCAATCTTCCTTAACGCATTTCACATTTATCCATTGCTTTTTCCGGAAAAAAACGACAAATTGTCAGAAAAGGAGGCAGAAGATCAAAAAAGCTGCAGTCCCCGGAACGGATCTTTCCGAAGAACTGCAGCCAGTCTGTTTTCTGATCATATAAGACTATCCGGCCAGATGCAGGACGCCGATGAGCAGGACGCCGCACAGACCATAATAAGAAATAACTGCCACCAGGTCGTTGATCGTGGTGATCAGAGGACCGGAAGCCACTGCCGGATCCACATGGATCTTTTTGAAAAAAAGCGGGATACAGGTTCCCACTGCTCCGGAAATGACCATGGCCAGAACCAGTGAAAGACCGATGCAGGCAGATACCGCATAGGAAAAACCAAACGGTTTTCCTTTAAACAGCGCAATATAAAGACCGATGAACAGGAATGAAAGGAATCCCAGGATCAGACCATTGGAGAAACCGATGCGCATTTCCTTCCATACCAGTTCCAGCTTCTGTTTTCCGGTCAGGGACTCATCCATCAGTACGCGGATGGTAACAGCCAGGGACTGGGTACCCACGTTTCCTGCCATGTCAAGGATCAGGGACTGGAAACACATAATGATGGTGAGCTGGCTCACTACCTGTTCAAAGATGCCTACCACAGATGATACCACCATGCCAAGTGCCAGCAGGATCAGAAGCCAGGGAAGACGTTTTTTGATGCTCTCTTTTAAAGGCTCCTTCAGATCCTCCTCTGCAGTCAGACCTGCGAATTTCGCATAATCCTCTCCCATCTCGTCATCGACCAGTTCTACAATGCTCTGAGAAGTGATCACACCCAGAAGCTTGTTGTCATTGTCCAGGACCGGGATGGAGTCTTCGGAATAGTTTTTCAGCTTTTCAATACAGTCATCGATCTGCTCCTGTCCGTAAACGTACGGATAGGAGGTAACGATCTGCTGCTCCAGCGGGGATTCCTGCCTGGCAATGATCAGATCCTTCAGATCGATGGCTCCATAAAAGGTGCCGTCTTCCGTCACCACGAAGATCGTGGAAATATTATCATTTTTTGCCGCCTGATCGATCAGGCCGCTCATAGCCTGTTTTACCGTAAGATTTTCACGGATCACGATACAGTTGGTCGTCATGCGGCTTCCGATCTCATCATCGTCAAAGGAAGCAATGATCGCCATATCTTTTCTGGCATCTGCATCCATCAGTGCGATCAGGACCGCTCTCTTTTCCTTGGACGTCATACGCAGAACATCCACCACGGCATCCGTTTCCATACCGGAAAGGATCGCTGCCGCCTTCTTGATGTCCATCTCATCCAGATATTCCGCCGCCTGTTTTTCATCAATATGCTCAAAAATATCGGAAAGCATTCCTATATCAAGAATACGGTATACCTTCCGTCTTTCCGTGAGTGTCAGTTCCGGAAACACCTCTGCCAGATCATTCTCGTGATAATCTTCCAGCTTGTCACGCATGATCCCCGGTGAGGCGTTGCTTCTGACAATGTCAAGGATTTCTGACTTGTAGTCTTCCTGTACGTTGTTTTCCATTTCGCCCTCCTGTTTTACCTCCTGGTAAGGTAATTCTATCCATTCTTTCTGTTTTTTTGCACACGCAAAAAAGATGCTGCTGCCGGAAATATAATTTTCGACCATGACATCAAAAGAGATGAAGAACTTTTCGTCCTTCATAAACAGTTGCAGTTATAGCGATACTCAGGCTTGGATTTTTGAAAACAGAACAGGAAATATCAGAGCAGACAGAACAGACTGCCGCTCATCTCCCATTCCATGTTTCTACTTCGCCCATGACTGTCGCAACCGTCCATTCTGTTCACCTGCCTTTATCCATAAATTTTTTTCAGAAATTTCAGCAGACACGCTTTGCGTTTTTCTGCTGATCTGCATAAAGATGAGCCGGAGATCCCCGACTCCTTTGCTATTATAGTACCTTTCCCGGGAAATTGCAAGCGGACACAACAGATTTTCAAGACTGTTCTTGCAATTATCTTTTCCTGTCAGTATAATATAATGTTGTGGGTAAAAAGTCTTTTGCCCTGGCTGATGACAGCAAATCCTCAAAAGAAGTAAAGGAGATTATATATATATGAGTCACAGTATAGCAGTCATGACCGATACAAACAGCGGGCTTACCCCGGAGCAGGCGAAGGAGCTTGGCGTTTATCTTCTGCCTATGCCTATCCTGATCAATGGAAAAGAGTATTATGAGCACCAGACCATCACTCCGAAGGAATTTTATGAAAAGATGCAGGAGAAGGCAGATATCAGCACAGCCCAGCCCTCTCCCGCTGATCTGATGGACCTCTGGGAAGAAATTTTAAAGACTCACGATGAGATCGTGCATATCCCCATGTCCAGCGGTCTTTCCGGAAGCTGTGAAACCGCCGCCGGTTTTGCAAAAGAATTTGACGGCCGTGTCCTTGTCGTAGACAATCACCGGATTTCCGTTACCATGCGCCAGTCTGTTCTGGAAGCCCTCCAGATGGCCAGAGAGGGAAAAACAGGCACCGAGATCAAAGAATATCTGGAAAAAGACGGTCTGGAATCCAGTATCTACATTGCCGTCAATACTCTGGAATACCTGAAGAAGGGCGGTCGTGTCACAGCGGCCGGTGCTGCCATCGGCAGTGTCCTTAATATCAAGCCGGTACTTCAGATCCAGGGTGGAAAACTGGATGCCTATAAGAAGGTCCGGGGCATGAAAGCTGCGATAAAGGCCATCATCGACGGTCTGAAGCAGGATGAAGCCGTTCGCTTCAAAGGTCAGAAGCTTCTGATCCGTGCCGCTTATTCCGGTGACGACTCCGTGGGCGAGATGTGGCAGGCAGAACTGCAGAAAGCGTTCCCGGAATACACGATTGAAAAAGATCCGCTTCCCTTAAGCATTGCCTGCCATACCGGTGCCGATGCCCTTGGAGTCGGCATCATGAAGGATATTTTATAACGGTTTGTTCAGTTCTTCCGTTCCCGGCAGGACAAAACGCCCGTTTTCCAGAATGGAGACTTCGCTTCCATCCGCTTTGATGACACGGACAGCCCCCAGTTCCTTATAAGGCACCGTGATGTCAGTGTGACAGCCAAAGTAAGCTTTGGAAACGTCTTCTTTGCGCAGAAGCGAAACTTCATTCTCACGGGCAATCACTTCTTTTCCGTCCGGATTGTAGATCGGACAGTCTTCTTCCCAGCTGTAGCAGGTATCTCCCACCGCAAAATGCGGTCCCATTTTTTCTGCAATAAGCACCGGCAGCTGATCACCAATGCCGTATTTCTCTGATACCGCATAAGCGGTGGTATTGGTTCCGATCGCAAACTCGCCGAGCGGCAGGCTCTTATGATGGTTCATGATCGTTTCTTTCAGATATTCCTGATTTTTCTCTTCCGATTCAAAATTAGAGCAATGGTATTCTGTCACCATGCCATCCTGAAATACCAGGCGAAGCTTCTTATAATAGAGCCCTGCCAGGAAGGTTTCCGTCACCTCCAGTACACCATTGGTCCCGGCAAGCTTCGGGGATGTGAACACTTCTCCTACGGGAATGTTGCAATCTGCCACGCAATTCTCAAAAATGGTTTCTCTGGAAGGATCCTTCAGCTCATGAAGAGCGACTGTGATATCGGTATGGTTTTCTCCTCTTCCCAGTACACGGACCTTCACTCCCTGGTCAAGCGTATCGATGATCGTCTGCTGGATCTTCTGATACTTCTGATAATCCAACGTATTGATCCGGATCACCTCACGGAAAATCTCAGGAAACTTGTCTCCCACCTCCGGTGTCGGGAAGCAGATCACCGTAAACCCGGTCTCTTCGCCATTGATATAACGGTTCCGGATCTGCGTCAGTTCATTCTGATATTCAAGGACCAGTTTCTGCTGACGCTCTGAAAAATGGCAGGCGCTCTCTTTATCTTCCGGGGCAAAGGGCTTGCCGCCGAATACCTCCTGACAGGCGGGACCGGCAAACTCAGCAGCCAGTTTTTTGTTTTTCTCATAAGCAGTCCGCATGACACCAAGTCTTCTCTCATTATAATTTCCATCCAGGAAAAGAGCCTCATCTGCACGATGATCATACGCATACTGTCTGTTCGGGATCCCTCCGCAATAGCCAACCGCACGCACACCGGACGCTGCCCGGTAGATCACCGGCTCCAGTCCCATTGCCCGGAAGTTTTCCACTGCTTTTCGGATCATCCGCTCAAATCCAATGACAAAACGGACATTGACCGTCTTCTTCCTGGAAAGCTCCTTCCGGCTCTGGATGAAATACAGCCGCAGTCCCTCGCTGTATACATTGGCCATGCGCGCAACGGTCTCTTCCGGCAGCTGATTGATATACTCTGCCATCTTCACTTCGTTGTCAGAGATGTATTCTCCATATTTATAAAGATAACGGAGATCGGAAAGATCAGACTCCATCAGGATCTTTCTGGCAAAATCACAGTCCGGATCCAGCTGCTGCGTCAGGCGCTCCGTCAGGAAAAGCTCACTGTAATCACTCTTGAACCAGTAGAGGATCTGCTGGATCTCACGGTAGGAAGGAAGTTCTTCCCCTTCAAAAGCATTATATACTTCAATAAAAAGCTCTGCCAGAACCACGATCTCCTCCAGCCGCTGTTCAAAAGCACTGACGATCATCGTACGAAGCTCTGTATACAGGAAACACAGCAGCTTACTGTGTGTCTCTCCCAGTTCTTTCAACGCATAATCCGGATTGGCAAAACTCTTCCCGTAATGCTCCGGAAGGATATCCAGATAAAGGCTCCTGTTCAGAGTCTGCCATTCCTTTAAAGTATAGTTTTCCGTATGACCGTTCCTGATCTCGCCGTACAACCCCTCCATCGTCAGGATAAAACCGGCTGTCCTTCTGAAATACGGCTGATAGCTCTCCGGCACCGTAGCCTCTCCGGCAATCTCGCCGATCCGCTCCATGGCCAGTTCAAAACGTTCCCGGAGCACGTCGTTTTCTTCGTTCTTTTTTGTTTCCATGACTATCCTTTCATTCCTCATTTCTTACCTTTATATTTCCGTTTTCCACATTTTTGTCCAGAACCTTCTTTGTATATTTCCAGAGTTCTTCACTGCCCTCATGCACTCTGGCATCCCGTTTCAGGATCTGATCGATATACACCCCATGCCGGGTCCAGGAAATACCACCGGCCGCATCATTTAAAAATACCGGCTGGATCTTGTCCAGTGTATTGGCAAACCTGGCCTCCGGGGTCTCCATAGCCTCAAATTCATCCCAGAGTTCCCTTGCCATTTTTGCCTGGTCCGGCGGAAGGAGATTGTAGATCCGGTCGGCTGCTTTCAGCTCCCGTTCCTCCTTGCTTTTGTTCCCTTCCTCATCGTAAGCATACGTATCTCCCGCATCGATCTCCACCAGATCATGTATCAATACCATCAGCATGGTATGAGCCACATCGATCTTTTCATTGGAATATTCAGAGAGCAACGCACACATCACAGCCAGATGCCAGGCATGTTCTGCATCCGTTTCCTGGCGGCTCGCATCTGCGATCAGGGTCTGCCGGCGGATGTTTTTCTCTTTATCGATCTCCAGAATAAAATCCATCTGCTTTTTCAGTCGTTCCATATCCATTTTTCCTATCCTCCTGAAAACTTCCGTTATGACATTTCTTATCCAACACCAAAAAAGCGCTGCAGAGCAGATCCTTTTTTCTGCTCTGCAACGCCTTTCTTTATGATACGCCTAAGAGGACCACAAAGATCCAGAGTACCAGCGCCACACTGCTTACAATGGAACCTGCTTTGGAAAAGGTATATAAAATATGCTTTTCACGAAAGCTGCTCAGACCGCTCACCAGTCCGCAGATGGCAAATATGATCCCGGTAAACCCGAGGGAACCCAGAATCGGTCCTCCTTCCCCGTAAGACCACCAGGCAATGTAGGCCAGCACCACAAAGAGAACCAGAGAGATCCCCCCCAGGATCGTAGAGCTAATTCCTTTTCTGGAATGGCGGTGCTCAGAAAATGTGTACATCTTTTTCTTAGCCATAAATATGTCTCCTTATCCGGTCGCAAAGGGCAAAAAACAGATAACCGGCCACAGCCCCAAGCGTGTTCAGCATCAGATCATCTACGTCAAAGGTCCCTACCCGGGTCACCAGCTGGGTACACTCCACCAGAAGACTGAAGGAAAAACCCAGGAGCATCACACGGAAAAAGCCCCGGAAGCGTCTGCTGATCACCGGGAGGATCGCACCGAAGGGTACGAATGCCAGAATATTTCCTGCCAGATTGATAAAAACCGCCTTAACCCCCAGGATCTCCCTGTAGTTCCAAAAACGCCGGATCTCCAGAAACGGAGTCAGGTTATAGCTGAATTCCCGTTCTGCCGTTCTGCCGTATTTTTCCGAAAAAAAGAGAAAATATGTCAGGACTACAAGATAGAGGAAAAACAGAACCACTCCGGCTATCCGGATTTTCTTTTTTGTTGTTTTGTTCATAATCTAAAATCTCAGAGCAGAACTCCGTTTTTCTTTTTCAAAAGATTTGCTCCGGAAATAATCAGCAGGATTCCACTGGTGATTCCGGCCACCAGAGTCACAACTCCAAGTACGATATTCAGTGCTCCGGTATTTTTCATGGCTTTATAAATCTTTTCGCTCATGGAAAGACCTCCTTCATATCTGCTTATTTTGCTCCGTACTGCTCATAGTATGCATCGATGGCTGCTTTGATGTCATCATTGATGACAACTCTTCCGCCGCACTCTTTGTTGTAAAGATGCTCGGTCACTTCTGCCATGTTTACGATAGCATTTGCCGGGAAACCGTATTTCTCCTGGATCTCCTCCAGAGCGCTCTTGCTTCCCTGGCCTCTCTCCATACGGTTCAGGGATACGATGAGACCTTTGATCTCCACATTTCCCTGCGCACGGATGATGGGGAAAGTTTCCTCGATGGATTTTCCGGAAGTGGTCACGTCCTCAATGATCACAACGCGGTCGCCGTCTTTGATCGGACTTCCGAGCAGGATTCCTGTATCTCCGTGGTCTTTGATCTCCTTACGGTTGGAACAGTAGCGGACATCTTTTCCGTAAAGCTCACTGATCGCCATAGCGGTGGCAACGCTTAACGGGATTCCCTTGTATGCCGGTCCGAAAAGGACATCAAAATCCAGTCCGTAATGATCGTGAATGGCTTTTGCATAATATTCACCCAGTTTGCGAAGCTGTGTTCCTGTCGTATAAGCACCCGCATTCATGAAAAAAGGTGATTTTCTTCCGCTTTTCAGAGTAAAATCACCGAATTTCAGTACATCGCTGGCAACCATAAATTCGATAAATTCCTGCTTGTAGCTTTCCATTTTATTTTAAACCTCCTGCTTTTATCAAGGCTTCACGCCTGTATCTTTCCAATTTTCTTTCCTATTTTAACATACCATACCGGAAATAACAATCCTTTCATGAAAAACCCGCATGTCACTTTGACACACGGGTTTTGTTCTTCAGCAAAAGGGACAGCTGCCTGTTTCCGGTCCTTCTTCACCGGAAATATAACGGGCATGAAACTCCATATTGACCTCCCGGAGTTCTTTTTCTCCGTCTATGTAAGCCTGGTACATTTCCACAAGGCCACTGCCGCATCCGTCACAGGTTGCTTCTATATTTCCAAGAGAATCTGCGACGATCTGCTCCCGCTCTTCTCTGGTGGTATCTTTGATGAGATAGCCTGGCATTTTTTATTCCTCTTTTCGTGACTGTTCCGTATTTTCTGTTATCGGAGTCTTTCGGTTTATTTTACCGCTCCGATGAGTTCATGAATATCCTTCACACCGTATTTCTCCATATATGCCTGGATACCGTCGATGACATCAATGGTAGCGGTGGGATTGACAAAGTTGGCTGTTCCCACAGCAACACCGGTAGCTCCTGCAAGAATAAATTCCAGAGCATCCTCAGCGGTAGCAACGCCTCCCATGCCGATGACCGGGATCTTTACGGCATTGGCCACCTGGTAAACCATACGCACAGCGACAGGATGAACGGCAGGCCCGGAGACACCGCCCGTTTTATTGGCCAGTGCAAAGGTACGGCGGTTCACGTCGATCTTCATACCGGTCAGCGTATTGATCAGAGACACCGCATCGGCTCCGCCTGCCTCTGCTGCACGGGCGATCTCAGCGATATCCGTTACGTTCGGAGTCAGCTTCATGATCACCGGCTGCTTCGCGATCTTTTTGATCTCAGCGGTAAGCTCTTCCACATGCTTTGGATCCTGACCGAAAGCAAGGAAACCGGCATTGACGTTCGGACAGGAAATGTTGATCTCCATCATGTCGATCTTTTCCTCCGCCAGCCGCTCTACCACAGCCAGGTATTCCTCCGGTGCATGACCACAGACATTGACGATGATCTTCGTATCATATTTCTGAAGGAAGGGAATATCTCTTTTACAGAATACATCGATACCGGGATTCTGAAGACCGATGGCATTCATCATACCACCATAAGTCTCTGCCACTCTGGGAGTTGCATTTCCCGGCCAGGGAACATTTGCCACACCTTTGGTCACAACGGCGCCCAGACGGTTGAGATCCACAAATTCACTGTATTCCTCACCGGAGCCAAAGGTTCCGGAGGCTGTCATCACCGGGTTTTTCAGTTCCACACCGGCGATCTTCACACGCATATCTGTCATCATAACTCCACCTCCGTAGAAAGAAATACCGGTCCGTCTTTACATACCCGTTTGTTGTGGACATGAGAATGACTGTCCACTTCTTTGGATTTGCAGACACAGCCAAGACAGGCTCCTACGCCGCAGGCCATCCGTTCTTCAAGAGAAAGCCAGCACTCGATGCCGTTTTCCTCTGCATAGGCTTTCAGGGCACGAAGCATGGGAGTCGGTCCGCAGGCATAGATCACATCTGCCGTCAGTCCTTCTGCGCGGATGGCATCCAGTACGTTTCCTTTTGTTCCGGCGCTGCCATCCTCTGTAGCCAGATAAACCGTTCCGTTCTCTGCCAGCTCTTCATTGAGGAACAGCTCGTCCCGGTAGCCCAGGATGATCTGTTTCTCTCCCTTTAACTCTCTGGATAACTCCAGCATGGGCGGGATTCCGATACCGCCGCCGATAAGAAAGGCTTTCTTTCCTTCTTCCATCCGATCCAGAGGGAAACCATTTCCCAGAGGTCCGAGGATCTCCACCTGCTCCCCTTCGGAATAGGCAGAAAATTCAGAGGTTCCTTTTCCGGCAACCCGATAAACGATCCGAAGCTGTTTTGCTTCTTTATTTACCTCACAGATACTGATCGGTCTCGGAAGCAGACGGCTGCCATCCTGACAGTAAAGATTGATGAACTGTCCCGGTTTCGCTTCTCCTGCCACCTGTTCTGTCTGGAGCCACATACTGAAGATCCCTGTTCCGATCTTCTCCTGGCTCACTACTTTTGCACATTCTTTAAACTTTGCCACTTTTTTCTCTCCATACTCTGACAACTGCCAGACACATTTTTCAACGCACCTGGCAGCTTCTGTTTTCTGTTTTTTATTTATCTGTTTTTCAGTGCTCCGTCGATATCTGCGATCATATCTTCTACAGCAGCTCTGGAAGCCTCTGCAAAAGCAGCTTCGCCGTACTTCGCATATTTTTCCTGTTTCCATGCAGCAATGATTCCACGGGAGGAATTAACGATAGCTCCCAGTCCGTCCTCATTGAAGAAGTGAACCAGATCCTTGCCTTTTCCGCCCTGTGCACCGTAGCCCGGTACGAGGATAAAGGCTTTCGGCATGATCTTTCTTAAAATCTTACCCTGCTCCGGATAGGTTGCTCCGACAACAGCTCCGACATAGCTGTATTTGTCGCCCATGCACTCCTCTCCCCAGGCAGCTACATGCTCGCCTACGATCTCATAGAGGGGACGGCCATCGATCAGACGGTCCTGGAACTCTCCGCTGGAAGGATTGGAGGTCTTCACCAGTACAAAGATTCCTTTTTTCTCTTCTTTGCAGACATCAATGAAAGGTTTGATGCCGTCTGTTCCAAGATAGGGATTTACGGTCGCAAAATCCTCATCAAAGCCGGCATATTTCTGGCTTCCTACCTGAACCTGTCCCAGATGACCGACTGCATAGGCTGCTGAAGTAGAACCGATATCGCCTCTCTTGACATCTCCGATCACTACCAGATCTTTTTCCTTACAGTAGTCTACCGTCTTTTTGAAAGCGATAAGACCTTCGATACCGAACTGCTCATACATGGCGATCTGGGGTTTTACTGCCGGGATCAGATCATAAACGTGATCAATGATCTCTTTATTATACTGCCAGATGGCTTCACTGGCTCCCTTTAAGGTCTCGCCGTACTCTTTGAACGCTTTTTCCTGAATCTGTTTCGGGATATAGTTCAGCATGGGATCCAGTCCCACTACGATAGGTGCATGTGTTTTCTCGATTTTGCTGATGAGTTTCTGAATCATTCTTTTCTCTCCTTGTTTTGCTTACTGTTTCATACGGTCAGCGGCATAAACGATCTCGCCGCCGCAGATGGTCATTTCCACCTCACCGAATACTTTTCTTCCGTGGAAGGGGGTATTTTTTCCCTGGGAACGGAATTTGTTCTTATCAATGGTATATTCCACCTCGGGATCGATGATGGTCACATCCGCGATCTTGCCCTCGGCCAGGTTTCCTTTGTCAATACCTAAGACTTTCGCCGGATTCGCGCTCATCTTGGCTGCCATCTGCAGCGGAGTGAGCACACCGGGGCGTACCAGTTCACTGATGGTCAGAGGAACTGCTGTCTCCAGACCCACGATACCGAAGGGTGCACTCTGCATGGTGCGAAGCTTTTCTTCCTCGCTGTGCGGAGCATGGTCTGTCGCGATGACATCCATGATATCATCATGAAGCCCCTGTTTCAATGCTTCCACATCCTCTTTTGTACGGAGCGGCGGGTTCATCTTATAATTGGCATCGTTTCCCGGAATGTCTGCGGAAGTCAGGGTGAAATGATGCGGGCAGACCTCAGCGGAAACGTCCACGCCGTCCTCTTTGGCAGCTTTTACCATGCGGACGCTGTCCTTGGTGGAGCAATGGCAGAGATGCAGTCTGGCTCCTGTCTCCTTTGCCAGCAGGATGTCTCTTGCCACGATCACATCCTCAACCGCATTGCTGATACCCTTCCAGCCTTTGGCTTTCATATCCTTATCTGCGTTCACAACGCCGCCCTCTACCAGATTGATGTCCTCACAATGGGCCAGGACCGGGATATTATGAGATTTTGCGATCTTCATGGCCTTCCGGTAAAGCCCGGAATCCATAACAGACTTTCCATCCTCACTGATGGCAGGGGAACCGGCTTTCACCATGCTCTCAATATCTGAAAGCTCTTCGCCTCTCATGCCTTTGGTCACAGCTCCTGCCTGAAGCACATTGATCAGCCCCAGCATTTTCGCTTTATTGTGTACATAGGAAACGCGGTGTCCTTCGTCCATGACCGGTTTCGTATTAGGCATGGCCACGATGGTAGTGTATCCGCCGTGTGCTGCCGCCTCTGCTCCCGAGTCTACCGTCTCCTTATAAGTAAAGCCGGGATCCCGAAGATGTACATGCAGATCGATCAGTCCCGGCATTACATAACAGCCGGAAGCATCCACGACCCTGCAGTCTTCTGCTGACGCATCCGGCTCTTCCTTTTCTGTACTCGGTTCCATTACTTTCAAAATTTTGCCGTCACGGATCCGGATGTCAAAAAGACCATCCCGATCATTCGCCGGATCCAGAAGGCGGCCGCCTTTGATCAAAATATCCATACGCACTCATCCTCTCAAAGATTTTTTTGCTCTGGATTTATTCTATCATAGGATACTGATGGGAGCAAACTTTTTCTTCTTTTTGGCACGGTATTTTCTCTTCATGTCTTTTTCTTTCAGGTGATATTTCTGTTTTGTCAGTTTTTCTTTCTGTCTGGCATTTTCTGCCAGAATTTTTTTCCTGTATTTCCGGTAAAGCTTTCCTTCCTGAAGCAGAGCTGCCCCTGCAAAGGCAGCAAATACCGCTCCCTGAAGCACTGCGATGAGCTGTTCCTTCTGTTTTTCTGTCAGATTCATAAAGCTACCTCCGTTTCTGTCATCGTTTTTACTGGTCTTATTATACCATGATTTTCCCCCGGCTGTTACAGTTGAATTCTGATTTTGAAAATGATATGATAATATCAGGGTTCAAAGGTCAAAAAGCCGGGCGGGCTTGCACGCCA
>CAKRQP010000047.1:0-15626 GCA_934393555.1 uncultured Lachnospiraceae bacterium
AGAGGTACGCTGCTGAAGGAGGAAAAAATATGCGAAAAAGTATAGGGCAGGAATTATATCTTTACCGGTCAAACATGGGGATTCTGGCAGCAGTTTCAGCTGCATCCTGGCTGGCCGGCATTCTCGGGATGATGGTCTTTCAGCAGCTGACGAAGAGCGGGGAAGCGCTTTTTCCCATAGGGACCGTGATGCTTTTAGGGGTTGGCGTTATTTTTTCTCTGTCTGTGCTGGCAAATATCGTTCCTCATAATTTTGACCTGGCCATTTCCATGGGGAAAACAAGAAAGCATTATCTTCCGGCGGCGGTCTGCGTGATCTTTCTTGAGACACTTGTCATCTATGTGCTGGCAGCTCTGGGGTTTCTGGCTGAACGGGAGCTTTACCGGGCGCTTTATCATGGAAGGGAACTGACGGGAAATCTCGGACCATTCCTCACGCCGGCCTGGATCCTGTGTTACGCCATTTTCGAGACCGGATTCATCTGTCTGTATGGCGGGATGCTCAAAAAGAACCGGAAAGTGGGAGCCATCTGCTGGATCATTGTGTGGATAACGGTCTGCTGGTCTTCCGGAGGCTTCTGGGGAGAGTATGAAGAGGCAGAACATTCTCTGATAAACAGCTTTGCTTTCTGGGGCTATCAGCTCCGACTCTGGTATACCGGTTTTCCTTTGGGAACCCGTATGGCGATCCTGGTAGTGTGCGGTCTGGCGGGCTGTTGTATCATGTATCTGATGCTGCGCAAAGAGGCAGCGGATTAAGGAGGAGAAACTATGAAACTGGAAGTAAAGAATCTTCACAAAAGCTTTGGAGAAACAGAAGTGCTCCACGGAATCTCATTTTCCGTGGAGAGCGGACGGGCTCTCGGCCTCCTGGGCCGGAACGGAGCCGGAAAGACTACGACCATCCGGATCCTGATGCAGGTCTTTGGGGCAAATGAGGGAACGGTACTTATGGACGGCGTCCCGTTTTCCCCGAAAAAGATCGGCATCGGTTATCTTCCGGAAGAAAGAGGGCTCTATCCGAAAAAAACAGTCACGGAGCAGCTGATGTATCTGGCTGCACTCCGAGGCATGAAAAGGACAGAGGCGGCAAAGGCGGTAAAACACTGGCTGGAACGGATGGGGGTGGAAGACTATGCGTCCCGGAAGCTGGAGACTCTGTCCAAAGGAAACCAGCAGAAAGTCCAACTGGCCGCTACTTTGCTTCACGATCCGCCGGTGATCATTCTGGACGAACCGTTTTCCGGCCTGGATCCTGTCAATTCCCAGGTATTAAAGGATGTGATCCGGGAGCAGATCGAAAAAGAGAAGCTGGTGATCTTTTCCAGCCATCAGATGGGCTATGTGGAAGAATTCTGTCATGATATCGTCATCATGAATCACGGAAATGCCGTTTTGGCAGGTGACCTCAGGGAACTGAAGAAAACCTTCGGCCATGGGCGGCTGGTACTTTCCCTCAATGGAAAAAGCGGAGAGGAAACGGAAGCCCTGGTACGGGAACGCTATGCGGGACTGGTGGTGCCTGACGGGATCCATGCGGATCATGTGGTACTGAAAATGATCGGAGAAACGAAAAAAGCAGATGTTTTCAGGGCTCTGGCCCAGGCGGAACTGGATGTGGAAAGCTTCGGAGACTACCGGCCGTCGCTCAATGATATTTTTGTGGAAAGTGCAGGTGATGAGGCATGAAGCAGTTTCTGAACGTTTTGAAATTTGAACTGGGCAACTATTTTAAAAGCCGGAGCTTTATGGTGACAACGGTACTTCTGGCTCTTGTGGTGGCAGCGGCAGTCGCACTTCCGCCGGTGTTTATGAAAGGCAGTTTTTCCGATGTTTTCGGAGGTGGAAAGGAAAGCAGTAAAGAGGCTGCGGAAAGCAGTTCCGGAGCGGATGACTACGATCCGGATGCAGGTCTTTTGGGGATCGCTGATCCGGAAGGCTTTGTGAGTGATCTTGCCGGGCTGACGGATCGGATGCCGGGTTATCAATGGAAGGTTTTTGACAGTGCCGATGAACTGGAGCAGTTTGTAGAGGCAGGAGGCGACGGCGGTTTCCTCCTGACCGGAAAATTCACTTATACCTATGTGGTGCAGGACCGGTCGCTTCTGGACAGCCAGGATTCGGAATTTTCTGAAATCTACACCTCATACTGGCAGGAAAAAGAGCTGGAGGAGGCAGGTGTTGCTGCATCAAAAGTACAGGAAATCCTGAATCAGGGAAGTATCTCCACGATGAAGATCCTGGGAAAAGACGGAGCCAGCAATTACTGGTATACGTATATTCTCGTTTTTGTCCTGTACTTCCTGGTGATCTTTTACGGGCAGATGATCGCAACCTCCATCACCAGTGAGAAGAGCAACCGGGCCATTGAGGTTCTGGTGACGACCGTGGACAGCACCAGCCTGATCTTCGGAAAAGTGATTGCGGGAGCCATCAGTGGTATTTTCCAGGCAGGAGTGATCCTGGGAAGCGGTCTTATCGCATACCATTTCTGTGGGGCCGGCTGGGATTACCGTCTGGATTTTCTGTTCCACATCCCGGCAGAGGTCTGGGCTGCGTTTATCGTCTTCGGCCTTCTGAGTTATCTTTTGTATGCTTTCCTTTTCGGTATGCTGGGCGCCCTGGTGTCAAAGACAGAAGATATCAGTAAATCAGCCACTCCCGTGACCATGGTCTTCGTGGTATCCTTCATCATTACCATGACAGGAATGAACGAGAGTGATATGCTGTTGATGAAGGTGGCTTCTTTTATCCCATTCACTTCCGGAAATGCCATGTTTGCCAGGATTGCACTGGGCAGCGTTTCCCCTGTGGAAGTGGTGGTTTCCGCAGTGCTTCTGGCAGCAACGGTGGTTTTCCTGGGCTGGCTGGCAGCAAAGATCTTCCGTTTCGGGACACTGATGTACGGAAATCCGATCAAATTTACACAGGCATTGAAAAAACTCCGGGAGCAGTAAGCATCACTTCCCGAGAAGATAATGACTTACGACAGGAAACGGGGCAGGGCCGATCTCAAGGACCTTCTGATGGAAGGTTTTCAGAGAGAAGGCACTGCCTTTTTTCTCTTTATACGCATCCCGGAGGTCTTCGAAGGTCAGGTATCCCACGTAATAGCGCAGATAGTTGGCAGGAGCTTCCAGAAGTGCCTGGTAAAGTGCCCGGGTGGAAGAGGACTCAAAGCCGAATTTTCCAAGTGCGTCCGCGACATCTTCTTCGGCAAAACCATGATAATGGACCGCAATGTCCATGAGTGCAGACAGCCCCAGGGTGAGAGACCGGTTCAGGCGATAGAGCTCTGCCAGGTTCGGGTCTGTGTCAGACAGACCGTAGGCATACATTTCCACATAGGTGGCCCAGCCTTCGATGTAGCCGCCGAAATTCAGAAGGCTCCGTACCGGGTCTGAGATGCTTTTTCCGCTCAGGACTGTCTGGTAAAGATGCCCGGGATATCCCTCATGGGCCAGGGTGGTATAGAGGTCCAGGGCCGTGTAGGTGGAAGCACGGTTGATGTAGATCACATTTTCCGTGAGGTCATCCAGAGGGGGCGTAAGATAAAAGGCAGGGCTTAAGTAGTCTTCCAGAGAATCCGGAACGTATTTGACAGAAAAAGAAACCTCCGGTGCGGTGGGAAAGTCAGCGGTGATCTTTTCCTGAAGGTCCGTAAGGATTCTGTTTGGTGTCCATTCGGCCAGGGCTTTTTCCTCCAGTTCCCGGCCTGACGGGTCAGCGGCATACCAGCCGTCAGCATTTAATATGGAAGAAGGAGAGTTATCCAGCGAGAAAGCGATGGCACTTCCGAGGGTTTCCCGGGAGAGAAGCTCCGGGTGGGCACCTGCCAGTGCCGTGAGTTTCCGGAAATCCTCTTTCAGCTGTTTTTCGATGCGTTTCTGAATGGTATCCACAGAAGCCCAGGAGCCGGTAGAATCACGGACCAGATATTCGTAATAGGCGGTTCCGCCGGGAAGTCCGGAGAGCCCCTGCTGATTTCGGCCGGTGTTTTTCAGGGCGGTCAGCCCACGGATCAGAAGCTGGTAAGCGGGGATGACGTGTTCGAGAACGGCTTTCTCGTTTTCTTCCAGAAACTGCTTTTTTTCCACCTGGGTCAGAAAACCGGCTTCCCGGATCTTTTCCGAAAAACCGGTAATGAGAAAATTTTCTGCCGGTTCCCGGATAAAAGCACTGCACTGGTCGATGACCGCCTGTGCTGCGGAGGCACTCATAAAAAGTCCTTCTTTGGACTTTTCCTCTTCAAAATGGAGCAAAGTCGTATAATATTCATCCATTTCCTTCAAAAGTGCCAGATAAGTTTCTACATCGGAGCGGCTGCGAAAAGCATATTCGGTCAGAAGGACGGGGAGCTGCGCCTGTGTACCGATGGTAGGCCCCAACGGCTCGGCATAAAGCAGAAATCGCTGACCGGAGAGCTGATTTTTGAGATAGAGCTCCAGGATGTCATAGGTCAGCCTGTTTTCTTTGGAAAGTGTCTGACGGGGGAAGCGGCGAAGGGCTTCCTGGTAATTTTCCAGAACCAGGGCGGAGGTTTTCAGAATTTCCGGTTCTGCACTTCCAAGCGTGACAGGAACGTCCGAAAGGCCGTAATTTTCCGGATGTTTCAGGGTATAGTGAAGATTTAAGGTGTTTCCGGTAAGTTCATTCCGGAAGATCTGTCCGGTAAACTGCCGGAAGGAACGGTTGTTGAAAAAAACGCAGGCGGAAAAGACCAGGAAAAAAAGAGCAGGGAGAAACAGAAGGGTGAGAAAAGAGGGGAGTTTTCGATCTTGCATAAGAAGCTCCGAATGGATTTTTAGTACGATTCTATGAAAAAAGGACGGGAAACATTCCTGTTTCCCGCCGCATGGATCAGGCTTAAGAAAAGATCAGCAGGAACGCTTACGGGGAAGCTCCTTCACCAGCTGTCTGACCTGGTCAAAGGATCTTCTTATTTTCAGAAACTGACGGTTGGCCTTCGGGATACAGTAGATCTGAAGTCCCAGCCGTTCCGGGAAACGGGTTCTGCGCAAAAGATCACCGGAGAGAAAGCTTCCTTATTATATATGAAGAAACAGGCTCAGACGTGCATATGCACGGCGGAGCCTGTCACAAAAAAAGCTGGTTTTTATTTTGCTTCCCGTTTTGGCTTGCGGATCACGAGCTTATGGATGGGATTCCGGAGATTGCTGAATTTCCGCTCGTATTCGGTCATGACATTGCCTTCCATGAGTTCTTTGTCATGATGCAGATCATAGGTACAGAGCAGAAGTTCCCAGCCGCTTTCCTTTACTTCTTCCAGAGAGAAGTCAAAAAGGCTGCGGTTATCTGTTTTGAATTCCACAAGACCGTCATCAGCCAGGATCTCTTCGTAACGGGCGAGAAATTCCCGGGAGGTGAGTCTTCGTCTTGCATGACGTTCCTTTGGCCAGGGATCGGAAAAATTCAGGTAGATCCGGTCTACCTCACCTGTTCCAAAGATCTCCGGAAGGTCCTTGGCATCGATGCAGAGGTAACGGAGATTGGGGAATTCTTCTCCGCATTCTTCTGTGAGAAGTTCCCGTTTCTGAAGGGCACGGTAGAGAACGCTTGTGTAGCGCTCGATGCCGATATAGTTGATCTCCGGATTTCTTCTGGAAAGTTCCGTGATAAACTGGCCTTTTCCCATGCCGACCTCGATGTAGAGGGGCTGTTCCTTGCCGAAAACCTCATTCCAGTGCCCTTTTTTTGCTGCCGGATCCTGAATGACCCAGGGGCTTGCGGATACGGCTTCGTCCGCACCCGGTATATTTCTTAAACGCATGGTAATATCTCCTTTTTCGTCTTTTTGACCTTTTGACTTTGGCATCATAGCATATTTCCGGCCTTTTTTCTACAAAAACTTCTTTTTACGAAGGCTCTTTTCCTTTTAAAAGGCGGCTCAGGTGGCGGGCAGCCATACTTAAAGGTTTCTGCCGGTCTTCCACGATACAGATATGACGGCCCTCGATCTTTTCTTCAATCTCAATTTCCACGATGCTGCCGGTCTCCAGCTCTTTTTCCACCAGTTCACGGGGGATAAAGCCCACGCCAAGACCCTGACGGATGACCGGAACCATAAGGTCTGCCGTGGCAAGCTCGATGTCCGGCTTGAGGATCAGGCCGTGCGCGGCATAAAACTCCTTATAGAGAGCATAGGTCATGGTATTTTCCGCCAGAGAGACAAAAGGATACTGCTGCACCTCAGAGAGAGGGACCTTTTTTCCTTTCAGATACGAATAGTTGTGTCCGCCGGCCAGGATATCCTGGCATTCTTTGACCAGTGTGACCCGAAAAAGCGGATCCTCGCGGATCGGAGTCGTTACGACGGCCAGATCCGTCTTTCCGGCTTTTAAGTCTGCCAGTGTGTTTGGCGTGGTGCCGCTGGTGAGCTTCAGACGTACCCCCGGGTATTGACGGTGAAAGGCGGAGAGCTTTTTCAGAAGAAAGCAGTGAAGGGCAGTTTCTGTAACACCGATGTAGACGGAGCCGTTCTGGTAACCCAGGGTACCGCCGATGTTTTCCTCACCCTTGAAGATCTGCTCGCAGGCGGGAGCGACATATTGATAGAGCTGTTCCCCTTCCGCGGTCAGGGATACGCCACGCTTGGTCCGGATAAAAAGCCGGCAGCCAAGTTCTGTCTCGAGGGCCTGCATGCAGCGGGAAACGGAAGGCTGGCTGGAAAGCAGTGCCTTGGCGGCCAGGGTAAAATTCTGGTATTTTGCTACATAATAAAAGATTTTATAATATTCAAAATTTGCTGCCATGAGTCTTCCTTTTATAAAGTTTTTCTATTATGGGTATAAAAAATAGTCATTTTTCAAATGCAACCGATTTCAGTATAATCCAATGTGTTCAAAACGGCAACCGCAAATAGCGCAGAAAACCGGGCAGGGGTCATTCGGGGCTCCTGTTTTCCCACGTCAGAGCAGAAAGCTGTCCCGGTTTGGCTGTTTGTATAGGAATGACCGTTATTCATTTTTAGATTTTTAGCTATTATTATCCTTGCATTTTTAAAAAGAAAAGGTATGATAATAGAGAACTGTGTAAAAGCTTTTGAAAGCAGACACAGGAAAGAAAAGAGAAGGAGGTATAGAATGGATACAATCGTTAACAAGATCTCGGAAATTGAGACCGCAGCTGTCAAGATCATGAACGAATCCGCCCTTCAAAAGAAAGAACTGGATGAAGAATCCAAACAGCGAATGGATGCATACGATGCTGACGTGGATCAGAAGACGGAAGCAAAGATTGCCGATATCCGTGCCAGCCTGGAAAAAGAGAAACAAGCAGAGCTTTCTTCCCTGAAAGAAGCCGCTGCCAGGACGATCCTGAATCTGGAAAAGGAATATGCAGAGAATCATGAGACACTGGCTGCAGGCATATTAAAACAGATGATCGAGGGATAAGCTATGGGAAAACTGTTATCTTACAGTGGAACGACCACAAAGATCCGTGCCATCAAAAGCCGTCTTCTGACCCGGAAGGATTATGAGACACTGGCTGCCATGCCGACAGTCACAGGCGCGCTGGCTTATCTGAAACAGAAGCCCTCCTATCAGGAACTCTTCGCCGGACTGGATGAAAGTACCCTGCACCGGAGTCAGGTAGAGCAGATCCTCACCTATTCTGTTTATGCGGATTTCCAGAAGATCTATCGTTTTTCCACCGTACAGCAGAGAGCCTTTATGGATCTCTATTTTGGCCGGTATGAGATCGCCATCATGAAGCGTTCCCTTCGGATGCTTTTTGACCACAGGGATGTTTCTACAGATCTGACGATCTTTACAGACTTTTTTAATCATCATTCAGACCTGGATCTGAACAAACTTTCCGCCAGCCAGACCATCGATGAATTTGTCGAGAATCTGAAGGGAAGCATTTATTACGAGCCTATGAAACGTCTTTCGGACATTGAATCGCCGACCCTCTGGGATTATGAAATGGCACTCGATCTTTTCTATTTCGGCTGGTTCTGGAAAAATGGCCAGAAGATCTTCAAGGACAAGGAAGACCGGAAAATCTTCATGGAAGCCTATGGTGTGAAGATCGATCTTCTGAACATGCAGTGGATCTACCGTTCCAAGAAGTATTATCATATGGAAAACAGCAGCATCTACGCACACCTCATTCCGGTGACTTACCATCTCACCCAGCAGAGCATCAAGGATCTGGTGGAGGCGGGAAATCAGGATGAGCTGACTGCCGCAGTCAGAAAGACCTATTACGGAAAACGTTATCCGGAGCTTGCACCGCACAATCTGGATCAGTATTACACAGAGATCCGCCATAAGATCCAGAGCAAGGAATCCAGGAACAATCCGTATTCTGTCGCAACGATGATCTCTTATCTCTATGAAAAAGAGCATGAGGTTGACAGACTTACCACGATTCTGGAGTGTGTCCGTTACGGATTGCCCCAGGAGGAAATTGCAAAATATATAAATAACTAAGAAAGGGGGTGGGTTCGTGATTGAGAAGATGAAATTCTTAAGTATCACGGGACCAAAGGCCGATATCGACCGTGTGGTAAACCAGTACTTATCGAAGTATGAGATTCATCTGGAAAATGCCCTTTCCGAGCTGAAAACGGTGGAAGAACTCCGGCCGTTCATGGAGATCAATCCTTATAAGGAGCTTCTGAACAAGGCAAATGAATTTGCCGGCCAGCTTTCCCAGCCGGTTTCTGAGGAAACAGGAAGCATGGATGTGGACACAGCGGTGAAAACCATTCAGGAACTGAGTGGATATGCCGCAAACTTCCAGGAGAAACGTACGGAACTTTCCAAAAAGCACGAGGAACTCCTTTCCTCCCTGCAGTGGATCGAGCCGTTCTTGAATTTCGACTTCAACATCCATGAGGTGTTTGGCTTCAAGTTTGTCAAATACCGTTTTGGAAAGATCGCTCACGAATACTACGAAAAATTTGAAAAATATGTCTATGACAATCTGGACACCGTATTTTTCAAATGTGCTTCTGATGAACAGTACGTCTGGGGAGTTTACTTTGTTCCTGCCACACAGGCAGTCAAGGTGGACGCAGTATACAGCTCCCTACATTTTGAGAGAATGCGTATTCCCGATGAATATGAGGGAACCCCGGAGGAGGCCGTTTCCAAGCTGAAAAAAGACCTGGCCTCCATCGATGAGCAGCTCAAAAACTGCCAGGCGGAGGTCGCAAAGAAGCTGGAGAGCAGACGGAGTGATCTTCTGAAAGCCAGAAATACGCTGGAAAGCCTTTCCACCAACTTTGATGTGAGAAAGCTTGCCGCCTGCACCAAGGCAAAAAATGACAAGCAGGTCTTCTACATCCTCTGTGGATGGATGACCGAGAGGGATGCAGCCCGCTTCCAGAAGGATATTGAGGATGACATCAATCTTTACTGTATCCTGGAGGACGATGAAAACAACATCCTGAACCAGCCGCCTACCAAGCTGAAAAACCCGAAGCTGTTCAAACCCTTCGAGATGTACATCCGGATGTACGGTCTGCCTGCTTACAACGAGATCGACCCGACCATCTTTGTGGCCATCACCTATTCTCTGATCTTCGGCGCCATGTTCGGTGATGCGGGTCAGGGACTCTGCCTTCTGATCGGTGGTTTCCTGCTGTATAAATTCAAAAAGATCGATCTGGCAGCCATCATCAGCTGTGCCGGCTTCTTCTCCACGATCTTCGGATTCCTGTACGGAAGCTTCTTCGGTTTCGAGGATGTGCTTCCTGCCCTGTGGTTGAAGCCCATGAATCAAATGATGACCGTTCCGTTTATCGGAAAACTGAATACCGTCTTCATCGTAGCAGTCGGTTTTGGTATGTTCCTGATCCTGGTGGCCATGGTGCTTCATATCATCAACGGCATCAAAGCCCATGATCCTGAGAGCGCCTGGTTTGATACCAACGGTCTGGCCGGCCTGATCTTCTACGGAGCCGTTGTGACAGCGATCGTCCTGATCATGACCGGTAAAAAAATGCCGGCAACCATCGTACTGGTTGTCATGTTCCTGCTTCCTCTTCTTGTCATTGCTTTCAAAGAGCCTCTGGCAAAGCTGGTGGAGCATAAGGCAGATGTGATGCCGAAGGAAAAAGGCATGTTTGTCGTACAGACCGTCTTTGAACTTTTCGAGGTGCTGTTAAGCTACTTCTCCAACACCATTTCCTTCGTCCGTGTGGGTGCCTTCGCAGTCAGCCACGCAGCCATGATGGAGGTTGTACTGATGCTGGCAGGCGCGGAAGTCGGTTCACCGAACTGGATCGTTGTGATCCTCGGAAACCTGTTCGTCTGCGGTATGGAAGGTCTGATCGTCGGAATTCAGGTACTCCGTCTGGAATACTATGAGATGTTCAGCCGTTTCTATAAAGGTACCGGTCGGGAATTTGTTCCCTTCCGGAAAATAGAAAAAAACTAAATATATTTTAAGGAGGATTTTATCAATGTCTACTATCACTCAGATCTTAATCGTTGCTGCACTTGTACTCAGCATTTTCGTCCCCTTCAGCGCTTTTCTTATCGGTGAAAGAAACAAAGGACGTTTAAAAACTTCTCTGGCCATCAACGCTTTTCTGTTCTTCGGAATTTTTGCAGTAGCCGGTATCGTATCTCTTGGAAACGGTGCTTCTGCTCTGGCTGCCGAGGCTGCTTCTGAGTCTTCCGCAGGCCTGGCTACCGGTCTTGGTTACCTGGCTGCAGCTCTTGTAACCGGTCTTTCCTGTATCGGCGGTGGTATCGCAGTTGCCAGTGCTGCCAGCGCTGCCCTTGGAGCAATCAGCGAGGATCAGAGCATTCTTGGTAAATCTCTTATCTTCGTAGGTCTGGCCGAAGGATGCTGTCTGTACGGTCTGATCATCTCCTTCATGATCCTGGGTGCATTATAATCCATGAAAATGTATCTCATCAGTGATAACGTGGATACTTATACCGGAATGAGACTGGCCGGTGTGGAAGGCTGCGTGGTTCATGAGCGCGGAGAGCTCCGG
The DNA here is from genome assembly GCA_934393555.1 of uncultured Lachnospiraceae bacterium. Taxonomy (GTDB): domain Bacteria; phylum Bacillota; class Clostridia; order Lachnospirales; family Lachnospiraceae; genus Limivivens. The sequence continues at coordinate 10,981 of CAKRQP010000047.1, forward strand.
GAAGCCCTGGAGCGTGCCATTGCTGACAAAGAGAACGGGATCATCCTCCTGACCGAGAAATTCGGCCGGGAGTTTCCTGACATCGTTGACGATGTAAAACTGAACCGCCGTCTGCCCCTCATCGTAGAAATTCCGGACCGCCACGGTACCGGCCGGAAGGCTGATTTTATCACTTCCTATGTAAACGAAGCAATCGGCGTCAAGCTGTAAAAAGAAGGTGATCTATTTTGACAACAGAAGAAAAGCTGAAACACTTTAGAACTGCAGCTCTTGAGGAGGCACGTCAGGAAAGCACAGCGGCCATTGAAGAACACCGCCGGGCTCTGGAAAAACTTTTTCAGGAGCATACCGTAGATAAAGACCGTCAGGCTGCCCTCGAAGTGAAAACGGAAACGGACCGGCTGAAACGGGAAAACAATATCACTCTTTCCAAGGAACGCCTGGAGATCAAGCGTGACATTTCAAGAAGACAGGAAGAGCTGAAAGAGACACTTTTTGTAGAAGTACAGGAAAAACTGGCCGACTACATGGCAACACCGGAATACCAGCAGCTTCTGATTTCACAGATCCATGAGATCATGAAATTCGCTGGAAATGAGGAAGTTACCATTTACATTGATCCGGCAGATCAGTCCTGCTTAAGCAGCCTCACCGCTGCTGTCAACCATCCGCTGACGGTTTCCGAGTATTCCTTCAGCGGCGGCACCCGGGCGGTCATTCCCGGACGTCATATCCTGATCGACAATTCCTTTGCTGCCAAATTTGATGCAGCGAAGAAAAACTTTACCTTTGACGGAGGTGTCCTTCATGAATAAGACAGGTGTTATTTACGGCATCAACGGTCCCGTCATTTATTTGAAGGGCAATACCGGTTTTGAGATGTCAGAGATGGTTTACGTCGGCAAGGAACGCCTGGTAGGCGAGGTTATCGCCCTGACTCAGGACACCACCACCGTACAGGTCTTCGAGGAGACCACAGGCCTGAAGCCCGGAGAAACCGTAGAAGCCAGCGGAGACGCTATTTCCGTTCTCCTGGCCCCCGGAATCCTGAACAACATTTTTGATGGTATCGAGCGTCCCTTAAGTGAGATCGCTGCCAAATCCGGCAAATACATCAGCCGCGGCCTTTCCGTAGATTCTCTGGACACCGAGCGGCTCTGGGATGTACACATCACCGTAAAAGCCGGTGACAAAGTCAGCGGCGGAACCATCATCGCAGAGACTCAGGAAACACCGGCGATCCTTCATAAATCCATGGTTCCTCCGAACCTTTCCGGTACGATCCTGAAGGCATCTCCGGATGGAAAATATAAGATCTTTGACGAGATCGCGGTTCTTCAGCTCAGTGACGGAAAAGAAGTTCCCCTGACACTGGCTCAGAAATGGCCGATCCGTGTGCCCCGTCCCAGTGCGGCCCGCTACGCGTCAAGCGAACCGCTGGTGACCGGACAGCGAATCCTGGATACCATGTTCCCGATCGCCAAGGGCGGTACGGCAGCTATCCCGGGAGGATTCGGAACCGGTAAGACCATGACCCAGCATCAGATCGCAAAATGGGCCAATGCCGATATCATCATCTATATCGGCTGCGGAGAGCGTGGAAACGAGATGACTCAGGTTCTGGAGGAGTTCTCCGAACTGATCGACCCGAAGTCCGGCAATCCTCTGATGGACCGTACCACGCTGATCGCCAATACCTCCAACATGCCGGTGGCTGCCCGTGAGGCATCCATTTATACCGGTGTGGCTCTGGCGGAGTATTACCGCGACATGGGTTACGATGTAGCCATCATGGCAGACTCTACTTCCCGTTGGGCCGAGGCTCTTCGAGAGCTGTCCGGACGACTGGAGGAAATGCCCGCTGAGGAAGGTTTCCCGGCTTATCTGGCATCCCGTCTGTCTGCATTCTATGAGAGAGCCGGCTATGTACAGACATTAAACGGAGCAGAAGGAAGTGTTTCCATCATCGGAGCCGTATCTCCGCAGGGAGGCGATTTCTCCGAGCCCGTTACGCAGAATACCAAACGTTTCGTCCGCTGCTTCTGGGGACTGGATAAATCTCTGGCATATGCCCGTCATTTCCCGGCGATCCAGTGGCTGACCAGCTACAGTGAGTATCTGAACGATCTGGCACCCTGGTATCAGACCAATGTAGACAAACGGTTTGTGGATCACAGAAACCAGCTCATGGCTATCCTGAACCAGGAGAGCAGCCTCATGGAGATCGTAAAACTGATCGGAAGCGATGTGCTTCCGGATGATCAGAAGCTGACCCTTGAGATCGCCCGTGTGGTTCGTCTGGGCTTCCTGCAGCAGAATGCCTTCCATCCGGATGACACCTGTGTACCCATGAAGAAACAGTTCCTGATGATGGATGTGATCCTGTATCTTTATAAGAAAGCAAAAGCACTGGTTACCATGGGTATGCCCATGTCGATCCTGAAGGAAAGCAACATTTTCGACCGTATCGTTTCCATCAAATACGATGTGCCGAACGACAAGCCGGAAATGTTTGACGACTATTACAAAGCCATCGATGCCTTCTATGACGAAGTCATTGCCAAAAACGCATAAAAGGAGGTAGGATGAAATGGCAATTGAATATTTAGGACTCAGTCAGATCAATGGTCCTCTGGTTGTTCTGGAGGGCGTCCAGAATGCCTCCTTTGAGGAAATCGTGGAGATCACGGTAAACGGCAATGAGAAAAAGCTGGGCCGTATCATTGAGCTTTACGAGGACAAGGCTGTTATCCAGGTGTTTGAAGGAAATGACGGCATGTCCCTGAAAAACACCCATACAAAACTGACGGGACATCCCATGGAGGTAGCTCTTTCCCCGGATATCCTGGGACGTACCTTCAATGGTATCGGAGAGCCCATCGACGGACTGGGAGAGATCAAGGCGGAGTGCCGTTTAAACGTCAACGGACTTCCCCTGAACCCTGTGACCCGTGAGTACCCGAGAAACTATATCCGTACCGGTATTTCCGCTATTGACGGACTGACTACGCTGATCAGAGGCCAGAAGCTTCCGATCTTCTCCGGAAACGGACTTCCCCATGACCGTCTGGCAGCCCAGATCGTAAAACAGGCTTCTCTTGGAGATGCCGCTTCCGATGAGAAATTTGCGATCGTTTTCGCAGCCATGGGTGTAAAATATGATGTGGCAAACTTCTTCCGCAAGACCTTTGAGGAGAGTGGTGTTTCCGACCACGTTGTTATGTATCTGAACCTGGCAAACGACCCGGTTGTTGAGCGACTGATCACTCCGAAGGTGGCACTGACCGCCGCCGAGTATCTGGCTTTTGAAAAAGGCATGCATATCCTGGTCATCCTGACCGATATGACCTCCTTTGCAGAGGCTATGCGTGAGGTTTCTTCCTCCAAAGGAGAGATTCCTTCCAGAAAAGGTTATCCGGGTTATCTTTACAGTGAACTGGCTACTCTTTATGAGCGCGCCGGTATCGTGCAGGGTGTGGACGGTTCTGTAACACAGATCCCGATCCTGACCATGCCGAATGATGATATCACGCATCCGATCCCTGACCTGACCGGATACATCACTGAGGGTCAGATCGTTCTGGACCGTCAGCTTCATGGTCAGGCGATTTATCCGCCCATCAATGTACTGCCGTCTCTGTCCCGACTGATGAAGGACGGTATCGGTAAAGGTTATACCAGAGAGGATCATCAGGATGTGGCAAACCAGCTCTTCTCCTGTTACGCAAAAGTAGGAGATGCCAGAGCCCTGGCTTCCGTTATCGGTGAGGATGAGCTTTCTCCCCTGGACAAAACCTACCTGAAATTCGGTGAAGCATTCGAACACGAATTTGTCGGACAGGGCGAGGAAGAGAACCGTACCATCGAAGAAACGCTGGATAAGGGCTGGGAGCTCTTACGGATGCTGCCCAGAGAAGAACTTGACCGTATCGATACCAAGATCCTTGATAAATACTACAAAGTGCCGGAGACGGCAGAAGCTTCAGAAATGTAAATTCGAGGTGAGCGTATGAATCCAAACACCTTTCCCACCAAGGGAAATCTGATCCTGGCCAAGAATTCTCTGGCACTTGCCAGACAGGGCTTCGATCTGATGGATAAGAAGCGTAACATTCTGATGCGTGAGATCATGAACCTGATCAGTCAGGCTTCGGAGATCCAGACAGAGATCGATACCACATTCCGGGAAGCCTACAGCCTCCTGCAGCGGGCCAACATCGAGATGGGTATCCATGAGGTGGAGGAGATTTCCTTCTCTGTCCCCGTGGAGGATTCCATAAGGATCAAGACCCGCAGCGTCATGGGTACGGAGATTCCGCTGGTGGAGTATAAACCGCAGGCCGACGAACCGACCTACGCTTATTACAGCACCACGCAGGCGCTGGATCAGGCAAGGCTCGCTTTCGAGAAGGTGAAAGACCTTACCATCCGTCTTTCCATGATCGAAAACTCCGCCTACCGTCTGGCAGCCAACATCAAGAAGACCCAGAAACGGGCCAATGCACTGAAAAATATCACGATTCCGATGTACGAAGCTCTTACGAAGAATATCCAGAATGCTCTGGAGGAAAAAGAAAGAGAAGAGTTCACAAGGCTGAAAGTGATCAAGAGGATGCAGACCAGTAAATAAAAAAGTTCCATGCGAT
>CAKRQP010000048.1:0-15369 GCA_934393555.1 uncultured Lachnospiraceae bacterium
AAACGCGACAATATCCAATTGTAATGCGATTTTTAGACTTTACATTTATTACTTGGTTGAGTTGCTCATCAGAATAATATCTATAGCCACTTACTGTAGTATGATGCGGATGAAGTTTTCCATTGGCATCCCAATTTCGTAATGTCTGGGCAGATACGCCTATAATTTTTGAAAATTCATGTATAGAATAATATTTACTCAAAGTATCAACTCCTTTCAATAATATCCTACTCTAATATCTTATAAAACTCAACACTAGATTGTATGATTTTATAATTTATATTTAACTGTTAATAACCTCCTTTAGATCCAGTTATAGTCTCCGCCGGTGACCGCAAGGCTTAAAAGGGCATCCATCCGGATCACCTCTTCTTCTCCTTCGACCTTTTCCAGAAGGACAGCCGTATCTGCGACCTCCTCCATGCTTTCATCCGGACCGATCTCATAATCGATCTCCGCAGCACAGTCCGGGCAGGGAATCTGCTTCATCGTCTGCAAAGACAGAAAGCGTTTCCCGCACTTTTTACATTCATAATAACCGCACACTTTTGTGCCTTCCGGTACATAATACATGTTCTTTTTCCTCCAGATTTCTTTTGAGTCTTATCTGTCATTCTATCAATGCAAAGGCATAAAGTCAATTCTCAAGCATAATCTATGAAGTTCCACGCAGAACCGACTCCCAGTAAAACCCAGAAAATGGGTGCCGTGACGGTCATGGAATCATTTACCAGATAGCCTGCTACAGAAAAAGCAAGTGCGAATTTCATGGAATATCCCACATTTTTCTCCTTCGACAGCACAAATACCCGAATAAAATAGCAAAGCCAGAATCCCAGGATACAAAGCAGGGAAACGATCCCTGTCTGTAAAGCAGTCTGCAGATAAAGGCTGTGCGGTTTTGTCAGTATTTCCTCATAAAGGCTGCGATTGGTATTGATCCTTCCCAGCTGGTCGTTTTGCGGAAATTCCAATGCAAACGTATCCGGACCACATCCAAGAAAAATATGGTTTTTCAATAATGGCAATGTCCTGCTCCAAATATACATACGCTCACCAAAAAGCCGTTTTTCCCGTCTGTAACAAAGTAAAAAGGTTCTTTTTTATAATATAACACCAGATAAAGATAACCATTTTCCTGCCTTTCATTTTAATCGAAATTCCGGCATCTGTTACCTCTAATTTCTGAAGGTCATATTTTAAATGTTCGACAGGATTTTTCCAGAAAAGCAAGACCACCGCAGCCAACAGGACTGCTGAAAGAATCCCCAATCCTTTCCACCACTGCTTTTTAATCATCCGGAAAAAGATCCAGCCAACCGCAAGAAGAAGCAGTGTAACAAGAGAAGCCCTGGAACTGTTTTTTTTCAGGCATACCAATAAAAGTAAAATCTCAGCTGTACAGATTCCTTTCTGCCATTTTTTCCTGCTGTCTAAAACCAAATACAGCAGCAACGGCAGCACCATCACGATATAAATGGCAGCATAGTTTGGATTGTAAAAAGCCATATATACCGGATTCTTTTTACTCTCGCCAAACCGAAATGAGAGTTCCTGTCCCGGTGCTGCCAGCATTTTCCCCAGGCTGCTGCTCCAAAAATCATGACCCGCAAGCTGACAGAGTCCAAAGAACAGCTGCACGCCTGTACCCAAAACCAGCACCCATAAAAGAATCTTTCCGTCTTTTTCTTCCTCGATTACCTGGGAAGCATAGAAAAAGGCAATTCCATAAGACAAGATCGTAATTCCGCCCTCATAATTTTCCACAATTCCATTCCAGGCAAAGTTTCCATGTTTTGAAAACACCGTTGACAGTACGGTCAATCAGGACAACCAGCATCCACAAAGCTGACAGCTGAAAAATCCTTGTTCTCCAATAGGCAAAAAAATCACCTCTGCTACTCTCATCCGGAAACCATGGATAGTTTTCCAGACCGATAGAAACAATTTTCAAGTGTACCACCATAGGAAGCACTGCCAGGATCAGAATCAATGGCAATAATTCAATCCATTTTTCTGTTTGCTTCTTTGCTTTCCTTTTTTTCTCTTTCACCCTCATTTCAATCCTTCAAAAACTTTTCTGTTTATCATTGTATCACTCCTCCGGCACGATCGGTAGACTTGTTTTTTCCTTTACCGTAAAAAGAGACTCCAGACAAACTGCCCGGAGTCCTTCTTGTATACTTCTTTGTTATTTTACTGTCGGGTTTTCTCTTAGCATTCTCCTTTTAACGAGAACATTTTCGTGTCGCCCATTCGCATCTCCAGTTCCATACTGACTACATTATGGCCATAATACTGCTTCTCATATACTTCATACGGACTCACCGGCTCTTTGAAATAGAGGGTGTGTTTTCCTTTATAGGCTGCGTGAATCGTCACAAAGTTCTGGTTAGAGTAGAGGACGTCGTCGTCCTTATTGTAGAGGTGGCAGCCTGCATACTCTGCCAGGGAAGCCAGAAGCTCGGAGCGGAGAATCTGAGGCGCACAGTAGACGCTGGTCCAGCCATCCATCTCTTTCAGACCGTAGGCCGGAACTCCCATCTCACAGTAAGTTCCGAGAATCGTTGCCTCCGGATCGTCAATATAGAAGCCCGGATTCATGTAAGCCGGAAGAATTACATTTTCCAGCCATACATTGCTGTGCACGTCCCGATCGATGTAACCGTACCGCCGATCCTCCACTGCATAACGCACAGCCGGATGACCAAGATTCGTTACCTTAAAGCGTGGAGAACACGTGTGATCAAAACGTCTTACCTGAAAACCGGTGAGTTCCCGGATATTCTCATTTGCTATTATCTGATCACGATCCGGATTGATAAAGCCCGGAGCGTAAAGCCAGAGCACCACCGCATGATTCTTTTTTGCTTTCTTAATGATGGCTTCCTTCTCTTCGTCACTGATTTCAAAGAGATTCATCATCACATAGAATTTATAATCCGGCATGTCTTCTCTTCCCATATCATTATGGAAATAGTAATCCACGGAAGCTCCGATGCGTGGAATATCAGAAGTCCGGTAATAATCCAACATCAGGGTGTTGGTGTACATGGATACTGTATGGCAGCTTTCCTGATCATAAATAAAAGCAATCTCGTTTTTCTTTTCCCTGTTCAAACTGTAAGCAAACCTGGCAATCTCTTCCTGGCGCCTGAAAAGTTTATAAATCTCCTGATCCATATATCTTCCGCCGGTCTCATGCTGGTCAAACCACCAGGCATAAATATCATCTGTCAACACCCGGGCAAAGTCCCGCTTCAAAGTCACAATGCTATCCCGAATATCGTAAAGTCCCATAGCATCGCGATAAAAAGTATCCTCCCGATGAGTCCGGCTATCCTCTTCCGCCACAAACATTTCTCCACGAATACGAAAAGAATCCTGCATTTCGCGCTGAGCCACGCTGCCTCCGGGTTCCCGGTTATTATAAACGCCCGGAGCCGCCAGGAAATCCACAGCTCCACAGTCCAGAATCGGCAGAGTAGCCGTGGCCGTCGTGCTGTTGAAGAAATCCGTACAGCCATAGGAACCGTAGAAGGCTCCCACGATTTTTCCCTGATAGCGCTCTTTTAAGACCTTTGCGAAAAAGATAATCGCTTCCGCCGTGGCCTGATGGAGGGCATCGTAGAAATCCGCCACATAACGGTAATCCTCCATATTCAGGAACACACCCAGATTGGCGGCCTTTTTCTCATTCATATCAATGCTTTTTCCCACGATCCGGTTCGCGCTCTCGTAGTATTTCATGGCATCCATGATGCCCTCTTCCACATAAATGTAGAACTGCTCGTCAATCTCTGGAATAATGGGATTTTCAAAGGAGGCATCCTCCTTTTTCCAGGCCTTCCGAAGCTTTTCCTCAGTTCCATAGCGACCCCGCAGGAATTTTCCATAAGCCTTCCGAAAAGCCGGGGAGAAATCGCCGTATTTTCCTTTGGCCCGGTCGCAGATGCTGTTCACCGGATACCACTCGGAGGTGCCGCCTGCCGCCAGAAAGTAACCGATCACACGGTCCTTAAACCAGAGCGTATCCACCTTGTCGCAGAACTCCTTCAATGCTTCCCGGGCGTCGTGCTGCCATTTTTCTGAGGCAAACACATACATGCCCGGAACATCGTCCTTATGTACCTCCGACATGAGAATGGAGGGCTCGTGGCTTCCATCCTGATAGGTAATCAGCTCATCGGGATTCTCTTCCATCCAGTCTACCGGTGGATGAAGGCCGATCCGGACGATGATGTAGGCATCGGGCACTTCCTTTAAGAGAACCTCCGCATTATGGATGAACGCTTCCATTCCGCTGGGCTCGTGCTGTTTTTCCCCGTTTTCGTCCACATAGTCTTTTCCCGGCCGGAGCCATTCCGTATTGGTCATCAGGAAAAAGACCTTCATGCCTGACTGCCCTAAATCATGGATATAATCCGGCTTATTAAACCGCACAGTCATGGCCATGGGCGGATAAGTTTTTCCATCGATCACCAGGGCCGGACTTCCGTTTACTTTTTTTACCTCTGCATAGCTCATCTGAAAATAGGCTCCTTTCCGTTACTCTTTTACAGATCCCACGGTGATACCTTTTACAAAGAACTTCTGAAGGAAGGGATAAACCACCAGAATCGGGATGATGGAGATAAAGAGCTGGGCGCTTCGCACAGTCTTCTCACTTAAGGAGGAAAGAAGGGCCAGCTGCTCCGGCGTCATGTTTGTCATGGTCTGGTTGTTGTTGATGATCTGAGTGGCCAGATAGGTTGCCATCGGGTAGTTGTTCGGGTTATTCATGTAGAACATGCCGTCAAACCAGGAATTCCAGTGGCCGATCATCGAGAACAGAAGCAGGGAAGCCAGGGAGGGCTTGGACATTGGCAGGATTACGCGGAACAGCGTCTGCCAGTGGTTGGCTCCATCCACGAAAGCCGCTTCCTCAACGGACCTCGGTAAGCCTCTGATAAAGTTCATCATAATAATAACGTTCCAGATATTCATGGCGCAGGGCAGAACCAGTACCCAGAAAGTATTCAGAAGATGCAGGTTCTTGATGACCATGTAGGTCGGGATCAGGCCACCTCCCAGGAACATCGTAATGGCAAAATAGATCATATAGGCTGTTCTTCCGCGGAACTGAGACGTCGGACGGGCCAGCGGATAAGCGGTCAGCACGATGAGAATCATGTTGAAAGCCGTACCGATAACAACTCTTCCTCCGGAAATGGCCACAGAATGGAAGAAATCTTTTTTCTTGATCAGGTACTCATAAGCGGCAAGTGAAAAATCCACCGGGAAAAAGGTCACGCGGCCTGCCATGGCAGCGGTGCTGTCGCTTAAGGACATGGCGAACACATGAAGAATCGGGAAAATACAGGACAGCGTTACCAGCGTCAGAATAATGGTATTAAAAACCTGATACACATAGTAAGATTTTGAATGTTTGATTTTCATCTGTCACACCTCCTTTAAAATACCCGGTAATCACTCTTCTTATAGAGAATCCAGTAGCTGGTTCCCACAAAGAGAAGGGAGATCACGGATTTGAAAAGTCCCATTGCTGCTGCTGCGGAATACTGATGGCTCACCATACCGAGACGGTAAACCAGTGTATCGAGAATATCTACGGTCTTCTCTACAGTCGGGTTGTACATGATCAGGATCTGCTCGAAACCGGCGTTCAGGATGCCGCCAAGACCAAGCACGGTGAGAACTGCCACCATGGGCATGATACCCGGCAGGGTCACATGAAGCATCTGTTTCCAGCGTCCGGCTCCGTCCACCTGAGCGGCCTCGTGGAGCGTCGGATCCACGTTGGTGATGGCTGCCAGAAGAAGTACGGTATTATATCCCATGCCTTTCCACACATCGGAACCGATGACGATGGTCCGGAAATATTTGTTGCTTACGAGGAAGGCGATAGGTTCCATTCCAAAAAGACTTTCCAGTACATTGTTGATTACGCCGTCGTAGGCGAAAATCTCCAGCACCATTCCTGCGAGAATTGCCCAGGAGAAAAAGTACGGAATAAACACGATGGTCTGAACGGAACGTTTGAACCAGCTCTTGGTCACTTCGTTCAGCATCAGAGATAAAACAAGGGGAACAAAAATACTCAGGGTAATCTTAAAAAACGCAATGATGATCGTGTTGACAAAGGCCTGACGGAAGCTCGGCATCGTAAAAATATAATGGAACTGTTTCAGACCCACGAAAGCAGATTTCTGGAAGCCCAGCAGGGGTTTGAAATCCTGGAAGGCCATGATCAGGCCGCCGATGGGCAGGTAACAGAACAGCGCGGTAAAGATCACCGCGGGAAGCAGCATCAGATGAAGCTCCCTGGTACGGTAAAGGCTCTTTTTTCTTTTCTTTGGCTTATTGTTTTCCATAAACGCTCTCCTCTCTTTCAAAAGAAAATGCCATATTTCACAGGCATTATCGGCAGATCCGGCATATCTGTAAAATATGGCAATTTTCCTGAAACTCACTTGTTTTTATTTCTCGCTCTGATACCACTCATTTACTTCTGCCGAAATTTCATCGCCGCCCTGAGCTTTCCACTGCTCAACAAAGGTATCAAAGTAATCTACGGGAGACTCGCCCATGATAATAGCTAAGAAGGTATTGTCACGGAGTTTGTTCAGTTCAGACTGTCTGGAGATCATTGCAGGTGTAGTAACATATACTTCATCATAGATGATATCTGCGCTTTCCACAGTCTTGATCATGTTGGCAACACCGCCATCCGGAGCCAGACGGCTGAAGTAAGTACCCCAGGCAACTCCATCATCCGGATTCTCTTTATAGTTCAGGTAAGATGCCCATGCACCCCAGAACTCCTCATTACCAGCTGCATCTTCTTCTGTAATCTGTGTTTTTCCCTCATCAATCAGTTTATTGATGGTCTCATAGTTGATTCTCAGAGAGGTCGGGGAATAAATACGGTACGGAAGCCAGGTATAAACGTAGCTGTGCCATTCGGTCTGCTCTTCCTCAGTCATAGCGTTCTGTACATCAGGGTTGCTGTTCTCTGTGCAGTATTTCCAGGACCAGTACATCATTTTAAAGATTGCTTCCGGGTTCTTGCAGTCGCGTCCGGCCACTACGAAGGTGCTTACCGGATAGCGGTCAATCATGATGGTCGGCTGCTCGCCATCTACGGAAAGGTTCGGTCCAACTACCCAGTTTGCTTCCGGATGCTCTACCTTGTTGCTGTTCAGCGGCCAGTTCGGAATCCACCAGGAACCGGGAACGATGGCATATTTGCCGGCTACGATATCGTTTACAACGGGTGAATCTGCTGCCCAGATATCATAGGCTGCAAAGTCTTTCTGGAAGTAGCCTTTGTTGTACCACTCGTTCAGTTTGGTAAGAGTGGTCTTGATTCCCTCGTCGATACCGGCGTACTGTAAAGTACCGTCTTTGTCATACCAGCCGGAGTTCCAGGTCTCATATGCATGGAAGAACGGGGTGAAATCGCCGAGCTGAGCATCCATGTAGTTCTTGCAGGCTGGAAGTATGGGACCACCTGTCTGGCCGTCACCGTCGTAATCGGTCTCCATCAGTTTGTCGCAGAGAGCTTCAAACTCATCGATGGTCTTCGGAAGCTGATCCACAGAAGTGATTCCTACGCTCTCCAGCTGTGTCATATTGTAGTACATCTGGGAAGTTGCCTGAGCGGGATCGGTTCCCATCGGAAGACCGTACACGCTACCATCCTTGGTTCCTACGTTCAGGAAATTTCCGTCATAGTTGAAAATGTTATCCAGTGCATCACATTTATAGGTCTCATAAGCCTCTGTCAGGTCTGCAAGACCGCCCTGGCTGGCCAGATCCTCGAAATCGTTCGGGCCTACCATAAATACGTCGGGCAGGTTTCCTGCTGCAAGCTCTGCACCGAATTTCTCATCGTACTGATCTGCGTTTACGATCCAGTCATAGATCAGGTTGATGTTCAGATCCTCTTTCAGTTTCTTAACTGCGGTGGAAGTCTCCGGTGTACAGTCGGTCGGGGTCAGCGGATCCTCAGACTCACGGTACTGAAGCACTACATGGATGTCGACAGTTTCCTCGTAGGGCTCGAGAAGAAGGTCTTCTACGCTTTTTGACTCGGATGCAGCTACCGGTACGACCAGACATCCGGCTGCCATCATTGCTGACAACAGAACTGAGATTGTTTTCTTTTTCATACTCTTTTCCTCCTTGTTCTTGTTTTCACTCCTTTTGTTGATGAACTTATTATAAATTTTTTTCCGCTTCAAACCCAGAGTCATTTGTATCTAAAAAGGGGAGAATCATATTTTGTTTATTTTGCAAATACGATTGTCCCCTTTTTTGAATACCATTATCCTATTTGACTAATTTTCTATGTAAATCTTCTGTTTTTTCTATCACTTTTCACGAAACTGTTTTGGGGTAACTCCGGTCCGTTCCCGGAAAACTCTACGAAAATAGTGTTCATCCACATAGCCTACCTGGCTGGCGATCCAGTAAATCGGCTGTTTTGTTTCCGTCAGATACTTTTTTGCCGTCTCGATCCGCATATCGTTCAGATAGGTGACAAAAGTCTTTCCCGTCACGTCCTTGAAATTTCTGGAAAAATAGCTCTTGCTCATTCCTGTGAGCCGTAAAAGTTCTTCCAGCGTGATCTCCCGGTCCATATGTTCCCGGATGTAATTCATGGCCTGATGAATCGCCTGAATGCTCTCCAGTTCTTCCCGGTCTTCACCAACCCGTTCCAGTACTTTTTCCCGTATCTCATCAAACCAGCCCTTCCACTCATACCACCAGCGGAAGGAGCCCACTTCCTCGAAATACCGGCTGAAATCCTTTCCGGAAAATTCACACCAGTGGAGGTTGAAGTGATAAAAGGCCGCCACCCGTTCCTCGTTATTCAGGGCCGCGTGACGGATAATCTCCAGCGTCTCCTCATAGACCTTCTGCACCAGCATAAATTCCATCTTCATGGAGAGTTCCAGCGCTGTCTTCCTGGACTCGCCGGGCTGCGTGTTCACAAGCTCCGGATAGCGGTACTCATAGACCATTCTTCCGGGCTCCCTGTCCTGAAAAAGTTTTTCCTTCACGGTTCCCTTTAAGAGATCCTCCAGCTGGCTGTAAGCGATGCCTTTTACCTCCGTCAAACAGATCAGCGAACTTTGTTCGGCCTCCGGTGCCTTTAAAAATTCGTCTGTCTGTACCCCTTCCTGAAGGAGAAGATGCCGGTCATCCAGTTTTTCAAAGCCAACGCCCGCTTTTTTCAAAAGACCTGCGAAGGCTTTTCCCTGTTTTTTATCCGGCGCTTCCCAAATGGAGATCTCCTCAGGCCCTACCCGCCGCTCGCTCAGCTGCGTATAGCGCACAGTCTCCCGATAGCGCTCCCGGATGCTCTCCATGAAAGCGTCCACATTTTCCCCTTCGATCTGAGCCTTGGTGATGTAATCCAGAATGCCTACCCGGAGACTCTGCTGAATCAGCTCAAATTCCTGATGCATGGTCAGCACCACAATCTGAATCTCTGGCCGGACCTTTTTCACTTCCTGGAGAAACGGCACACCGGAAAGTCCCGGCATCTCAAGATCCGAAAAAAGGAGGTCCACCTCTTCTCTTTTCAGAAATTCCAGCGTCTCCTGGGAATTTCCGGAATCACCAACCACTTCCATCCCGTATTTTTCCCAGTCGATCAGTCCGATGATGCCTCTTCGCACCAGCTTCTCGTCATCTACCACAAATACTCGTATCATTTCCGCGAAACCTCCCCTATCTTTATGCTGCTTTCTCCCAAAACGACCTCCACCGGATCAAAAGGAATACAGATCTCCACCACGTTCATGCCGTCCTCCGTCCGCTCCGCCTTCAGCTCGAAATTGTCCCCAAAGCGGTTTTCCAGCATCCTGGCCACATACTGAAGGCCGATGCCGTTGGAGGAAACGTCCGTCTTCTGGACCAGCACATCCTTGATTTTCTCCGGATCGATGGGCTTTCCTGTATTTTTCACCAGGATTGCCACCTTTCCGTTGGCCAGAAGTTCTACCTCCACGCCAACTTTTCCATCGTCAGCTCCGCTGTGAAGGATCGCATTTTCCACGATGGGCTGAAGGATGAAGCGAGGCATGTCCGCCTGCAGAATTTCCGGATGCTGTCCCTCGTCGATGTAAAATTCCAGATCGTATTTCATCTGCTGAAGCGTGATGTAGGAGCGTACGGCCTCCAGCTCACTTTTCAGCGTAGTCTCCCGGGTTTTTGACATATTATAAAGAAGAAGTTTGTTCAGGGCCGTGATAAAATGAACCATCTCCCGGTCCTTTTTTCCCGCCGCATACCATTTCAGCGTATCCAGCGTGTTGTAGAGAAAATGAGGATTGATCTTGCCGAGAACGGACTTGATCTCCGCCTCCGATCGCTTTTTCTCCTCGTCCTGCACCTTGTTTAACAGGACCAGAATGTTATTTTTCAGCTTATGCAGAAGCGCCACGTTCTCATCAAATTCCTGAATGTTCATCTCCTCAATCCTCGTCTCAATGTCCTCGTCGGCTACGATCTGATGGAGCTTTTTTTCAAATTTCGTGAAGGGCCGGTAAATGCTTTGCCACTGTAAAATAGAAACTAAAATACAGAAGGCTATCAATGCCAGGGTCAGAAGGCTCAGATTCAGGGCCATGACATAGACCTGCTGGTAATATTCCTTTGTCGGAACCAGGAGACGAATTTTCCAGTCTCCTGTCTGGGTCGCCTCAAAAGCCTGATACTCATCCATCGGAAGCTCTTTTGCCGTGGAGAGTTCCTCCAGATTTTCCAGATCAGAGCGGTACATCAGCTGACCGTCACTGGATTCTATGAGGAAAATCGGATTCATGCCGAGTACCGCTTCCGGGATCAGTTTCTGAAAATACTTATATCCAGACTCCACATAAATATAAATGTCGCCCTTGTCGCGCTCACCCTTATAAGTCCGAAGAAGCGAAAAACACGGATAGGCCGCCACCTTGGAATCCGTCATATGAGGCCCGTAAAAAGTCATATCCCGCCACTGGCACAGAAAATTTTTCTCATCCGGCAGAGTTCCCTTTGCCAGTGAAGAACTGTTGATCTTAACAACATTGGTCGTCCCTTTAGGTACATAAAGATAAGTAATATTCGCAATCAGCGGATTTGCCACCTCATAATTGGCAATCTGATCTCTCATATATGACAGCAGTTCCGCCCGCGCCACGGAACTTGTCTCGTCAAAATATAAATGAAGATCCTTCCCCACCGTACTGTCCGCCTGCAAAAGCCAGGAGACAGAGTTCATATTGTTCATCAGTGCCGTCAGATCCTCTGACACCTGACTTAAGTCGTTCTCCACTCCCTGCCGTACCGTTTCCTTGTTGATCTGGTAAGTATGCGCCAGCATCATGGCCTCCACAATCAGCAGCGGAACCAAAACGCCCCCGAACCAGACCTTGATGATCCTCCGTGCAAAAGATTTCGGCAGACGATTTCTCTTTCTCTCCATTTCCCATCCCCCTCTTTTCATCCATTTTACTCATTTTTCAGAAAGATGGCAAATAGAAAGTAAAGATTTACAAAATAATGAGACGTTTGGACAAAAAAGCGCCCCGGATTTTTGACCCGGAGCGTACTGTTTCTTCTTAATTTACAACTGAATTTTTGAAAAATTAATAAAAATAAAAAAGATCCGGATAAATTCCTGCCTTAACCTGATCTGAAAAGGAAAACTCTTCCGTGTTGTCCGTCTCAAAATTCCAGACTGTACTAGTTCCAATTTACCTTCGCTTTATTTTACCATAGTGCTTTCTAAAGTGCTATTCTAATATATACACAACTTTATTCTAACTTTTTACTCAACAGAAAAACCCCGGAGACCTTACGGTCTTCGGGGTATCTTACGCTTGGACACACAATATCTTACGATATTGATTTATATAATTTTATCTTATAATCAGTGATTACTCGATGATGGTAGCTACACGACCAGATCCTACAGTACGGCCGCCCTCACGGATAGCGAAGGTAAGACCCTGCTCCATAGCGATCGGGTGGATCAGCTCGATGGTCATCTCTACGTTATCACCAGGCATGCACATCTCGGTGCCTTCCGGCAGGCTGATAACGCCAGTTACATCGGTGGTACGGAAGTAGAACTGCGGTCTGTAGTTGTTGAAGAACGGAGTATGACGGCCACCCTCATCTTTGGTCAGAACGTAAACCTGAGCGGTGAATTTGGTATGGCAGGTAACAGTACCCGGTTTAGCAATAACCTGTCCACGAACGATATCTGTTCTCTGAACACCACGAAGCAGAGCACCGATGTTATCACCAGCCTGTGCCTCATCCAGGAGTTTACGGAACATCTCGATACCGGTTACAACAGTTTTCTTCTTCTCCTCTTTAACGCCAAGGATCTCAACCTCATCGTTCAGATGAAGAACACCACGCTCTACACGACCGGTAGCTACAGTACCACGACCAGTGATGGTGAATACGTCCTCGACAGGCATCAGGAACGGTTTGTCGGTATCACGCTGCGGATCCGGGATGTAGGAATCTACGGTGCTCATAAGCTCCATGATCTTGTCGCCCCACGGACCATTCGGATCTTCCAGAGCTTTCAGAGCTGAACCTCTGATGATCGGGCAATCGTTGAATCCGTACTCTTCCAGCTGCTCGGTAACTTCCATCTCAACCAGCTCAAGGAGCTCCTCATCGTCAACCATATCACATTTGTTCAGGAATACAACGATGTAGGGAACGCCTACCTGACGGGAAAGAAGGATGTGCTCTTTGGTCTGAGCCATAACACCATCGGTAGCTGCTACTACGAGGATAGCGCCATCCATCTGAGCTGCACCAGTGATCATGTTCTTAACGTAGTCAGCATGTCCCGGGCAGTCAACGTGTGCATAATGTCTGTGCTCAGTCTCATACTCAACGTGAGCTGTAGAGATGGTGATACCACGCTCTCTCTCTTCCGGAGCTTTATCGATATTCTCGAAATCGGTAGCAGTGTTACCAGCTACTCTCTCAGAAAGTACTTTTGTGATAGCAGCGGTCAGAGTAGTTTTACCATGGTCAACGTGACCAATGGTACCGATATTACAATGCGGTTTTTTTCTGTCAAACTTAGCTTTTGCCATTTTGATAATCCTCCTTAAAATCTCGCCTTACGGCATACCTTTAATTTTTCTTTATATCAGGCTATCTTAGATTATATTTCAAATCTAAGATATTTGCAAGCCTAATTTTTTTCAATTATTTTGCCTTCTCGCTCAGTACCTTTTCCTGTACGGACTTCGGAACCTGCTCGTATTTCTCGAAGAACATGGAGTAGTTACCACGACCCTGTGTTCTGGAACGAAGGTCGGTGGAATATCCGAACATCTCAGCAAGCGGAACAAACGCTTTAACGATCTTACCGCCGCCAATGTCATCCATACCCTCGATACGACCACGACGGGAGTTCAGGTCACCGATGATATCACCCATGTATTCCTCAGGCATGGTAACCTCAACCTTCATGATCGGCTCAAGAAGTACCGGAGCACCCTTCTGCATTGCTTCCTTGAATGCCAGAGATCCGGCAATGTGGAAAGCCATCTCAGAAGAATCGACCTCATGGTAAGAACCATCGTATACATTTGCATGGACACCCAGTACCGGGAATCCACCAAGGATACCAGCCTTTGTAGCCTCTTCGATACCTTCGCCTACAGCGGGGATGTACTCCTTCGGAATAGCTCCTCCGACTACAGTAGACTCAAATTTGAAGGTCTCCTCACCATTCGGATCCATCGGAGTGAAGATAACTTTACAATGACCGTACTGTCCACGACCACCAGACTGTTTTGCATATTTGCTGTCTACGTTTACTTCCTTGGTAATAGCCTCTTTATAGGATACCTGCGGAGCACCTACATTAGCTTCTACCTTGAACTCACGAAGCAGACGGTCAACGATGATCTCCAGATGAAGCTCACCCATACCGGCAATGATTGTCTGACCAGTCTCCTGATTTGTATGAGCACGGAAGGTCGGATCCTCCTCAGCCAGTTTTGCAAGAGCTTCACCCATCTTGCCCTGACCGGCTTTGGTCTTCGGCTCGATAGCCAGCTCGATAACCGGCTCCGGGAACTCCATGGACTCAAGGATTACCGGATGCTGATCATCACAGATGGTATCACCAGTACCAGAGAATTTAAATCCTACTGCTGCTGCGATATCTCCGGAATAAACTTTATCCAGCTCCTGTCTCTTGTTTGCGTGCATCTGAAGGATACGTCCAACACGCTCTTTCTTATCTTTGGTAGCATTCAGTACGTAAGAACCGGAGTTCATGGTTCCGGAATATACACGGAAGAATGCCAGTTTACCTACGAACGGGTCAGCCATGATCTTGAATACCAGTGCGGAGAACGGCTCTTCATCAGAAGAATGTCTTACGACTTCGTTGCCTTCCAGGTCGGTACCCTTGATCGGCGGGATGTCCAGCGGAGACGGCATGAACTCGATGACTGCATCCAGAAGCTTCTGGATACCTTTGTTACGGTAAGCGGTTCCACAGCAAACCGGAACAGCGGTACACTCACAGGTAGCTTTTCTCAGTACTTTCTTCAGTTCCTCATTGCTCGGCTCTTCGCCTTCCAGATAAGCCATCATCAGATCGTCGTCCAGCTCGCAGATCTTCTCTACCAGCTCACTACGATACAGCTCTGCATCTTCCTTCATATCCTCGGGGATATCTACGATGGAGATGTCCTCACCCTTCTCATCGTTGTAGATGTATGCTTTCATCTCAAACAGGTCGACGATACCTTTGAACTCGTCCTCTTTACCGATGGGCAGCTGAATGCAGATTGCATTCTTGCCAAGTCTTGTTTTGATCTGCTCTACGGCACCATAAAAGTCTGCGCCAAGGATATCCATCTTGTTGATGAATGCCATACGCGGAACATTGTAGGTGTCAGCCTGACGCCAAACGTTCTCAGACTGCGGCTCTACACCACCTTTTGCACAGAATACACCGACAGCGCCATCCAGTACACGTAAGGAACGCTCAACCTCTACAGTAAAGTCAACGTGACCCGGGGTATCAATGATGTTGATACGATGCTCCAGAGCACCCGGTTTTGCTTTGCAGTTTTCCTGCAGAGTCCAGTGACAGGTTGTAGCGGCTGAAGTAATAGTAATACCTCTTTCCTGCTCCTGCTCCATCCAGTCCATGGTAGCAGTACCTTCATGAGTATCACCAATTTTGTAGTTTACACCAGTATAATAAAGGATACGCTCTGTTGTGGTTGTTTTACCAGCATCGATATGAGCCATAATACCAATATTTCTGGTTCTCTCTAAGGGATATTCTCTTCCAGCCAAGGTTTTTTCCTCCTA
>CAKRQP010000049.1:0-15324 GCA_934393555.1 uncultured Lachnospiraceae bacterium
TTTGTGAGCAGATGGATCAGACACTGGAAGAAATGCGTCAGGATGGGACATCCCTGAAAATCATCGGAAAATATCTGGATGATCCGGAAAAGTATCTGGAGGTGGATGATCTTGGGTATTAAGGGAAAGACGAAAGGAAAACGGATCCAGGTGGTCGGCGGACTGCTTGGACTCTGTGTGGCTGCAATAGCTCTGTTTTATTTTTTCCATGCGGAAAAAACGGAAGCAGAGAAAAGGATGGTGGAGATTGTGAACTATGTCAAAGTCCAGTGCTCCACCTACACCCATTATAATGAATCCTCGGAATCCAAAAGCCTTCTCCGTGCGATCGAAAGCGCCAGACAGATGAGTACAAATATCAAGATGGAGACGGAAAACGGCGGTCAGCTAAGCCGGGAGTTCCTGAAGGAAAATCTGCAGACTCTCTGGGTGGATGGCATCCTTGTACTGGATACCGAAGGAAAGACGGACTGTGAATACAGTATGGATGAGGATTTGACCAATGAGATTACGGAGTATCTGCAAAAAGACATCATCATGGATTTTGCCGGATATGAAGAAAGAAGCTATTCGGAACGGTTTACCAGGGAAGACGGATCACATATCGACATTGCAGCCTGTGCCAGAAAAGATGCACCGGGTATTGTAGCAATCTACTATTATACATCTCCCGAATTTGCCAGAAACTATACCCTGACGATACAGGGACTTTTAAATGGTTACAGTATCCAGAAAGACGGAACGATCATTGTTGCAGATAATGGGATCATTGTTGCCAGCAATGATGAGAAACTGCTGAGGCAGGATACAGCCGGCAACGAGGTCGTTCAGGCAATGAAAAAGCATACAGACAGCCAGCACATTTATCATTTGAAGAATGAAGGAATCGGATGTTATGGGATCATGCTGAAGCAGAGGGATTATTATATCTATGCGTATCTTCCGGATACGGAAGTATTCTATAACCTTCCATTAAGTGTGACGGGTGTTGTTTTTCTTTATCTCCTGATCTTTGGCATATTCTGGTTCTGTATATCCAGAAGCAATCTGGAACATCAGAAACAGGAACTGGAAAAAGAGGAAAAATATAAAGCAGAACTTCTGATAGCGGCAAAAAAAGCGGAGGCCGCCAACGAGGCAAAAACCGAGTTCCTCCAGCGTATGAGTCATGATATCCGGACTCCGATCAATGGGATCTGCGGCATGCTCAATGTGGCAGAACATTATGCAGACGATAAGGAGAAACAGACGGAATGCAGGGCAAAGATCAAAGAGGCATCCAATCTGTTGCTGGAACTGGTAAACGAAATCCTGGATATGAGTAAACTGGAGTCAGATGAAGTGATCCTGGAAGAAATTCCGTTTAATCTGAGCAGCATTTCCAGGGAAGTGCTTGTTGTGATCGAACAGATTGCCGCAGAACAGAATATCCGGATCGTGTGGGAGAAAAAAGAGATCACACACCGGGATTTTATTGGAAGTCCGGGGTATGTGAAACGGGTGATGATGAATATCCTGTCGAATGCGGTGAAATATAACCGAGCAAACGGGCAGATCTATATCAGCTGCATGGAATTTCCATCCGAACAGCCGGGAATGACAACGATGGAATTTGTCTGCCGGGATACCGGGATCGGGATGACGGAAGAGTTTCAGAAACATATTTTTGAACCATTTGCACAGGAACATACCGGAAGCCGCACAAAATTTGCCGGAACAGGACTGGGAATGGCGATCACAAAGAAACTGATCGAGAAAATGGGTGGAACGATCACCTTTGAAAGCGAAGAAGGAGCAGGGACTACCTTTGTGATCCGTGTCCCGTTCCGGATCGATACAGACAGGAGCGGCAGACCGGAAACCGGAGAAAAAACAGAAGTTTCTATCCGGGGACGGCACATTCTTCTGGCAGAAGACAATGAGCTGAATATGGAAATCGCAGAATTTCTGCTCCAGAATGAGGGAGCTGTCGTGACCAAAGCATGGAACGGTCAGGAAGCGGTTCAGATATTTGAAAAAAGCGGACCAGGTGAGTTTGATGTGATCCTTATAGATATCATGATGCCGGTCATGAATGGGTATGAAGCTGCAAAGCGGATCCGCTCTCTGGACAGAGAAGATGCACAGGTGATTCCGATCATTGCCATGACAGCAAATGCGTTCACGGAGGACAGAATGAGGGCAAAAGAAGCAGGAATGAATGAGCATGTTGCAAAACCGATTGATGGGAAATTATTGGTAAAGGTCATTCATGAACTGGTGGAATAGAAGGAAACAATGATCAGAAGGGAGATCGTAATGAAAGAGAAAAAATGGAACAGAGTCTTGGCGGGGCTTTTCGTGATGGTGGTGGTTCTGTCACTTCTGTCAGGCTGTGGCGGGAAGAGCGCAGAAAAAGAAGATGCAGAAACCATCACGGTGTATTTATGGAGTACAAGCCTGTATGAAAAATATGCGCCATACATCCAGGAACAGCTTCCGGATATCAATGTGGAATTTGTAGTAGGCAATAATGACCTGGATTTCTACCGGTTTCTGAATGAAAACGGTGGATTGCCGGATATCATAACCTGCTGTCGTTTTTCCCTGCATGATGCCAGTCCGCTGAAAGACAGCCTGATGGATCTGTCCACAACCAATGCGGCCGGTGCTGTTTATGATACCTACCTCAACAATTTCAAGAATGAGGATGGCAGCGTAAACTGGCTTCCGGTGTGTGCGGATGCCCATGGATTTGTAGTGAACAAAGATCTTTTTGAAAAGTATGAGATTCCTTTGCCGACCGACTATGAAAGCTTCGTTTCTGCCTGCCAGGCATTTGAAAAAGTGGGAATCCGTGGCTTTACCGCAGATTATTATTATGATTACACCTGTATGGAAACCCTGCAGGGATTATCTGCGTCAGAGCTGTCTTCTGTAGACGGACGCAAGTGGCGCACTGCTTACAGTGACCCGGGTCATGCAGAGAGAGAGGGCCTGGACAGTACCGTCTGGCCGGAGGCTTTTGAACGTATGGAGCAGTTTATCCGGGATACCGGTCTGAGCCGGGATGATCTGGATCGGAATTATGATAATGTGATCGAGCTGTACGGAAGTGGTAAGCTTGCGATGTACTTCGGCAGCTCTGCCGGTGTAAAAATGTTCCAGGATCAGGGCATCAACACAACCTTTCTGCCATTCTTCCAGGAGAACGGCGAAAAGTGGCTGATGACTACGCCATATTTCCAGGTGGCCTTAAACCGTGACCTGACACAGGATGAGACACGCCGGAAGAAAGCAATGAAGGTACTGGATACCATGCTTTCCGAGGATGCGCAGAGCCGGATCATTTCTGACGGGCAGGATCTGCTGAGCTACAGCCAGAATGTGGATCTTAAGCTTACGGAATATCTGAAAGATGTGAAACCGGTGATCGAAGAAAACCATATGTATATCCGCATTGCATCAAATGACTTTTTCTCTGCTTCCAGGGATGTGGTTTCCAGGATGATCTCAGGAGAATACGATGCAGCGCAGGCTTATCAGTCATTTAACACGCAGCTTCTTGAGGAAGAATCTACTTCTGAGAATATCGTGCTGGATTCACAGAAGTCCTATTCCAATCGCTTCCATAGCAGTGGAGGCAATGCAGCCTATTCGGTTATGGCAAATACGCTGCGTGGCATTTACGAGACCGATGTGCTGATCGCAACCGGAAACAGCTTTACGGGAAATGTGCTGAAAGCCGGTTATACAGAAAAACTGGCGGGTAATATGATCATGCCAAATGGCCTTTCTGCTTACAGCAGCAAGATGAGCGGAGCGGAACTGAAGGAGATGGTCAGAAACTTCGTAGAAGGTTATCAGGGAGGCTTCATCCCCTTTAACCGTGGCTCGCTGCCTGTAGTCAGTGGTATTTCTGTGGAGATCAAGGAAACAGAGGATGGTTATACATTGAGCAAAGTCACAAAGGATGGAAAAAAAGTGCAGGACGGGGACACGTTCACGGTAACCTGCCTTGCGATACCAAAACACATGGAAGCCTATCCGGCAGATGATGCTGTGGTATTTGACGGAGGGGATACCACCGTAAAAGCTACCTGGACAGGATATGTTTCAGATGGTGCTGCCGTTCTTGCAGAGCCAGAAGACTACATGACTCTGAGGTGAGAAGCATGGACGTGAAAAAGCATAATGCAAAAAGAAAGAAACGTGTTGTGAGGAAACGGGTAAGGATCGCTGTCTTTGTAGCTGTTTTTCTTGGAATTGTTTTGATGGGGTTCCGGTATTCTGGCTTTGTGTCGAAAACGGTTTATGAGGAAAGTATTTCTCATCTGGCGGAGATTTTTCACCAGTCGGATAATCTGTTAAGGGAACTGACAAATAAGAACCTGACGTATCTTCATATGTGGGGGGAGTATCTAAAGAGCACTTCCAGTGAAAGCGAAATCCGTGATTATATAGAGAAAGCACAGGAAGATGCGGGTTTTTTAAATTTCTATTTTCTGTCAGCCGACGGCAGCTATAAGATGGTAACCGGGGAAACCGGGTATCTCGGATTACAGGAAAATATGGAAGAGGAGATCCTGCAGGAAAACGATGTGATCGCAAATGCAGCGGTTCCCGGAAAATCCCAGATGATTGTTTTTGCCACTCCAAAGACTCATGGAAGCTATCAGGGATTTGAATATGATGCGATCGCCATTGCCTATGAGAACTCTGATATCGTAAAGGTACTGGATATTTCTGCTTTCGATGGAAATGCCCAGAGTTATGTCGTTCATCCGGACGGCCGTGTTGTGGTCGATCATTCTTCCGGGTCATGGGGGAAGGTCTATAATTTCTTTGGCATTCTGAGGGAACACTCCAATATGTCTGAAGAAGAAATCCTTGCCCTTTCGAAGAAGTTTAAAGAGGGATATACCGATGCGATGCTGGTAAATCTGGATGGAAAGAACTATTATCTGGTCTATGAAAAATCAGATATCCAGGACTGGATATTCTTAGGTCTTGTAAGGGCGGATATCGTCAATGCAAGTATGAACCGTCTGCAGCTTAGTACAATGCTCCTTGTCAGTGTGGTCGTACTCTGTATTGCTGCCTTCCTGATCAGCCTGATCCTTCAAAAAAGCAGGACAAACCTTAAGAAAAAAGATACGGAGATCCTGTACCGGGATGAGCTGTTCCAAAAGCTGTCCATGAATGTGGATGACGTTTTCCTGATGCTGGATGCCAAAACCTATCAGGCAGATTATGTCAGTCCGAATGTGGAAAAACTGCTGGGCATTACAGTAGAACAGATCCGGAAAGATATTTGTGTTCTGGGAAAACTGCATCCAGGGAGTGTCGAAGATCCGGAGAAAAATTATCTGGATAGGATCGGAGTTCATGAACAGAGGGAATGGGATTTTGAATATGTTCACCAGAAAACCGGGGAACACCGATGGTTCCATAACATTGCCATGGGCAGTGAGGTAAACGGAAAAAAGAAATACATTCTGGTTCTGTCGGACCGTACCTCTGACAAAAAAATGAATCAGGCGCTTTCTGAGGCGGTTCATGCTGCGGAGACGGCAAACCGGGCGAAGAGTACCTTCCTTTCCAATATGTCTCATGATATCCGGACACCAATGAATGCGATCATCGGTTTTACGACACTGGCTGTAAGCAACATGGATGATCAGAAAAAGGTCCGGGATTATCTGGAGAAGATCCTTTCCTCCAGCAACCATCTGCTCTCCCTGATCAATGATATCCTGGATATGAGCCGTATCGAGAGTGGAAAGATCCATCTGGAAGAAACGGAAGTCAGTCTGTCGGATGTGCTTCATGATCTGAAGACCATCATCAGCGGGCAGATCCATGCGAAGCAGCTGGAGCTTTATATGGATGCCATGGATGTGACGAATGAGGATGTCTATTGTGACAAGACGCGGCTGAATCAGGTGCTGCTGAATCTTTTGTCCAATGCGGTCAAGTTTACTCCGGCAGGAGGAACAGTTTCTGTCCGGTTGAAACAGTATCCGGGGACAGTCAGAGGCAGTGAGCTGTACGAGATCCGGGTAAAGGATAACGGAATCGGTATGAGTCCGGAATTTGTACAGAAGATCTTTTCTCCGTTTGAACGGGAGCGGACTTCCACTGTCAGCAGGACCCAGGGGACAGGGCTTGGTATGGCCATTACCAAAAACATCGTGGATATGATGGGCGGAACCATTGAAGTGCAGACAGAAAAAGGCAAAGGCACGGAATTTATTGTCCGTCTGCCATTCCGGATCCAATCGGAGAACCACCGTGTAGAGAAGATCGCAGAGCTGGAGGGTCTTAAGGCACTGGTCGTAGACGATGACTTCAATACCTGTGACAGTGTGACCAAGATGCTCGTAAAGGTCGGGATGCGTTCCGAATGGACACTTTCCGGCAAAGAGGCTGTTCTCCGTGCACGACAGTCGATGGAACTCGGGGATGCCTTCCATGCGTATATCATCGACTGGCGTCTGCCGGATATGAATGGCATTGAAGTCACCCGTCAGATCCGCAGTCTGGGTGACGATACACCGATCATTATCCTGACTGCGTATGACTGGTCAGATATCGAAGTAGAAGCCAGAGCGGCAGGGGTAACGGCATTCTGCGCGAAACCTCTGTTTATGTCAGATATCAGAGAGACTCTGATGGCTGCCATCGGTCAGAAGCAGGCCGAGGCAGAGCATCCGATCCTTCCGGCGGCAGGCCTGGATTTCAGAGGCAGGTGTATACTGCTGGTGGAAGACAATGAACTGAACAGTGAGATTGCAGTGGAGATCCTGAATGAATATGGCTTCCTGATTGATACCGCAGAAAATGGAGCAGAGGCAGTGGAGAAGGTTCGTCATTCGAAACCGGGCGATTATGATCTGGTACTGATGGATGTGCAGATGCCGGTCATGAACGGATACGAAGCCACGATGCAGATCCGTGCACTGGATGATCCGGCACTGGCTGGAATCACTATCCTTGCCATGACGGCCAATGCTTTTGACGAAGACAGAAAGAAAGCACTGGAATGTGGTATGGACGGATTTTTATCCAAGCCGATCATTATGGAGGAGCTGATCGCTGCCTTACAGAAGAATCTGGACCGGTGAGTGGAACATCAGAAAAAACTACAGGAATAAAGGAAATCTGTGCCGGGTGATAACCTGGTAAGTTGTGGAGAAAAGAACAATGTACAAAACCGGAAAAAAATCAGCTATACTATGTGCAGGTATCTTTGCGATTTTAGGAATGTGGATGATATTGTCCGTACATTGCCGGGCTGCGGAAACGGATCCTGACGAAAAACAGCCGAAGACCATCCGTGTCGGTTCCTTTGAGGACACCTTCGATTATGTCGACCAAAACGGCGTCAGACGAGGCTATGGTTACGAACTTTTGCAGGCGCTTGGTGGCTATACCGGATGGAAATTTGAGTATGTGAAATGTGACTGGTCCAACTGTTTTGATAAGCTTGAAAACGGTGAGATCGATGTTATGGGCGATATCTCTTATACCGATGAACGTGCAGAAAAGATGCTTTTTTCAGAGGAACCGATGGGTGAGGAAAAATATATCCTGTATGCGGATCTGTCAGATACGGATATCGGGACATCGGATTTCAGGTTTCTGGACGGGAAAAGCGTAGGCGTGCTCATGGGTACCGAGCCTGAAAACATGCTGACAGCGTGGGAGAACAGGAATGGGATACAGACAGAGCATGTAAATGTGTATAACAATGACGATGTCGAAAAGAAATTAGCGAATCATGAGATCGATGCTTTTGTATCTCTGGAGGAATCCATCTGGTCTGAACAGGGAATATCCTCCGTTACCACGATTGGTAAATCGAGTATCTATTTTGTGATCAATAAAGAGCACAGCGATATCAAGACGGAGCTGGACGGCGCGATGCGTCAGCTGGATCAGGATAATCCCTTTTTTAAGGCAGATCTGTATAAGAAGTATTTTACGCTTGATTATAGTCAGCTTCTTACAGGCGGAGAAAAGTCCTGGCTGGAAGAGCATGGCGACATCCGGATCGGATTTCCGGGCAATGCTCCGGCAATCTTTTCCATGGACGAAGAGACCGGAAAACTTACCGGTGCGCTGGTGGAATATATCTCTTATGCCAAAGACTGTCTGGGGAATCAGACACTGGAATTTCATGTGCAGGCATATGATGATTATGACGAAATGCTTCAGGCATTGCAGGAGCAGGAAATCGACATGATTTTTTATGCCGGCAGAAATCCTGATTTTGCAGAAGAAAAGGGATATGCACTTACCAATACGGCCTGGACCTACAGCATGATGGCGGTAACGGATGAGAAATATTTTAATGAGAATGAGGCGTATACCGTAGCGGTGCCAAAGGGAAAAGAAGCCTTAAAACAGCATATTGCGTTCAGTTATCCCCAATGGAAGCTGGTAGAGTACGAATCATTTGCGGATGCGGCAGATATGGTCATGGATGAAAAAGCAGACTGTTTTCTCATGGGAACCAGCCAGGCGCTGAGATATGATAACAAACGAAATTTCAAAAGTGTTCCGCTTACGAAAACAATGGAGGCCTGCTTTGCAGTAAGAGGAGGAGAGGCCACTCTTTTGTCGATATTGAATAAAACCTTGAAAGCCATGCCATCTGACATGCTTACCAGTGCACTTGCTATCTATGACAGTACGTCAGATAAGGTGACATTTTCTGATTTTGTGAAAGACAATCTGACGGTTGTTTTTGTCACGGCAGGATTTTTGGCGATCAGCATCATGGGCATGATCCTCCTGCTTTTACGAAAGGCGAGGAAAGCAGAAGCTGTCGCAAAGCTTGCGGCACATGATACACAAAAGCTCAATGACAAGCTGGAAGCTGCGCTGAAAAAAGCAGAGGATGCCAGTCTCGCAAAGACCCGTTTCCTTAACAATATGTCGCATGATATCCGTACTCCCATGAATGCGATCCTGGGTTACGCACAGCTTATGGAGGATGAATTAAAAGGAAAAGAGCTGCCGGAAACTTCTGAACATCTGGAAAAACTGCAGCAGTCCGGAAAGCTTCTTCTGTCGATCATAAACGATGTACTTGACATGGCGCGGATCGAGAGCGGAAGGATGGAGATCGATGAGAACAATACCCGGATTGAAGATATCAGGAAGACTTTGTTTGAAATATTTGAGGATGAAGCAAAGAAAAAGAAAATTGCGCTTCATTACGCGATAAAGCTAGAGCATGAGTATGTGCTGACAGATGTTACCAAGGTAAAAGAGATATTTGTCAATATCCTGAGCAATGCCATAAAATATACTCCGTCCGGCGGTTCTGTTATGGTAAACTTAGAGGAATTACCATGCGATGAGCCGGGGTATATGATCGTGAGGACCAGGGTGAGCGATACCGGAATCGGCATGAGTGAGGAGTATCAGACAAAGATTTTCGAAGCATTCACACGTGAGCAGAACACCACAAAGAGCAAGATCGCAGGAAGCGGACTTGGAATGTCGATCGTCAAGAAATATGTGGAGCTGCTTGGCGGAACCATAGAGGTAGAGAGTGAGCTCGGGAAAGGCAGCACCTTTACAGTTACGTTAAAACACAGGATAGTAGATGAAAGCGATTATGTAAAAGAACACGATGAAAATTCTGTAACAGACAGAGAGATCCTTGAAGGCAGGAAGATCCTTCTGGCGGAGGACAATGATCTGAATGCGGAGATCGCAGAGGCGATCCTGGAGCGTGCCGGCATTGAAACAGAACGTGTGGAGGATGGCATCCAGTGTGTAAACCGGATAGTGGAAATGCCGGTGGGAACCTATGATATGATCCTCATGGATATCCAGATGCCTCAAATGGACGGTTATAAGGCAACACGGGTGATCAGGAACCTGCCGGATCAGGAGAAGGCCTGCATACCGATCCTTGCCATGACGGCAAATGCGTTTGAAGAAGATAAGAGAGAAACTGCTGCAGCCGGAATGAATGGTCATATAGCAAAGCCGATCCAGGTCGATCAGCTGCTCTCGACATTGGCGGAAATCATAAGGCAGCAGGAACTGTAGAGAAAATGTGCCTGTTGAATGTTCTGAAAAATGGTGTAAAATAAAAGAAGGTGAAAACTTGAAGAACGAGCTTTATCAAAGCTGTACGCTTTGTCCGAGAGAGTGTCATGCAGACCGCCTTTCCGGCAAAAAAGGAGCCTGCGGGGAAAATTCCGTACTCCGTGTGG
This sequence comes from uncultured Lachnospiraceae bacterium, assembly GCA_934393555.1. GTDB lineage: Bacteria > Bacillota > Clostridia > Lachnospirales > Lachnospiraceae > Limivivens. The sequence continues at coordinate 10,218 of CAKRQP010000049.1, forward strand.
GAAGAGCGGCACTTCATATGTGGGAAGAACCCTGTATTTCCGGAACCAGAGGCTCCGGGACGGTATTTTTTTCCGGCTGTTCTCTGGGCTGCATTTTCTGTCAGAACCGGGAACTTTCTTCCGGTGGCCTTGGAAAAGAGATCAGCGAAGAACGGCTGGCAGAGATTTTTCTGGAACTTCAGGAACAAGGGGCAGCAAACATCAATCTGGTGACGGGAGAACATTTTGTTCCCGGGATCCTGGAAGGGCTGACACTTGCAAAGGAACAGGGGCTGACACTTCCGGTGGTATACAATTCCAGTGGCTATGAGAAGCCGGAAACGATCCGCCTTCTGAAGGATTCCGTGGATATCTGGCTTCCGGATTTTAAATACTGGGATGATGAACTGGGACTTCGTTTTTCCGGAGTGGCGGATTACCGGGAACGGGCGGTCAAGGCCATTGACGAGATGGTCCGTCAGACAGGGGCGTGTGTTTTTGATGAAGAAGGCTATCTCAGAAAAGGTGTCGTTGTCCGTCATCTTCTTCTGCCCGGCCATGTGAAAAATTCCAGAGAAGTGCTTCGTTATCTTCATGACACCTATGGAAACCAGATCTATATCAGCATTATGAGCCAGTATACGCCGCTTTTGAAGAAACTGCCCTTTGAGGAACTTAACCGGAAAGTGACCAGGCGGGAGTATGAGCGGCTTTTGGATCATGCCCTGGAACTGGGAATTGAAAACGGATTTTTCCAGGAAGGGGAAGCAGCAAAAGAGAGCTTTATCCCTGATTTCAACGGGGAAGGCGTCTGAAAAAAAGAAAAACGAGGGGGGCTTGGCGTGTTTTCATTTGTAAAGAAAAAAGAAAATCAGGAACCGGAAAGACTTACCGCTTTTCTGGATGGAAAGGTCATTCCGATCGCAGAAGTACCGGATCAGGTATTTTCTGCAGGAATCATGGGTGACGGCGTGGCGATCGAGCCGGAAAATCATGTGGTGACAGCACCGGCAGCAGCAGAAGTAACCGCAGTCATGGAAGATTCCAGACATGCACTGGGGCTGAAATTTGCCAATGACGTGGAGTGTCTGATCCATGTAGGTCTCGATACGGTCGATATGAAGGGGAAAGGCTTTCAGCTTCATGTAAGCCTGGGAGAAAAAGTGGAAAAAGGAGCGCCGCTTATTACCTTTTCACCGGAAGAGATCAAAAAGGCAGGCCATACGGCGCTGACGATCCTGGCAGTGACGGATGAAGCCGGTGTAAAGATCCATTTTCACACGGGGATCCATGCAACGGCTGGAGAAACGGTGATCGCAGACTTTGAGTAAAGGAAAGACTTCGGGAAACGGAACAGGAAAAGCGTTTTCCGGGGTCTTTTTTTGATACGATACTTTCTGAAAAACTTATCTGGAGGAAGAAAAATGGAAAGTACGTTTCAAGAAGTGGCAGAGCTCTGGCTGGGGAACATCCGCTGCCGGGTCAAAGAATCCACGTATGCAAAGTATGTAAATGTAGTAAGAAAACATCTGGTTCCCGCTCTTGGAAACTGCAGAGATGAGGAACTTACCACCCGACAGGCAGAGGAGCTGGTACGGAGGAAGCTGGGACTGGAGCTGGTGAAAAAGGAGGCCGCAGAAAGAATTTCCGAAAAAACGATGGGAGACATTCTGATGGTCCTGAAGGAGATCCTGTCTTATGGAGAACTTCTGGGGTATCATACGCCGTGCAGGCTGGAACTTCTGCATCTGAAGAAAAAAGAAAAAACAGCAGTTGTGCTGGAAGAGCAGTCGCAAATGAAATTAGAGGCTTTTCTTCTGGGGGAAAAGGATCCGGTCCGGACGGGGATCCTGCTGAGTCTTTATATGGGGATCCGTCTGGGGGAAATCTGTGCTCTGAAGAGGAAACACGTCTTCTATGAGGAAGGGATCCTCCGGATCCATGCCACGATGCAGCGGGTACAGGCAGCAGAAGCGGAGAAAGGTCCGAAAACGAAGGTCATCATTACGGAACCGAAAAGTTTTCACTCGATCCGGGAAATCCCGATCCCTTCGTTTCTCCTGGAACATATGGAATATATGAGGGGCTATCCGGAAGAAGCATATCTTCTGACCGGCTCGGAAACCTGTTTTATGGAACCGAGGAATCTGCAAAACCATTTTCGGAAATATCAGGAGGCCTGCCGGCTCCGGCCGGTGAATTTCCATGCACTTCGCCATACGTTCGCCACCCGCTGTATAGAGAGCGGTGTGGACATCAAAGCATTGAGTGAGATCCTCGGTCATGCAAGCGTCAATATTACGCTGAACCGCTATGTCCATTCCTCTCTGGAAATGAAGCGACGGAATATGGAGAAGGTACGGCCTTTGTGCAGGTCTGACAAAGTGACGGAAGAAGTGTCCTCAATATTGGCAGATTAGCAGAAAAAATACAATGATGGTGAAAAAAGACAGAGAAACCGGAATTTGGCAGTTGACAAGTGAAGAAAAGAATGTTAATTTTAGGAAAGGTAATCATTAAATATTTAGGAGGATGTATAATTATGAAAAAACGTATCGTGGCAGTAATGTTAAGTGCAATCATGGCAGTCGTTCCGATGGCAGTTTCTGCTTCAGCAGCGGAGACCGAGACGGAAACGGAAACAGCTGCAGCAGAGACTGAGGGAGCCTCCGAAGCAGAAAGTGAGACTGAGAAAAAAGTGGATCTGACCGGTCTGACCATTGGTGTTCAGCTTGGAACCACCGGAGATCTTTCCGTTACCGATGAATATGGTGACGATGCAGTAGAGCGTTACAATAAAGGCTTTGAGGCAGTACAGGCTCTGGTTCAGGGCAAGATCGATGCCGTTGTCATCGATGAGCTGCCGGCAGAAGAATTTGTAAAATCAGTAGAAGGACTGAAGATTCTGGAGAGTGCATATAGTCAGGAAGATTATGCAATCTGCTTTGCAAAAGAGAATACGGAGCTTGCAGACAAAGTCAACGGGGCGATCAAAGAGCTGAAAGAAGAAGGAACCTTCGATCAGATCGCCAATTCCTACATCGGTGATACTGCAGGAGAGAACTATTATGAGTCTCCGGAAGACGTGGATCGTTCCAACGGTACCCTGACCATGGCTACCAACGCAGAGTTCCCGCCGTATGAATATTATGAAAGTGATGAGATCACCGGTCTGGATATAGACTTTGCTCAGGCCATCTGTGATAAACTGGGCATGGAGCTTGAGGTCGAGGATATGGCTTTTGATTCCATCATTCCGGCAGTAAACAGCGGAAAAGCAGATATGGGTGTTGCAGGTATGACCGTAACTCCGGACCGTGAGAAAGAGGTTCTGTTCTCTGACAGCTATTACAGCTCCAAACAGGTCATCATTGTAAAAGATGATTTTGAGGAGTAAGAAAGACGCTTTATAGGTAACAGGCAGGGGAGCCGGAAAGCTGGCTCCCTTGTTTTTGGAAAAAAGGATGTGAGGTAAAATTATGGAGTGGCTGCGCGAGCAGATTTATAACAACTTTATCGCCGATAATAGATGGCGTTATCTGACCAATGGTCTGAAAGTTACACTGGAGGTTACCTTCTTTGCCGTACTCATCGGTATTGTTCTGGGACTTCTGGTAGCGGTGGTTCGTTCTACTTATGCAAAGACAGGCAAAATGAAGATCGGAAGCTTCCTTTGCGGAATCTATATCACGGTGATCCGTGGTACTCCGGTCGTTGTACAGCTTCTGATCATCTATTTCGTGGTATTTGGTTCCGTGAAGATCGACAAGGTTTTTGTGGCGATCATGGCGTTTGGACTGAACTCCGGCGCTTATGTGGCAGAGATCTTCCGTTCCGGCATCATGTCCATCGATGACGGGCAGTTTGAGGCAGGAAGAAGCCTTGGCTTCAGTTATGGAAAAACCATGCTTTATATCATCATGCCGCAGGCATTCAAAAATGTGCTTCCGGCACTTGGAAACGAGTTTATCGTTCTCTTAAAAGAGACCTCTGTTGCCGGTTATATTGCTCTGGAGGATCTGACGAAGGGCGGCGATATCATCAGAAGCCGTACCTTCAGTGCATTTTTCCCGCTGCTCACCGTGGCACTGATCTATCTTATCATGGTAACGATCTTTACCAAACTGGTTGGTATTCTGGAAAGGAGGCTGCGCAACAGTGACCACTAATAAAGGAGAGGTCCTGATCCGGACCGAAAATCTGAAAAAAGTATTCCCGGGCGGCCTGCATGCCCTGAACGGTGTGAGCCAGGAGATCCGTAAAGGCGAGGTTGTTGTGATCGTAGGTCCTTCCGGAAGCGGAAAATCCACTTTTCTTCGTTCTCTGAACCTTCTGGAGGTTCCGACGGAGGGTCATATTTATTTTGACGGAACGGATCTGATGGGAAAAGATGTGGATTTGGATAAACACAGACAGCGGATGGGGATGGTGTTCCAGCATTTCAACCTGTTCCCGCATATGACGATCCTGAAAAACATGACGCTGGCGCCTGTCAAGCTGCAGAAGCGGCCAAAGGAAGAAGTGGAGAAGCAGGCAATGGAGCTTCTGAAACGGGTCGGTCTGGAAGACAGAGCCAACGCGTATCCGAGTCAGTTATCCGGCGGACAGAAACAGCGTATTGCCATTGTCCGGGCACTTTGCATGAATCCGGAAGTGATGCTTTTTGATGAGCCGACTTCTGCGTTGGATCCGGAGATGGTAGGCGAGGTTTTAAATGTTATGAAGGAACTGGCCAACGAGCATATGACCATGGTGGTAGTCACACATGAGATGGGCTTTGCCCGTGAGGTGGCAGACCGGGTGATCTTTATGGCAGACGGTCAGGTGCAGGAAGAAAACGATCCGGAGAATTTCTTTGAACATCCCAAGAGTGAACGTCTGAAGACTTTTCTGAGCAAGATCATCAAATAAACCAATACCAATGAAGAGGTTCCGGTTTTCCGGGGCTTCTTTTTTATGGAAGAAGCTTTTGACAGTTTTTGCGAAAAAATTTTCTTGCATAAATCGAAGGCTATATTATAATGGTGATGTCAGGGGCAAAAAGGGCAGGTTCCTCTGTGCCTGTACAAATCTAAAGAGAAAAGGTGACTATTTTGAATTATACAGAAGCAGTTGAATATATATACAA
>CAKRQP010000050.1:0-15273 GCA_934393555.1 uncultured Lachnospiraceae bacterium
AGGACAATAAAGACACGAAAATCACAGAAAATAATGAGATTCTAAGAACCTCACAAACGTGAAGGTGGACGTACTGTAGTTATAGCATATTTACATGGAATTTGCGCTTACAGTAATCCCTCGTCAATCAGCAATTCTATAACCAGAGCTTCACGCTCGAACATCATAGAGTTATGGGGACTGTTCCGCACATTACGATTCTTTTGAATTGCAATGTGTGGTTCAACAAATTCCAATGTGTAACTTTCCATTGCTTCATAATTGTCTAAGCATTGTGCAACAGTTTCGTTTTCAGCATCGCAGAGGTAGTAATAGTTATCCTGGACAAAGCATTCCGTTGCATCTTTATCACTTTTTTGAATACGATGCACATAGCCGTATTCTTTTACCGTATCAGGTCTGACCACCAAACCAGCTTCTTCACGAGTTTCACGTATCATCGCACAGACAGGAGATTCCTCTCCTTCCATTCCGCCGCCCGGAAACTTGTAATAGTCATATTTTAAGCTATGGATCATAGCAATCTTTTTTTCGCGGATTATGATACTTCTTGCCGAATTTCGCACAAACCTATGAGTGCAATTGTCATAATCGCGTTTATCCATTTCAAATAGTAACCTCATATAACCTCCAATAGAATGCACTTCATTTCTGTGATAAAAAGCAAAACAGCCGACCGCTGTCAATGGTCAAGAGGAACGGCTGCGTCTCCATTGACAGTGCCCGTCCGTTTTGCTTTTGGGAAGATAAGGCGGCTGCTGCCGCCGACTTCCATTTGGAAAATGCCCCAAATCCCTGAACGATTTCAGAGAACTCGGCTACGCTCCTGCAGAGCTGAATATCACGCTTCAAACAACGTACAGCCCATTTTTTTAAATTCTACGATTTTCTGACGAAGCAGCTCAACGGATACATCTAGGTACCGGCTGCTGCAGTCGATGCAGAGAAATTCTTCGGCATCGCGGTTGTAGAGCTTTTTGTGGAGTGCGATCTCATCTTTGGTGAGCGTACGTCCGCATGTTTTACAGTGCATCATCATTTCTCCGGTTTTACCAGCTCTGCAACGAGAACCTGGAACTGATTTCCGGCAAGAACGGTGGTGTAAGCGTCCTGGAAGACACCCAGCTCTTCACCGGTAGCGGCATCCGTGAGTTTCAGGAAAAGACCGGATTCGGAATGAATGCCAAGATCATCGAAGGAGATGCCCATATCCTGTGCGTGTTCCGCAGGATCAGCAATGTTGAAAAAGCCGATCGCTATACGGTTTCCGGAAAGGATCCTGCCCAGTGTGTAGCGTTTATCATCGATATTCTCGATGAGGAAGGCCGGACAGCATTCCTCGTCCTGGTTGATGGCGATGAGACCCTTGTTCAGGAGCGTTGCTTTGTTGGGAGCATCGATACTCCGGATATCTGCACCGATGATAAGCGGAGACGTCAGGAAGGACCACATGGCGAAATGCTGCAGGTACTGCTCATCGCTGCAGCCGCCGATGCCGACGTTTCCTTTTCCGTGCATACCGACAATGAGCATATCCAGGTCATTGTAGCAGCCGGGAGCGTTACCTTCGATGTTTTCCACCTGTTTGCGGAAAATATCCTGGTAGCTTCTGGGGACATCGTAGATATCAAAGGTGGAACGGTAGGTATGTGCGCCTCTGGAACGCATCCAGCCGGAGGGATCGTATTTTCCCCAGTTGCAGGCGGCAAAGAGGATCTCGCGGCCGGTATGGCGAAGAGCCATTGCCATGGTGAGGTAAGCATTCTTTGCATCACCGCTTACCGGGAAGTTGCAGAAATCATATTTCAGGTAGTCCACACCCCATTCGGCAAACTGGCGGGCATCCTCGAATTCGTGACCGTAGCTGCTGGGATAGCCTGCGCAGGTCTTTGTTCCGGCACAGGAATACATGCCAAATTTCAGTCCTTTGGAATGGATGTAATCGGAAAGTGCTTTCATTCCGCTGGGGAAAAGCCTGGGATCCGGAACGAGCTTTCCGTCCACACGCTCTTTTAAGGACCAGCAATCGTCGATGATCACGTACTCGTAACCGGCGTCCTTATATCCGTCGTTCACCAGCTGATCTGCCATCTCCATGATCAGCTTTTCATTGATGTGCTCCCCGAATGTATTCCAGGAGTTCCAGCCCATAGGCGGTTTTTTTGCAGTCATTAGGACCTCTTTTCCGGCAGATGTTTCTGCCTAAGTTTTATGGTGATTTTATTGTATCATTTCTGCGGGAAAAAGGAATGTCTGATTGACCGAATATTGTTCAAAAAAATAAGCCCCCTGCTTTTTGCAATGGAAGCAGGGGGCTTTATCCGTTACAGGATATCGATGTATTCTCCGGCCAGAGCCTTGTTCATGCTGCGGACAGCACAGAATTTTCCGCACATGCTGCAGGTGTCACTGTGGTCATCCTCAGGCTTGCGGCTGTCACGGATCGCCTTGGCAGTTTCGGGATCCAGCGCACAGGCATACTGTTTTTCCCAGTCCAGTTTCTGACGGGCATCTGCCATACGGTCATCCTGGTCACGGGCTCCAGGGACCCCTTTGGCAATGTCTGCTGCGTGAGCGGCGATCTTGGAGGCAATGATGCCCTGTTTTACGTCGTCCACGTTGGGGAGAGCCAGGTGCTCGGCAGGAGTCACATAGCAAAGGAAGGCTGCACCGTTCATGGCAGCGACAGCTCCGCCGATGGCAGCTGTGATGTGATCATAACCAGGAGCAATGTCGGTTACCAGAGGACCGAGGACATAGAAGGGAGCGCCCATACAGATGCTCTGCTGTACCTTCATATTTGCGGCTACCTGATCCAGGGGCACATGACCGGGGCCTTCCACCATGACCTGTACATTGTGGTCCCAGGCACGCTTGGTCAGTTCTCCCAGACGGACAAGCTCCTCGATCTGACATACATCCGTTGCATCGGCCAGACAACCCGGACGGCAGGCATCACCGAGAGAGATGGTGACATCGTATTCCTCACAGATGTCCAGGATCTCGTCAAAATGTTCATAGAAGGGATTTTCCTCACCGGTCATGCTCATCCAGGCGAAGACAAGGCTTCCGCCACGGCTGACAATGTTCATTTTTCTTTTGTGTTTCTTGATCTGTTCAATGGTTTTGCGTGTGATGCCACAGTGCAGGGTAACAAAATCCACGCCATCCTGCGCATGAAGACGGACCACATCGATAAAATCCTGGGCGGTCAGAGTCGCCAGATCCCGCTGATAGTGGATCACACTGTCATAGACAGGAACGGTTCCGATCATGGCAGGACATTCATGTGTCAGCTTCTGCCGGAAAGGCTGGGTGTTTCCATGGCTGGAAAGATCCATGATGGCCTCTGCACCAAGCTTTACAGCACTCATGACCTTTTGCATTTCAATGTCGTAATCTTTACAGTCACGGGAAACGCCAAGGTTTACATTGATCTTGGTGCGGAGCATGCTTCCAACACCCTCCGGATTCAGGCCGACATGGTTTTTGTTTGCACAGATGGCAACTTTTCCTTCGGCGACAAGCTTCATAAGAGCCTCTGTCGTCATGTTTTCTTTCTTTGCGACAATTTCAAGTTCCGGTGTCAGGATGCCTTTTCTGGCAGCATCCATCTGGGTTGTGTAATTTCTCATGCTTGTTTTGCCTCCTTCATGATTTGAGTCTGGAATCCTGGCGTCAGCAAAACACGGACAGCACGCATGAGCAGCCCGGAATACTGACGCCTGAAACTTCATCTTTTCAAGTGATGGTTTCTTGCCGGATGAGACCGGCTTTTTTAAAGCGGCACAAGGTGGTGTCCCCAATGTACCGCCGGACAGGTAAAGTCTGGCTTTCTCTGTCCTTCAAGGGTCTGTATCTGCAGACGCCCTGTTTTCTGTTTAATGAGCAGAAGAGAGCTCTCTCATGACGCCGCCTTTTTCCAGGACCGTGATCAGGAGGAACGCAAGGATGCTTCCTGCTACGGTAGAGATCAGGAAAGGTACAACGTAAACAAAGATACCGGCAGGTGTAAGGCCCATCAGATAAACAGCCACCGGATAAGCAGCGATGCCGCCGAGGATTCCGGTTCCCAGTGCTTCCGCAGCACAGGTAAGGCTCAGTTTGCGGGAGAAGTGGTAAACAAGACCGCAGCAGAGTGCGCCAACCATACTTCCCGGGAAAGCCATGAGGCTTCCAAGAGCCAGAAGATTGCGGAGAAGGCTTGCGATAAAGGCAATGCCGATCCCCCAGAAGGGGCCTAAGGTGACAGCAGCCAGAATGTTGACCATATGCTGTACCGGGGCACATTTACTGCCGGCTACCGGAAAGCTGATAAAGCTTCCTACAACAGCAAGAGCGGTGAATACGCCTGCAAGTGCAATTTTTTTCGTTGAGAGATTGGTTTTCATGGACAATTTTCTCCTTTCAGTCGTCAGATGTTCAATAAGAAAGGATCCCCACCTGAATGGAGATCCTGCGCTGTCCAGAATAAAAAAAGAGATGCGGGGGCACCTCTAAAAAATCTTGGTATGTATTCCCTCCGTTGGCATTATCCAAATCAGGTTCCGGGTCGAAACGGAATCACGTTTCCTCTCAGCCGGCTTTCGCCAGCTCCCCTCTTTTCATGAAATTGTCCGAAAACATTATAACGCAGACAGAAAAAGTTTGCAACCTGTTTTTCTGTCGGAAAAAACAGGGTAGGCAAGAAGGAGAGAACGTGTTATCCTAAGGGTACAGTGTTTTCGAAAGAAACAGACGGAGGAAAAGAAAAATGAATTTTACAGAAAGAAGAACAAAAATTTTTGATACCATGGAGATGGATTCTGCCCTGATCCTTTACTCAGGGATCGAACTTCATATGAGTGCGGATGCCTATCTGCCCTTTGAAGAAAACAGGAACTTTTTCTATCTGACCGGGCTTCGCAGAGACCACATGATCCTGCTGATGAAAAAGACTGCAAAAGAAGAAAAGACGATCCTTTTTATTGAAGAGGCAGATCCGACACAGGAGCGTTGGTTCGGAAGAAAAGTTACCATTTCTGAGGCACAGGAGATCTCCGGTATCGAGGATGTCCGTTTTCTGGACTCTTTTGAGGGAATGGCAGGCAGCATGATGACCAGAGAGGATATCACCACGCTGTATTTTGACTGCTTCCGCTACCAGTATGAGGACCTCCCGGACTACAATGCAGTAAAAGCAAAAGAATTTGCAGACAAATATCCGGGCCGCAGCATCAAAGACATTGCTCCGGCAGTGGCAGCACTTCGGATGTGGAAGGATACAGATGAGATCGAAATGGTGAAAAAAGCCATCGATATCACAGACAAGGCCCTTCAGTTTGTCATGAAAAATCTCAAACCGGGCAATACTGAATATCAGGCACAGGCTGACTTCGAGTATATGGTTCACCATCAGGGTGCCGACGGCACTTCCTTCCCGACGATTGCCGGAAGCGGAGCCAACGGAACCATGCTTCACTATGAGACCAACCAGGATGTCTGCGAGGACGGAACCCTTCTTCTCATGGACCTGGGAGCCAAATTCAACGGTTACTGTGCCGATATCACCAGGACCTATCCGGTAAACGGAAAATACACAGAGCGCCAGAGACAGGTTTACGAGGTCGTTCTGGCAGCAAACCGCAAGGTGGCTGAGGTGGCAAAACCAGGCATGACTTTGCGTGAGCTTAACGAGATCACCAAAGATGTGCTGGCTGAGGGCTGCATCCGCTTAGGTCTCATCGAGAGCAAGGACGAGATCGGCACCTACTATATGCATGGCGTTTCTCATCATCTGGGTATCGACGTCCATGACGTGACAACGGCTGGCAACGAAAAGCTTCAGCCGGGAGCCATCATCACGGATGAGCCGGGTCTTTATATCGATGAGTGGGAGATCGGTATCCGTATCGAGGATGACCTTCTGATCACCGAGGATGGCTGCGTAGTCCTTTCCGAGGCTGTGATCCGTGATGCAGATGAGATCGAAGCGTTCATGGCAAAAAATAACGGAAAAGGAGACTGAAAATGGCATATATTAAAAACATTGAGCATGAAAAAGTAGTAAATTTAGGCGGACTGGTCCAGTATATGGACGGACAGGTTGTGAGCCGCACACTGGCTCAGAACAGTGCAGTGAGCGTCACTCTTTTCGCATTCGCAAAGGGCGAGGAGATCAGCACCCATGATTCCGAGGGCGACGCCATGGTAACGGTCCTTGAAGGAACCGGCGAGTTCACCGTGGGTGGTGTGAAGCATCAGGTAAAAGCCGGCGAGGCTCTCGTAATGCCCGCTAAAATCCCCCATGCGGTCTATGCAGTGGAGGCCTTCAAAATGCTTCTCACCGTGGTATTCCCGCAGTAAGAACCTCTTGACTTTGCGAGAAGAACAGGATAGAATGACAGTGGTTCATCGGAGGGTAATTTGTTCGTAAGAAACAATAGCTGGATAAGATGGCAGGCTGAGATGCCTGCATCTTGTTCAGCTTTTTTTGTTGTTCAGAGCTAAGCAGATTTGCATGAAAAAGTGTGAATCATGCTTGCATGAATGAACGCTTTTTTATGCAAATCTATTTGGCGGATACGCCAAACCGACGAAATGCGTAGCATTTTGGAGGTGTGCTCTGAACACTTGCATTAGAAAAAGGAGGAAAATATGAAAGAGACGAAAACTTTTACGGAAGGAAAAATCTTAAAACCGCTGGTTCTCTTCGCGTTGCCGGTGCTGCTGGCCTTGTTTCTGCAGGCCATGTACGGCGCAGTGGATCTTCTGGTTGTGGGAAAATTTGCTTCCTCTGTGGATGTATCGGCGGTGTCCACGGGCTCTCAGCTGATGGCGACCATCACAAACCTGATCAGCAGCTTCGCTATGGGAACGACAATTCTTCTGGGGCAGCAGATCGGAAGCGGCAAGCGAAAAGAGGGCGGAGAGACGATCGGAACGGCCATGGTGCTTTTTGGTATCATCGCTCTGACGATGACCGTGCTGATCCTCATTTTTGCGCCGCAGCTCTGCCGGATTATGAACGCGCCGGAGGAGGCCTTCGATAAGACTGTGGCCTATGTCCGGATCTGCGGAGGCGGTACCCTCATCATCGTAGCTTACAACCTGATCGGCTGCATTTTCCGGGGCTTAGGAGATTCCAACACGCCGCTCATCACGGTGGCCATCGCCTGTGTATTCAATATTTTTGGCGATCTTTTCTTCTGTGCAGTCCTCGGCATGGGGACGGTGGGAGCGGCGATTGCGACAGTCATGGCTCAGGCCGTGAGCGTGGCAGCATCCTGGTTCCTGATCCGGAGAAAAAACCTGCCCTTCACACTGGAAAAACAACACATTCGCTTAAACGGCGTCCTGGTGAAGAAAATGACGGGACTTGGGATTCCGATCGCCATGCAGGATCTTCTCGTGGGCATTTCTTTCCTAATTATATTGGCCATCGTCAACTCCATGGGCGTGACGGCCTCGGCCGGTGTGGGAGTGGCAGAAAAAGTCTGTAGCTTCATCATGCTGATCTCCTCGGCTTTCATGCAGTCCATGTCCGCCTTTGTGGCACAGAATTACGGAGCCGGCCGGATGGATCGGGCGAAAAAAGCTCTGCATTACGGCGTGGCGCTGTCCTTTGCCATCGGTGTGGTGATGTTTTACATTTCCTTTTATCATGGAACCGTTCTGGCCGGTATTTTCTCTTCGGATCCGGCGGTGGTGGCCGCGGGAGCCGATTATCTGAAAGCTTATGCCATCGATTGCCTGCTGACGGCGATTTTCTTCTGCTATGTGGGCTTCTATAACGGCATTGGCCTCACAAAATTTGTCATGGTTCAGGGAATCGTGGGCGCTTTCTTCGTGAGAGTGCCGGTGTCCTTTCTCATGAGCCGCCAGGCAGGGGCATCGCTATTCAAGATCGGACTTGCGACTCCGATGTCTTCAGCGGTGCAGACGATCCTCTGTCTCCTCTGCATGGTCTGCATACGGAAAAAAGAAAAATAAAGAGTTTGGGCGTGACTCCGGTCGCGCCTTTCTTTTTTTACAAAACGGTTACAACCTTCCACAGTGGGTTTATGCTAAAATGGAACTGAGGTGAAAATATGCGAGGAAAAATTTTAGTGATAGAGGATGAAATGGCCATCAACGACCTGATTTCCATGAATCTGGAGGTGACGGGCTATGAGGTCGTTTCCTGTCTGGATGGGCTGGAGGTGGAGGAAACTCTGAAAAAAGAGGCGGATTTTGATCTGGCCCTGGTGGATATCATGCTTCCGGGAAAGGATGGCTTTACGCTTTTGCCGGAGCTGAAGGCAGCAGGGATCCCGGTGATTTTCCTGACGGCGAAAGCCGATGTCCAGAGCAAGGTCCGGGGACTGAAAGAAGGGGCGGAGGATTATATTGTGAAGCCCTTCGAGATGCTGGAGCTTCTGGTCCGGGTGGAAAAAGTACTGGAGCGTCATCAAAAAGGGAGAGAAATCCTGAAAGTCCGGGATGTGGAGATCGATACGGAGAAGAGGAGCGTTACGAAGGCGGGGGAAGAGATTTATTTAAAGCCCATGGAATATGACTGTCTTCTGATGTTTGTTCGCCACAAAAATAAGGCGCTGACCAGAGAACAGCTTTTAAAGGCTCTCTGGGGCGTGGACTTTGAGGGAGAGACCAGAACAGTGGACGCCCATGTGGGCAGAATCCGGAAAAAACTTGGTTTTCAGGACGTGATCCGGACCATTCCCCGGATCGGGTACCGGCTGGAGGTGGACGAGTGAAGCTTTTTAAAAAGTTGTTTCTGCAGATTTTTCTGGCGTTTCTGGTCTTGTCCCAGGCAGTGTTTTTTTACCTGCTCTATGAGTCAAGGCGGCAGGCGGTGGAGAGTATCCGGCACTATGAGAAGCTCAGTTTTCAGGAAAAAACAGGAGAACTGGATCAGAAGCTCAGAGGCATGTATGAAACGGAAGAACAGGAAATACAGGACCGGATCGTGGCCAGCGCTTTCCGCCAGTATGTGGGAAGTCAGGGAATCCTTTACCGGGGGACGAAGGAACTTTTTAACATCAGTGCCTACGAGTATGAGGTGGAAGATGTTTTTAAACAGACGGATGACAGGGAGAACGGGCTTCTCTTAAAGAACGGAGAGAAAAGGCTTTTACTCTTTTGGGATATTCTGACCTTTGGAAAAAATTACCGCGTTCTTTACTATAAGGATATAACGGAGATCTATCAGCGCTTTGATAAGCTTTTTCTGGAAGGGCTTCTTTTTACCATAGGAGCCCTGCTTTTCATCGGGGCTTTTCTTTTTCATGGAATATACCGGACGATCCAGCCATTGGTAGAACTGAAAAAAACGGCAGCTTTGCTGGCAGGCGGGAACTATGGGATCCGTCTGCCCGTCCGGGGAAAGGATGAGATCGCGGAGCTGACGGAGAGTTTTAACCAGATGGCAGAGAAGATCGAGGAGCATGTGGAAAAGCTTTCAACGGTCAATGAGACGCAGAGACAGCTTTTGGGAAGTCTGGCGCACGAACTGAAAACGCCGATGACGGCCATCATCGGCTACGCGGATACGCTCCTGACGCTGCGCTTAAGCGAACGGAGGCGGGAACAGGCCCTTCAATATATTGGGGACGAGTGCCGGCGGCTTTCACGGTTGTCGGTGAAGATGCTGGAACTCACCGGCCTTTATGAGATGGGGGAGAGCGCCATTGAGAAAAAAGAGGTGGAGGTGCTGCCTTTTCTCGAAAAAGTGAAGGAGCTTACGTTCTGGAGATTGCAGGAGAAAAAGCTTTCCCTGGAGATTTCCTGCACTCCGGAGGATCTTACGAAGACCATGGACCAGGATCTGATGATGAGCCTTGTAATGAATCTGGTGGATAATGCCGTGAAGGCTTCTAAAGAAGGCGGGAAGATATGGATTCGGGCGGATGAGAGGGAGCTTTCCGTGCGAGATGAGGGAAAAGGGATTCCGCTGGAAGACCTGGCGCGGGTGACGGAAGCCTTCTACATGGTAGATAAAGCCCGGGCACGGAGCGCGGGAAGCGTGGGACTGGGGCTGGCGATCTGTGAGGAGATTGCGATGTTGCACGGGGCAGAGATTTCGCTGGAGAGCGAAGTGGGGAAAGGGACTTGCGTTCGCATCAGCAAGGGGGAAAACATTAGCAAGGGGGCAAACCATCAGAGTTGCGCCAGTCCTGGTTTTCCCCCTTGCAACCCCCTTTCCAGGGCACGCAGAAAATAAGGGGCTTACGTCAGACTGGGAGTGCGGTCCTGGAGCCGTCCCCCTCGCATATGTTTCCATCCGGCTTTCAAAAGCCTTGCTGCGGTTACAGAACGGTTACAATTCAGCGAGGATTTTGTCAAGGAGGATGTGTTAGGCTATGATCAGAAAAAAAGGTCAGGAGGATTAGAAATGAAGAATAGAAGAGTTTTGAATATAGCTGGCATTTTGATAATAGCCGGAATGCTGGCAGGCTGCGCGAAGACTCCGGAGAACTCTCTGGTGCGCCAGAAAGGCGCGGCCAGCCTGAAAAATTATGAAGAAGGCGAGACTCTGGCGGCGCAGGAGAGCACGACCGGGACGGAGAACCCTGATGATCTGGAGGCAGACAGCACCGGGACGGAGAACAGCACAACTGTGCCTGGTGACGCGAGCGGCACAGAAACAGCTGAGACGCCCCAGTCCAGTGAGACCTCTTCCTCTGTGCTTCGCAGCGCCCTCGGAGCTCCGGAGCATTATAGCAGCGAGGTGAAAGATGAGACAGGAAAACTTCAGATCCTGACAGATGCCGATGTGGAGATTCCGGAGGCCTCGAAGGTGTCGGCGATCTCAGTGAGCCAGCATCCCCTGGATCAGGCGCTGATGGATCAGGTGACGGAGGCGTTCCTGCCGGATGCGGTGTTTTATTCACAGGAGAGTTATTATCAGCCAACAAAGCCGGAATTGCAGAAAAAGCTGGAAGAATTGAAAGGGTATCTGGCAGAAGGCAATCTGGATCCCTACGGCTACGGGACGGATGAAGACGGGAATCTGTATTATGATATCTACAACGCCATTGAAAACACAGAGAATGCCTATGAGGAAGCAGCGGAAGAAAAGCAGCTTCAGGAAGTTCCGGCGAAACTGAATCTGGAAAAAGAAGATGGCCAGGGCGGCACTTACATAGATGAAAACCGCTTTATGGGAACCGCAAAGACGGAAGACGGGAAATGGTATAATTATATGGTTTCTGGCTATTCCAGCATGCCTGTGAATATAAAAATCTCCAGGCTCTATGAAGAATTTCCCAATCTGGATACCAGTTTCTGGGCAGGCTATGGAGGATTAAAAGATACGACAGAGGTTCCGGATGAAGAGACCATAAAAAATGACATCGGGATCAGCTTTGAGGAGGCAAAAAAACTGGCGGATGAAAAAGTGGCAAAACTCAATATTCCGGACATGGTGATGGGAGAATGGGAATATGCGCTTCTCTGGAATTCGGATACGGCAGCAGGCGGATACACACGGGAAAAACAGATCGCTGCCGGTTATCAGTTCCATTATGTGCGGAAGATCAACAAGATTCCCATCACTTATACCATTGGATATGGCGGCGGGTTGGAGAGTATGGAGAGCGAGATGGAAACCTGGTGCTATGAGGTGCTGGATCTTGTAGTGAATGCGGATGGAGTGGAATATCTGGAGTTTGATAACCGCTATGACGAAGGGGAAGTGAAGACAGAGAATCTGAAGCTGCTGTCCTTTGATGAGATCATGAAGATCTATGAGAAAATGATGCTGGTTCAGAATGCGGATACTCTGAATTATGAGCAGGAACGGATCTACCATATCAACCGGATCACCTTTGGCTATACCAGGATCTATGAACCGGCCAGTGATCCCAAAACCGGTATTCTGGTTCCCGCATGGGATTTCTTTGGAGGCTTTGAGAATACCTACGAGGGTACCACATATACAAACAATATGACTTATCAGAGCTATCTTACGATCAATGCGATCGACGGAAGTATCATCGACAGGAACCTGGGGTACTGATCATGAGGCAGGTACTGGCAGCAGCAAAATTTTCCTTCAGGGGCTTCTGGAAAAATCCCCGGGTGGTTCTGACCTTCCTTTTGGGATTCGTACTCTCGTATCTTTTGAGTACCCGGATCATGGTGGTCATCGAGGCTTACCACACACCTGTGCAGGCGGTGGAACCCTTTCTCTGGACCTTCGGGGACAGTACGGCAATCCTTTTAAGCTCTCTTTTGCTTCTGCTGCTTTTTGCGGATCTTCCGGGGCTGACACCGGTCTCTCCTTACTACCTGATCCGGATGACGCGGAAAAAATGGCTTGCCGGAGAGCTGCTCTATGTAGCGGCTGCGACCCTTCTCTATACGGGCTTCATACTTCTTTCCACCGTGCTTCTCTGCATGAAAAACAGCTATGTGGGAGATGTCTGGAGCGAGACGGCAGCCATGCTTGCGTATTCCAAACTGGGAGAAGACCTGAGCGTTCCTTCCACGGTAAAAGTCATGGAGAGTATGCCGCCTTACTTCTGTATGCTTCAGGTGGCTGCCTTGATTTTTCTTTATTCCCTCTGCCTGAGTTTTGTGATCCTGGCAGGAAATCTGATCTTTAAAGGAAACAAAGGAATGATCGCAGGGCTTCTCTTCAGTGGCTTTGGGTTCCTTCTGGATCCGCAGACGATCGGCAGCCTATTGGGAATGGAAAGCTATGAGATGTATCAGGTCAATGTGCTGACAGGCTGGATCAGTCCTTTGAGCCACGCGGTCTATGCCCGTCATAATTTCGGCTATGACCGGCTGCCAACAGTGAGGCAGTCACTGGCAGTCTTTGGCGGGCTGCTGATTCTGCTGGTACTGCTTTCCATGAAAGCCCTGAAGCGGTATCCCTTTACTTTTCTGGGGGAAAAAGAATGAGAACGGAGATCAAACGGATGCTTTCCGGGAGGAATTTCTGGGCGGCTGTGTTTCTGGGAGCGCTGGGAATCGGCTTTGGGGCGGTTTATCCGAAACTCGGGGAGGAATTGCTTCCGGCCTGGAATTTTCTTTCGATGGAAAAGAAAGCCTTTTATTCGGAGACGGCCTGTTTTTTTGTCCCGCTGGCTGCCGTGCTGCCCTGGAGCGATTCTTTCTTAGGAGAATGGAAGGGCGGTTTTCTGAAAGCGGTTCTTCCGCGAACCGGAAGGCTGGACTATGTTGGAAATAAGGTTGTGGCTGTGGCCCTCAGCGGCTTTTTGGCCTGGCTGCTGGCCGGTGTGCTGATTTCATTTGGCTATTTTGTGGTCTTTTTCCCAATGGAACATCAGGGGAGTTTTCCGGTGGAAGAGGGACGAGAGTTTCTATACATCCTGCTCCGGCTGGGGCTTCTGGGTGGAATCTTGAGTACCCTCGGAGGGGCGGCTGCGGCTGTTTACCGGTCGGTATACCTGGCCTGGGGTCTGCCCTTTGTGGCCTATTATTTCTGCATGATTCTCCACGACCGGTATTTTGCTCAGGCCTTCTGGCTCTACCCGCCCCAGTGGATCGAGGGGAGCGGCGACTGGGGCGGGGGAAAGCTGGGACTGTGGCTGTTTCTGCTGGTGTTTTTGCTGGGGGCGATGGCGGTCCACGGGATGGCGTTGTATCGGAGAGTGGAGGAAATCTGAGATTTTCATCTCGGCGGTTGCAAAATACTGTCGTCAATCCGATTTATCAGGGCGTGATTTTATCAAATATGAACAGGAGGCAGCATATGGCAGAACCCTGCGTGGAGATCGAGGGCGTGACGAAACGCTTCGGGGAGGATCTGGTATTGAAAGAAGTCAATCTGGTCATGGAGAGCGGAAAAGTCTATGGCATTGTGGGAAACAACGGTTCCGGCAAGACCGTTCTCATGAAATGTATCTGCGGTTTTCTGCCGCCTACTTCCGGTACGATCCGGGTATTTGGAAAAAGGATCGGTGTGGACAGGGACTTCCCGGAATCTCTTGGCGTGATCATCGAGACACCGGGCTTTCTCACGAACCAGACCGGCATCCAGAATCTGAAGATCCTGGCAGATTTAAACCGAAAGATCGGAGAGACAGAAATTCGTCAGGTTCTGAAAAAGGTGGGGCTGGATCCGGATATGAAAAAGCCCGTGGGAAAGTATTCTCTGGGGATGCGGCAGCGGCTGGGCATTGCGCAGGCCATTATGGAGGATCCGAAAGTTCTGATCCTGGATGAACCATTCAATGGCCTGGATAAAAACGGCGTGGCAGAGATCCGATCCCTTCTTCTGGATCTGAAAAAAGAAGGAAAGACCATTCTTCTGGCCAGTCATAATGAGGAGGATATCCGGATCCTCTGTGACCGGGTCTATGAGATGGATGGCGGGATTTTAATGGAATCAGGCAAGTAACGAAGCGGATTGCAAATATCCGACTGACAAGAAAGGACGATGGAAAAGATGAAAAACCGGAGAGGGAGAAAGATGCTGGCGGCTATGCTGGCAGTCCTGCTGATACAAGGAGCAGGAGGAAATTCCATAATTGGCTGGGAAAAGTGGAACGTGCAGGCGGCGGATACCGCTTCCATCGGATCTGGCACTTCTGCTACGGAACCGGCCGTCTCTGCATCGAAGAACGCTGCAGCCGGACTTCCGGAAACTGCACCGCCAGAGCCAGCGGCCGAAACTGCAACCACCATGCCGCCAGAGCCAGCGGCCGAAGCAGCGGCTTCCACAGCGTCAGAACCCTCAGCCGGATCACCGGCCTCTGTGTATTCAGAGCCGACAACGGAATCAGCGTCCCCTGTGCCGTCGGAGCCGGTGACCGAACCATCGGCCCCGGCATCTTCAGAACTGGCAACTGAACCACCGATCCCTGTACCTTCAGAGCCAGCGACCGAACCAGCAGCTTCCCCGCCGTCAGAGCCAGCGATCCCTGTGCCATCAGAGCCAGCGACCGAACCAGCAGCTTCCCCGCCGTCAGAGCCGGTAGCCCCTGCGCCGTCGGAACCGGCAACTGAACCACCGGTCCCTGCATCTTCAGAACCGGCGACCGAACCGGCGTCATCTGCATCCTCAGAACCCGCTGCGGAGCAACCATCCACAAATCCTCCCTCCACCGCTTCCGGCGAAATCCATCTCGGTATCGACAATCGTCATCTCTACTCCGGCATGGCAGCCACCTATTCCCAGGGATATGCACCAACGACGACAGTAAGCTCTGCCACTCTGGTGGTTCCCTTCACGGCGGATGGTCCTCTGAAAAATGACCGTCTCACGGTGAGCCTGGAATTTGCCTCCACGGGCACGGTTCCCTTCGAGATGAAGAATTACCA
>CAKRQP010000051.1:0-15070 GCA_934393555.1 uncultured Lachnospiraceae bacterium
CCAGTCTGACGTAAGCCCCTTATTTTCTAAGCGGGCCCGTTGGGAGGAGTGCAGAGGAGGGCGGCGGGCTCGCGACTCCGAGCCGCCCTCCTTTGCAAAGGGTTTCCCCGCGCTTTCCCAAAGCCCTGATTCTTAAGAAAGTATACCACACTTTCCGAAGAATCTAAGAAACTCTTTATACTTTTCTCAAACTTTCTACACAGAATGGACACATTCCTTGTGTACTATATAATCAAACAAAGCCAATACAGCTTTTTCATATAGATTCTCTTTTTCATAACTCAAGCCGGATGTCTGATGACACCCGGCCCTCCTTTTTTCAGAGTATCTTTTCTTCCAGCTGTTTTTTCTCGATCCGGCGGATGACCGTCCTTCCGAGACAGTTTCCGTCTTCTTTTCCTCCGGCACAGTAAGCAAGAAGCAGGGAAGTTTCTGTAAAATGCAGAGCACAATAGCAGTAACCGCGGTCCGGCTCTTCTTCAAAGGCCACCGGTTCTGTAAACGTCTGTCCGTTATCTTTGCTCACAGCAATGACAAGAGGCGTTCTTCCTCCTGTGAAAAATTCTTTATCGATCTCTCTTCCATTGTAGACAGGTACCGGATTCCAGATCGCATAGATGTTCTCATCCCATCCTCTTTTCATACACAGCGGACTTAAGGGCGATGTGAAACGGGACGGCTGACTGGCTGTCCAGGTATCACCGCCATCATGGGAAAACATTTCATACTGCCGGCCGATATCCGTCCTTGCCCAGCCCCAGAGGATATTGGGAGCAAGCTCCAGGATCCCCGGCTCCTGAAGGCCGGAATCACAGCAAGGGATTCCCGGAAGATTGCATTTTCCTGCTGCCATCTTCCAGTTTTCTCCATCATCATCCGAATAAAAGAACAGAGATTCGGAGCGGGCATCGATATAGCCCTCCGCTACCGCATGACGCGCTGCAGGGATCACGATCCTTCCCGACAAAAGCCGACGCACCCGATCATTATTGACCACATAGTAGCCGTCCTCCGGCATACAGAGTATTCTCTCGCTCCAGTTTTCTCCGTCATCTGCAGATCTTCGAAGATACATCCGCATATGTGTATAGGTCTGACGCACCAGATAAAAAAGACCTACATCTCCATTCTTCATTTCAAGAAAAGAAAGAGACATGATATTCACAGCTTTTTCGCTCTCACAGGTCATGATCGTCTTTTCTTCCCCGAAAGAACGTCCATTATCTTTGGAACGGAGAAGGCAGATATCCGCACTGGCAAAATCCGCATTGCTTTTTCCCTTAAATTTACTGTACGCAAACAGGATGTCACCATTTTTCAGGCTAAAAAAAGCTCCTTCACTGTTTCGCGGATTATTTTTTGAAAGATCCGGCCGGATATCCGCGGAAAGCTTTCCTAATTCTATCGATTTCATAAATGTTTCCTGCCTTTCTGCAACAGATCACAAATTGTCAGCGGCATAGTCTCAGTTCCGCCTGTAAATGATACAGTGCGCCCAGCATGCCTGCATGGTTCTGATAAGCAGCCATACAAACCGTGGTATGCTTCCAGATCTGCGGCACCAGATATTTTTCCAGCGCTGCTTCGATCCTTGGCTTCATATAGGCTTCCTGTTCCATGATCCCGCCGCCCAGGATCACCCGTTCCGGATTGATCACAAAGCAAATGTTTGCAATGCCCATCCCCAGAAGCTCTGCCAGGCGTTCCAGTTCCTCACAACAGATGGGATCTCCCGCCTTTGCCGCCTCAAAGATCCGGAAGCCATCCCAGCCTTCCGGCTCCTCTCCATCTTCTGACAGCCGCGTTTCTGCCTTTTTCCGTTCTTCTACTCTCCGCACCAGGGCACTGGCAGCTGCCTCATCCTGAAAAACGCCCTGTTCCAGACGCATATAGCCCACTTCACAGGCACTGTTGGAGATTCCGTGAAACACGTTCCCGTCTACAACGAGACAGCCGCCGATCCCTGTTCCAACGGTCAGACAGAGATTGATCCGGCTTCCTTTTCCGGCACCGGAAACACTCTCCGCCAGGCCGGCACAGTTTACATCATTTTCCACCGCACAGGGCAGATGAAACCGTTCTTCCATATAGGCTTTGTAATTGATTCCTGCATAGCCCGGAATGGCATCGGAAGCATGAAGAATGATCCCTGTCTCCGGATCTACCATGCCCGCCGTGGAGATCGCGATACCGGAAGGCTTCTGCTCTTCTTTTTCCAGATAA
This sequence comes from uncultured Lachnospiraceae bacterium, assembly GCA_934393555.1. Lineage (GTDB taxonomy): Bacteria > Bacillota > Clostridia > Lachnospirales > Lachnospiraceae > Limivivens. The sequence goes on from CAKRQP010000051.1 coordinate 2,224, forward strand.
TCTTCCACAAGCTCCACTGCCTGTTCAAAAACTGCCTGCCCGCCTTCCTTTGCCCGAGTAGGGATTTTCCCTGTGGTAAGGATCTCTCCCTTTTCCGTGAGAAGGCCGTGTTTGATATAGGTTCCGCCAATATCCAGGCAGATGTATCTCTTCCCGCTGCTCATCGGATAAAAGCCTCCATCGCTTTGTCGATGAGCTCTGCCGCATGATCGATGACCGGCTGATCCTCCGGGATCACGGCTGCCTGCGGTTTCCGTACACCGCCGATATCAAGCCCTTCCCGTTTTTTCATTACTTCTTTGATGATGGCATACATGCTTCCGTGACCGGAACAGAGAGCAGAAATGATCTCATTTACCGCATACTGAATCGGAGTCGCTTTTTCTGCCTCTCCGGCACGGATGTACGCATCCATTTTGAGGAAAAGCTCCGGCATTGCGCCATAGGTGCCGCCAATCCCTCCGTCTGCTCCCATGAGCCGTCCGCCGACAAACTGCTCATCCGGTCCGTTGAAGACAATGCTCTCCTCACCGCCCAACGCCTTAAAGATCTGGATATCCTGCACGGGCATGGAAGAATTTTTTACACCGATCACATTGGGATTTTCCCTCATTTTTCTGAAAAGCGACGGACTTAATGCCACACCGGCCAGCTGCGGGATATTGTAGATCACAAAATCCGTATGAGGAGCCGCCGCACTGATGTCGTTCCAGTACTCCGCAATGGCATGATCCGGAAGATGGAAATAAATGGGAGGGATCGCTGCAATGGCATCCACACCCAGTTTTTCCGCATGAGCCGCCAGTTCCACGCTGTCTTTCGTGTTGTTGCAGGCTACATGTGCAATGATCGTGAGTTTTCCGCCCACTGCTTTCATCACATGCTCAAGAACCTTTTTCCGATCCTCCACACTCTGATAAATACACTCACCGGAAGAACCGTTGACATAAAGACCTTTTACTCCTTTTTTCAAAAAATGCAGTGCCAGTGCTTCCGTTCTTTCCCCACTGATTTCTCCGTTCTCATCATAGCAGGCATAAAATGCCGGAATGACTCCTCTGTATTTCTCCAGATCTCTCATAAACGCCTTCTCCTTTTCTATTTTTCCGCAGAATCCACAGCCTCTGCATAGCCTTTTGTGATCAGCTGCGGGCGAGTGATACTGCTTCCGACCACAACTGCATAAGAACCCAGTTCGATCACTCTTTTTGCCTTTTCCGGAGAGTTCACATTTCCTTCTGCGATCACCGGATGCTTTACTTTTTTCAGGATCGTCCGTAAAATTTCAAAATCATTCGCTTCAATCTTCATTCCATTGCTCTGCGGCGTGTAACCGACCATCGTTGTACCGATGAAGTCAAAGCCCAGTTCATCGGCAAAAAGAGCTTCCTCGATCGTAGAGCAGTCCGCCATCAGCTTCTGCTCCGGATATTTTTCCTTAATCTGATGGAAAAAATCCGCAAGCGTCACATTTCCGGGACGCAGGGCACCGGTGGCATCGATGGCAATGATCTCCGGCTTTACCTCCATGAGTTCCTCAATCTCCTTCATGGTCGGCGTGATGTAAACCGCACTGTCCGGATAATCCCGTTTCACAATACCGATGACAGGAAGACCGGTCACTTCCTGGATCTCTTTGATGTCTTCTTTTGTGTTGGCACGGATCCCGGCGGCTCCGCCCTCTTTCGCTGCCCTGGCCATTCTGCCCATGATAAAGGACGAATGAAGAGGCTCCTGCGGCAGCGCCTGACAGGAAACGATGAGTTTGCCTTTCAACGCCTTAATTCTGTCTTCTGTTCCCATGTGCTCCTCCTTTGTGCTGTTTGGTAAGTATTCAACTGACACGATTCCGCGAAGGGTTTTGACATAAATATGCCAAAATCCCGATGGATTTTTGCCTGTAACTGTGAAGGTACTGAACCGTTATGTTCTCATTATACATCAGCCACCCGGTTTCTCTTTGCACGATCGGCCCGACTTTTTGTACATAGAAAAGCGCCGGTCATCCGAAGACGGACCGGCGCTGCATTCCTTTTATTTTTTTGGCGTCACGCGGAAAGTGCGGATCTCGTAAGGACGTACAGTCACTTTGAGTTCTCCGTTGTGTTCTTCGCCTTCCGGATTTTCCATCAGGTTCGTTTCCTGCCAGGAAGCCACCGGGAAAGCAAAGTGCAGAGTTACAGGACCGCGCATGCCTTCGTACTCGTGGAAACGGACGATCAGATCTTCCGAATCCTCCGCCTTCTTCACACAGTCGATCGCTACATGGCCGGTATCTGCCTTACAGAAAGAATTCTCTGTATCCACGGCTCCTGCCACCGTCCAGAGCGGATTGTTCAGCCTCCATGCACTCTTCTGCACGCCGGACTCCTGCCAGCTTCCTTTGTGAGGATAGAGAGCATAGGTAAAATCATGGCTTCCCTGATCTGCCGCGTAATCCGGATAGATGCCGCATTTGATCAGTGACATGCCAAGGACATGTCCTCTGGCGCTGTAACCGTATTTACAGTCATTCATCAGACTGACTCCATATCCGGTCTCGGAATAATCCGCCCACTGATGACCGACGGTCTCAAATTTTGCCATATCCCAGCTGGTATTCTCATATGTCGGACGTTTTACATTTCCGTACTGGATATCAAAGGTTGCTTCGCTGCTGCGGATATCCAGCGGGAAAAGCACCCGTAAAAGCTGCTGATGCTCATGCCAGTCTGCATGAGTGACAAAGTCGATCCGGCGGTCATCGTTATAAAGGCGGATTTCCTGAGAGATCACGGAATCCTCGTAATTCCAGGTCATGTTTACCTTTGTCATAAGAGAAGACTTCTCCACGGAAACGTCTTTCAGATCGTCTACCTCATAACCCTTTTCCTGGTAATAAATGTCAATATCCCAGGCGTCGAAGTTCATCGGGCGGTCTTCGTAAACCACCAGACGGTTTCCGGTCTCGCCTGCCTTTAAGATCTCACGGTCGTTTTCCTTATCAAAAACAGAGGTCATGCGGCCGCTTTCATCCCAGGTGATGTGATAGAACGGAGTATCGATCTCTCTGGTCCAGTCTGCTTTAGAAAAGCTCTCAGCGCCGGTTCCCTCTTTGAAAGTCAGAGTTGTAAAGCCCGTAGGCTCCACGCCGGAAACCTTCACAAGCCAGCCGTCTTCCGCCCGGACAGCGGGCAGCTCTTTACCGTCAGCGGAAAGCCAGCTTCCCTCTTTGTCCTCGAAGCCTTTTACCGTCACGATGCCTTCGCCCGCAAAGCTGCTGTTGTTCACAACGGTCACGGTGGAAGACTCGTCTCTGGTCAGAACCTTCAGGGCATTTTTCTCGATGATATCCAGAATCTCGTTGGCTTTCGCATACTCTGCCGTGGAATCCTCATATACCTCATGGATGGAGGAACCGGGGATGATATCATGGAACTGGTTTCTGAGAGCGATCTTCCAGGCCTCATGAAGCTCCTTTGCCGGATAGGAAGAAAGATCGCCGTTTTTTACAGCTGCTTCACTGGCCAGCCATTCTGCCTCGCGAAGCTTCAGTTCAGTCTTCCTGTTGTTCTTCTTATTCCGGGCCTGGGAGGTATAGGTACCTCTGTGGTACTCCAGATAAAGTTCTCCATCCCAGGTAGGTACATGACGGTCGGTTTTGGCAACGGTCTTCTGGAGATTTTCAAAGTAGTCGTAAGCTTTTCCCGGAGTTACTCTCGGAAGACCCGGCATCGCTTTCAGATGACGCCCCATCTCCAGCATGTCACGATTGACTCCGCCGCCGCCGTCTCCGTTTCCATAAGCCAGAAGAAGCTCCTGATTGATCTCTTTGTCATGATAAAGATCCCATTCTCCCTTGACAGATACCGGATCGATCACACCATTATAGGTATATCCGCCGCTGTCAGAAATAGCCGGCGTACTCATGAAATGAGTCAGGACCTCAGAACCATCCACTCCGATCCAGCGGAAGGTATCATGCGGCATGTGGTTATACTGGTTCCAGCTGATCTTGATGGTCATGAAATTGTCAATGCCGGAACGTTTCAGGATCTGGGGCAGTGCCCAGCTGTAACCGAATACATCCGGAAGCCAGAGTACGTTGGAGGTCGCACCAAACTCTTCCTTGAAGAAACGCTGGCCGTTCAGGATCTGACGCACCAGAGCTTCACCGGAAGAGATGTTGCAGTCTGCTTCCACCCACATGGCGCCGTTTGGTTCCCAGTTGCCGGATTTTACCGTTTTCCGGATCCGCTCATAAATGTCCGGATAGTCGGTTTTGATATAATCGTACAGCTGCGGCTGGGACTGGATAAAGGTAAACTCCGGATACTGCTCCATCAGCGTACACATGGTAGAAAACGTACGGGCCGCTTTTTCTCTGGTGTGTTTCAGCTGCCACAGCCAGGCTACGTCGATGTGGGAATGACCTACGGTGTGAATGGTCACAGGGCTGGTGTAGGAAATTTTGGAAACCTCCTCGTTCCAGACCGCAAGTGCTTTTTTCAAAGACTCATAAAAGGCATCGGAACCCGGCTTTCTCCAGTCGATCGCCAGATGCGCCCGGTCGATGGCTGTCAGAAGTTCCCTTCTCACAGAATCATTCTCATCCAGCACACGTACCGTCTCGACGGCTGCGCGGCTGCTGTAATAGAAATCATCCGCAATTTCATCCAGAATGGCAAACTCCGCCTGTTTGAACTGATGGGTCTGCGGAGTTGGCACACCGCCGCCCTCCAGCCCTGCCCAGAGACGTATGGCAAGATCCACCCTGGTCCCTGCCAGTTCAGACGGGAAGATCACTTCTTCATGATACGAACCGGTCTCACAGTAAGGAGAACCGTTGACATAGATCAGCCCCTCAAAACCGGAGTTCAGTCCGTCACCTGTTTTTCCGATATTAAACAGGCCGGCAATCTTCTTTCCCGCCCATTCTGCAGGAATATCCACGGACTGGCGGATCCACATATAGGTTCCTCTTCCGATCCAGAAATCTCCTTTCTTCAGACTGTCCGTATAAACGACACTCTCCGGCCGCTTTCCCACCGGTTCTTCCTCCGGTGTGCTTGCTTCAAATACCGGGATCTCCATCCGTTCTCTGTAGCGGAGATCCTTCAGTTTTTTTGTACTCCTCTCCAGCTTTTCCAGTGTAAAAAACATACGTTTCCTCCTTTTCTGCAGGTATCACATTTGTTCTTGCTTTATTATAAAGTTCCTTATTTGATATGTCAATATATGTTTTATATAAATATGATATCTTTTTTCAAGTGCATTGCATGGTAGTTTCATCTTTCCCTTGCAACAAATTGATATATATAGTATACTTTATTTGTAACTGTTCGGATCCAGGTAGATTTGCATTCAAACATGTGATTCCTTCTTGCAGGAACGAATCCTTCTAAATGTGAAAACCTGTTTGACAAGAAGCCGCATCACGATAGGCTCTGAATCGTTGCAATATGTACGGAGGATAGAAATTTATGGATGAACCCTTATACCTGAAAATATATCAGTCTCTCAAACAGGACATCGAAAATGGTGTCTATAAACCAGGTGATCAGGTTCCGACGGAAGGCGGTCTGGCTGATCTTTTTCATGTGAGCAAGATCACCAGCAAACGGGCTCTGAATATGCTGGCAGAAGAAGGAATCCTTTCCCGTCAGAAAGGGCGTGGAACGTTTGTCAGCCATAGCACTTCTTCTCTGACAGGAGGAAGTCCCGTTAAGACGTCTCCGTTCTCCGGAGACCTGCTTCCCCGGATCGGTCTGATCTATCCGGAATTAAACGATCATTTTGGTCTTGAAACGGTCACCACCATCACAGACGCCTGCCATGGGAAAGCGCACCTTTTCTTTTCCCTTTCCCACGATGATCCCAAACGTGAAGAGGAAGCCATCCTAAGCATGAGCAGTGCTCCGGTAGACGGACTGATCGTTTTCCCCGGAACTTCTCAGTTTCTGAATCCCAGACTGCTTCAGATGGTCATCGACAAATATCCACTGGTTCTCATTGACCAGAATATCCAGGTGATCCGGCAGACCTCTGTTGGAACAGACAATGTGCTGGCAGTTTCCCAGGGGCTTTCCTATATCACTTCTCATGGACATAGAAATATAGGACTCCTCCTTCCCAACGTTGATAACAGTGTACTCCAGGAACGCTGCGATGCTGTTTTCCAGTACAGTGCCATTACCGGTTTTCCCTTGAACCAGAAACTCTGGCTTAAAAATCTTGGTCCTTCTTCCGATCATATCACAGAGGAAATGATCCGTCAGATCGCCTGCCATCTCACGGAGCATCCGGAGATCACTGCTCTTTTTGCTCTCCAGTATTCTCTGGCGGTGGCGGCAGAGCAGGCTGCCCAGCGGGTAGGACGCATCATCGGAAAAGATCTTTCCATTCTCTGTTTCGACTCGCCTCTTCCTCTTTTTGGAAAACCAAGGTTCACGCACCTGCACCAGGATGAACGGGCGATCGGCGAAAAGACCGTAGAATTGCTGCTGGAGCTTATCCAGCATCCCGGTCAGCCTCCCCAGAATGTCAAAATACCTGCGAAGCTGATAGAGGGAGAATCCTTCTTCGCCTTATAAAACGTGTAAAAAAAAGCGTATGACCAGTTTTTAAAGACTGACCATACGCTTTTTCTTTTCACAGTGCTTTTCGCACATAAATCGCTTTTTTCGGGCACATTTCCTGGCAGCAGAAACAGGAAATGCAGCCTTTTTTCCGGAATTTTGCTTTTTTGTTTTCGATGCGGATAATGCCTGCCGGACAGCTTTCCGCACATTTTCCGCAGCCCACACAGAGCTTCGGATCCACCTGTGGATAAGATTTCAATAAGCGGGAAGCCACAAAAACAAACGGCTTTTTCAGGAACCCCGGCACCTTTGTGGTAAAATCCAGACTGATGGAATCCGGCTTTTGAAAAGGAGTGAGTGCTTCCGGCACCGGATCTCCCACAAGCTTTATTTCATCCGGTTTTGCCAGTCCTTTTTCCACTGCCTGACGGATCATGACGATCTCCATCGGATCCAGCCCCATAAGACCTGCGGCAAAGTAGTCCTGTGTCCAGATATCACGGGAAGCCAGAAGAAGATGCAGCGGATGGGAGGTTCCGCCGGTAGGACCGTTTCCTTCCATGGCATCGATGGCATCCATGATCGTAAGATCCGGACTTACGGTTTCTGCGAGCTCTACCAGCATCCGGGAGAAATCCTCGATCTGGGGCCAGCGGTAATGCATCTGCGGTTTTTCAAGACCCGGAATGGTTCCAAAAAGATTTTTGATACCGCCGGAATAGCCGGTCATGGCATGGGTTTTCAGCTTGCAGATATTGATGATATAGTCTGCCTTCACAATGGGTGTGATGAGGTGAAAGCTGTGATTGGCAAAGCCTTCCCTGGTATTCACCGTTTCTGCAGAATAATCCTCATTGAGACGGATACAGTCTCCAATACGGTCCATGCCACAGACATGGTAAATCTTTTTCATATGCTCCGGCGTGTAGGGACCTCCGGAACTCTCCGCCAGGGTAATATCCTCAATCCCCTGCTCCCGGAGCCACTCCGCCACAGCCTTTACCACCAGCGGGTGTGTTGTCACCGGTGCATCCGGTTTCTTCGCCATGACAAGATTGGGCTTGATGACTACCTTCATGCCCGGCTTGAGATCCCCTGCAATACCAAGGGCATCCAACATCTCATGGATGGCCGGACGGATCAATTCCTCTTTATATTCTTTTACATTTTTCAGTGTCTGTATCATAAAATAGGGTCTCCTGTCATGCCCCTTTGAAACGGGGCGTCTGCCCTATTTTAGCACGTTCAGAAGCTGTCGTACAAGGAGTAAATCGGCGGAGTTTTTTCTGAAACAGAAGTAAAAAGCAGAGACCCCCTCATCCGGGAAATCTCTGCTTTTCTTTCTTTTATTCACGAATAACCAGAATTTTGGAAGCTCCCTCTGTGGTGACTCTATTCCTTGTACGATACGGAGTCACGCGTATATAGCAGATTCCATTCACATAGAACGTACCTTTAACTCCGCAGGTTTTTCTGTTTGTCAGAAGGTTCCATTTGACTGCTGGTGAATGCCGGTAATAAACTTTATAACCGGTAGCTCCGGAGACCGGCTTCCAGTTCAGACTCAGGTTTACACGATGATAACTTCTGGAAAGAATCTTTTTTGAAGTGATCTTTGGCACTTTTAAAAGCTTTGGCGCCGTATAAGCGACTTTCTTGGCAGAAGCAGTTCCAACAAGCTTGGTCTTTCCGGATTTCTTGTAGCCAGCTATTTTGAATACATATCTGGTCTCGGGAGAGAGCTTGGAAACCTGGATTTCGGTATTTGCCGTATCACGGTATATATCAAATTTCTTCTTTTTTGCATTGTATTTGTATACACGGTAGCCGTCTGCTCCGAAAACAGAGTCCCATCTGAGAGTCACCGTGTTTCTTGTCTGGCTTTTCACATACACGTCAGAAATTTTGACAGGAACCACTTTCACTGTACAGGAGGAAGAAAGATTGGTTCCGTCTGTACTCCTGGCCGTAATAACTGCAATACCCGGGGTTCCGGCGTAAAGGCTGCCATCCTCCTCCACACTGACTACATCAGAATCTGAGGAAGACCAGGAAACCTCCCTGTTCACTGCATTGTCCGGCTGAACAGTGGCTGTCAGTTTTGCCGTTTTTCCCCTGCTCAGCGTCAGGCTGCTTTTACTCAGTTTTACAGAGCTGACCGATGAGGTGTTGTATGTAAGGTAATATGTTCCAACATTTATTGTTGAATCCCAGTCACCTTTTTCAATTTTAATATAATAGTTTCCTGCTTCCAGAGCTTCTGAATACTCAAAGAGCTGGGGACTTGCCTCTGTTCCATTCCAGACACCTTCTTTGAAAATCTGTTCCCTGTCAGAATTATAAAGCACAAAATTCTGGAAATGAATGCCTGTATTCAGTTTGATTGATACCTGGCCTGTCTTCGGTACATGAAACCAGTAAAAATCCACATCGTCCGTCCTTGTCAGCGCTCCTTTGAGCCGCCCGTCATCTCCTGCACAGATAAATGTTGCGTACATAAATTTATTGTTTGGTTCTCCGTCTGTCACTTGTGCGGACTGGAAACTTCCCCAAAGACGGACCCAGCCTGGTATTTTTCTGCTGAACTCTTCTATATTCCGTATTTTAATCACATACGTTCCTTTACTCAGGTAAGAATCCCAGCTTTTTGTTTCCGGAGATGTCGGTGATGCTGTGAAAGAATTTTCTTCAAAAAATTTTTCGCTCAAGTCTTCATTGTACAAAGCCCAGACGAAAGCATTGCATTCAAAATTTGCCTTAAGGGCCACATGGCCATCAGACGGAACTGTAAACTTCCAATACTCCACATCACCAACCTGCATATAGGTCTCATTTCCATCATAGCTGCCATTTAGCGTCAGATTTTTTGTCTCATACGCCCGGCTCTGACTTCCCAGACTCAGAAACAGCCCAAAAAGCACTGCCAGAAATAACAGCGGCAGGTGAAGCTGTCTTTTCTTTCTCATTCCTTTTTCCTCCTGAAAAATATTTTTCAGCGGTTTTATATTCTATTTGACCGCTCATACTTTCACTCTATTTTATACATTTGCTTTTGTCAATAGCTTTTCCCTGCTTTTGTCATGCCAGCCCGATCATCCTCCTTGCCTCGGCCAGGCGGCGGTCAAATTCTTCGTAAAAATCACCTTCAAAGGGAAGAAGGAAGAAGTTCTGAAGGATGTAGAGGTTGATCTTTTTTGCAGTGGCTTCGTTAGAAAGATCTCCAAGGATATGTTCTACTGCCTCCAGAAAGTAGTGCCAGTCGTTGACAAATTTCTCATAGCGGGCAAGATCCGGGGTGTCGAGCCATTTTTTCAGTTTTACCTTGGTCTTAGGCTCTTTTCTGCACTCTCCGGCCTGCAGAAAATACCGGAAGCTGCCGCCTTCATAGTAACGCCCCATAGGGAACAGGCGACAGACGCCGGGACGGATGCTGTGGATGCTGCAGCGGCCTTCCTTGTTTAAAAAGGTACAGACTTCTTCGGTTCCCGCTTCCAGAAGATTGGGCAGGATCACGCCATCCACCACGTTAAGCTCCAGATGACTTCCGATCAGCTGCTGGAAATCCACATGGAGACCTTGTGTGAGTCGGCAGACATCCAACGGATCCAGAACGATCGTTTTTCCCATGCCTTTGCAGCAGTCGGAGCAGCCGCTGCATTCACCGCAGCCGGCCTTTACCATATCTCCGGGACCATAAAAGCGACCGTCCCAGATTTCTTCAATACTTACCTGTCGTTTCATTTTTATTTCCTCTCTTTGTCCTGTCTTTGGTTGACGTTCTGACCTCCTGAGCTTATACTGAAATCTATACTGATCCAATCTTTGAAGGAGACCTTTTTTATGTCATATAAAGAAACCATTGAATCTTTTATTTACGATTATCCGATCCTGGAATTTCATTATCTGGACCGGAAAGACCTGATCTTTTCTGAAAAAGTCCGTTTTATCTGTGAGCATGAATGTGAGCATTATGGTCATTCCTGGGCCTGCCCGCCAGCCATCGGCTCCATCCAGAGCTGTATCCGGGAATGTGAAAAATATTCCCGTGCTTTTCTTTTTTCCACCATTGCCCAGGTGGAAGACAGCCTGAATTTTGAAGCCTGCCTGAAAGCCCGAAGGCAGCATGAAGACCTGACTCTCCAGCTTCGTGAGCGCTTCCGTCAGGAATTCGGCGATGTGCTGGCTCTTTCTACCGGCTGCATGCAATGCGAGACCTGCGCCTATCCAGACTCTCCCTGCCGCCATCCGGACAAACGGGTTGCCACGGTAGAAAGCCACGGAATCATGCTCATGCAGACCGTGGAGGCCATGAATATCTGCTTTAATTACGGAAACGACACGGTCACTTATTTTACACTGCTGTTCTTTAATGCCTGAGAGCGATTCCTGCTGCATTTAGGATGGCCGATAAAAATGCCCCCTTATCTCATTACAGGGGGCTTTTTTTCATTGCTGTCATCGTTTCATGTTCTTTTTTTAATTCCTGATAAAGCATTCTGGAGGTCCACTGGATATTGTGGGGTGTGATCACAGCTTTCAACGGAATCTGTAGTTTTCGCTCCCGCAGACCCGCCAGCAGAAGATCCATCGCCTCACGGTCCAGACCACAGAAAACCAGCATCTCACTTCCCAGTTTTCCTTCTGTATCTCTGGTGCCGTTTTTCTTAAAACCGTTGATCCCAGCCACATAGCCTAGCGGATCGCCATAATTAGAGCCGCTCACCATTTTCACCTGATGGCCCAGAGCTGCTGCCAGATCTTTTAGTTCCCATTCTGTTCCTTTTTCCAGTTCATATGCCAGTAACATTCCCATTGCCGTCCTACCTTCCTATTCTGTTTCCGATTCTTCTGCCTGCTCCCAGACTTCTCCGGAACCTGCCGGGGCTGTTTCTCCGGTTTCATCCGGCTCTGTACTTTTCACCGTCACTTCCACCACACAGTTGGTTGCTTCACCGTCATACAACACAGGCACCGTATAGGTTCCCTGCGTATTGACATCCAGTGCGGAGGTATCATAGGTCACCTTTTCATAATCAAAATGATTCTTCGGGAAGAAAACCTCGGTCCGAAGCTCCGGCATCTGTCCCTCATATACCTCCCGGTATAGAGTGATGGCATTATTCTTTTTCAGAAGGGGATTTTCATCCCTGTGCCACAGCGGAAAGGCCAGTGCCAGAAGGATCAGAAGCGCCATCAGCCCGAAACGGGTGGGCTTTAATTTTAAGAATCTCCGGATTTTGGTATCCTGTTTTTTCTTTTGCTCCTTTTTCATAGACCTTCTCCTATGTCATTTTTCCTCGTATTTTACCTTAATTCTCCCACGTTGCATCTTTACTGTCAACAGAAAAAAACCGCTTATCCCGGGTTTTTCCAGAATAGCGGTTTGATTTTACAGCATAAAGCTTAAGGCTCCCAGAACACCATTGCTGATCAGTGCCATGATCACGCCTGCCAGGAGAACACCACACATAACTGCAATGACGCTGGACTTAAAATCCATATCCAAAAGGCTTGCTGCCAGGGTACCTGTCCATGCTCCGGTTCCCGGAAGGGGGATACCCACGAAAAGAAGTAAGGCAACAAAAAGACCTCTGCCTGCTTTTGCCTGCAGTTTCTTACCGCCTTTTTCTCCCTTTTCCAGACAGAAAGTGAAAAATTTTCCGATAACCGGTTTATCGGCGCCCCATACCAGGACTTTCCGTGCAAAGAAATAGATAAAAGGTACCGGGAGCATGTTTCCGATGATGCAGATGATGTACGATGGAATCAGGGGCAGTCCCATTCCTACAGCTACGGGAATGGCTCCTCTCAGTTCAATGATGGGTACCATGGAAATCAGAAATACCCATAAATATTTTCCGATCAAAATGTTTCCTCCTTGTTTTCTGTACTGATATTATTTACTGATACCTGCGGATCCAGGTTCAAAGGTCTTATCGTGCAGGCACGAACGGCTCTTTGACCTTTTGACCCTAAATCATTCTATACGAAATGTGATTCTTGTACAACCGTTTTCTTTTGGACTCTGTCTGTTTCTGGCAAACTTTATTTCAGAAAGAGGAGAACGATTACAAGAAGAACTGCTGCCGCAAGCAGGATTTTTCCGGCAAGATTACTGCTTTCCCCGGATTTTTTTCCCGTCAAAGTCTGTTCTCCCGCCTGCCAGGCCCGGATAATGGCTCTGGCCTGCTCTTCCTTCTCTTCCTCCACCTGGATTTCTCTTCCGTAAGCGCCGTTTCCACCGTAAATATCATGGTAGACCTGCTCTCCCAGGTTTTTCTCCTCCG
>CAKRQP010000052.1:0-14941 GCA_934393555.1 uncultured Lachnospiraceae bacterium
CCTTTTTCGGGATCAGCAGCAGACAGAGATTTTACGGTTTCACTGTCTGAGCGCATTTGTGAAATATATTGTTGATAAATCTCACAGAGAATCAGGGTTGCAAGATAATTTGCATAATCCAGAGAACTGAGATATTTACTGCGTCGATGGTCCTGCAGCATACGCATGAGTAAAAGTACTTTTTCAGGTGCGAGCAAATCAGCCTGAGCAGGAAGATAAAGGGAATGATCCGTACTGATAAAATCGTTGGGCGATGGATTTTCAACAAGTAAATGACTATGACAGGAAAAATGCATCCAGTAGTATTCGGCTGGAGAAGGGCGATATCCTTTTCTTCGTTCTCCCTCTTTAGGATAAAGAAAGAGATACTGACCTTCGGAAACGGCATATTTAGTATCTCCTTTTTTTAAATAAAGAGATCCTTTTGTCATTACAATTAATTCAAAATTGCTGAGGGGGCGGTCGGCATGCATATAATCAGGAGAATTATCTTGAAATTTTCCGATAGAGTTAAATTCCAGTGGTTTACTGATATCTAAACAATTATAAATCATGGCTAATCTCCTTTCAAATATGAAAAATTGATACGATATATGAGAAAATGAAACTTCGACACAAAAAATGAAACATAAAAAATAACTCAAAAGCGAAAAAAATAAGGATTTTCAGCATTTTTATTATACTCAAAAAAGGAGAATAAGTACAGTTTTTTTGCAATAAATAGGATATTTTGATATTTACTCCGAAATGGGCATTTTATATAATTATCTCATCAAAACACATAGAAATATGTGTAAAAGAACGAAAGGAAGGAATCAAAAATGAAAAAGACTGGCAAAAAATGTGTATCTGTAGTGGCATGTACAGCAATGGCGATGGCTGTATTGACGGGAACTGGAATTGGAGCATCTGCAGATGATGTAACCCTTGAAGTTGAAACCTCCTGGACTGGTGAGCAGTTGGATGCATTGCAGTCTATCATGGATGATTTTACAGAAGAAAGCGGAATCGGAGTGGAATTGATCGCTCCAGGTGAAGATTATGAGAATGTAATGAAAACCCGTATGGCCTCCGGAGATCTTCCGGATCTTTGGGAAACACATGGATGGAGCACCACCCGTTATGCAGAATATCTGGCAACCGTAAATGATATGGAGTGGTTTGATCAGATTTCAGATGCAATCAAAGGAACCGTTACAGATAAAGACGGAAACGTTTATGTATTGCCTTTATCTCTGGATCCGGCATCCATTTGTTATAATAAAGATGTTTTTGAAGCAGCTGGCGTGGAACCGGGATCCATTCGTACCTGGGCTGATTTTGAGGCAGCCTGTGATAAGATTCTGGCAGCAGAGAAAGTTCCGGTTTATGTAGGTGGAAAGACCGTGGATAATACCGCAAATCTGATGGAAGTAATCGCTCCGGGCTTTCTGACGAACTCTGATGTGGCTGAGAATCAGGGAGATGCTCTTCTGGATGGTACTTTTGATTTTGATACCTACTGGACACCGATTGCTGAGATGCTTCAGGGATGGATGCAGAAAGGATATTTCAATCAGGATATTCTGACAGCCAGCAATGATTCTGCTATTCAGGCATTGGCTATGGGCGAATGTGCTTTTGTTATCAGTGGAAACCATACGATTGTTCAGGCACAGGAGTACAACCCGGATGCAAACCTTGGTATTATGGCAATCCCGTCTCCGAGTGAAGAAGGATCCTCATATGTAAGTTCCGGAGAAGGTACTTGCTATGGTATGTGGAAAGACAGTGAGCATCAGGAGGAGTGCAAGACGCTGTTAAGCTATCTGGCACAGCCGGATGTATGCAAACAGATTGCAACAGTGAATGGTAAGATCCCCGGACTGAAAGGTGTAACTAATGAAGACGAATATGTAACTAAAGAGTTCAATGAAATGCAGGAACTGTATAAAGATGATTTGATTTCCATCCAGTACTTTGATCGTCAGTATCTGCCCAGTGGCATGTGGAATGATATGGGTGTTTCTACAAACGAAATTTTCATGGATCCGGATGGCGATGGAGTTTCAAAATGTGTAGAGTCTATTAAGACAGCATACACGGAAAAAATAAACCAGTAAAGATTGACTAATGTATGAGACCGGGAGTGTTTTGGGGGGATTTCCCGAGACACTCCCGGTCTTTTTTGCAAGGAAAGGTGGAAGGTAATTATGAAAAAACGCAAACGGATGCTCAATCTGTTTTATATTCCGGCTCTGATATTGATTCTATTTTTTGTTGTATATCCGCTTCTGGAAGCGTTTCGGATTTCTTTTACGCAGTGGAATGGATATTCTCAGGATTATAAATACATTGGTTTCAGCAACTATGCAAAACTTTTCAAAGATGAAAATTTCCGGACTGCATTTATCAATACGATCATTTATGGTTTTGGCAGTACTTTGCTACAGAATGTGTTTGGTCTGGCATATGCAGTATTCCTGAACAGCCGTTTCCGCGGTCATTCTGTTGTAAGAACATTCATTTATCTGCCGGCAATGATTTCCGGCCTGATCATGGGCTATATTATTTATTTCTTTGTAATGTATAACCATGGAGTATTCAATGAAATTATCGGTTGGTTTGGGGCTGCCCCGGTTGACTGGATGGCAGACGGTCCGCGAGGTGTCATTATTATGACACTGATCAACTCCTGGCAATTTGTTGGTATCTGTATGGTTATTTATCTGGCAGGACTTCAGAATGTACCACAGATGTATCTGGAAGCTGCGGAAATCGATGGAGCAAATTCCTGGCAGCGTTTCCGTCATATTACATTTCCATTGCTTCTTCCATCGATCGCTTCAGCAGTTGTTTTAAATTTGATCGGTGGCCTGAAATTGTATGATGTAATAGTAGCTCTTTCTGGAGGCGGCCCTGGTTTTACCACACATTCTCTGGCATCTTACATTAGTAATCAGTATTTCAAAGCGCAGAATGCAGGATATTCCGCCGCTGTCGGTATCTTTACATTCTTTTTCATTATGATCGTGGCCAATATTTTCACACGCTACTTTAATAAGAAGGAGGTAGAGATGTGATGAAGAAAAAAAGAAATTATATGCATAAATCTAACTGGTGGAAATATCTTCTGGCAGTGGTGATTGTAATTTTCCATGTACTTCCGCTGTATGTTCTGGTGGTTATGGCGTTTAAGACAAAGACAGATATGTCCTCACTTTTAACGATACCGAACTATTTTTATCCGGACAATTTCATTAAAATTTTTAAGAAGGGCGAGATTCTGAATGCTTTTAAAAACACGGCAATTGTAACCGTCTGTGTTCTGTTTTTAGAGATTGTGGCAGGAGGACTGGCATCTTATCCGTTGGCAAGAAATAAGAGCAAATGGAATCAGTTTATCAGTTCTGTATTTATGGGTATTATGATGATCCCATCCTTGAGTATCCTGGTAGGTGTTTATTCTCTGTTGGTTTCTATTCATGGAATTTCTACCTTATGGGGATTGATCCTGGTATCAGTTGCATTTGGTCTTCCTATGACCATTTACCTGTATACAAATTTCATTAATGCAATACCGGAATCTTTGGATGAAGCCAGTGCTATAGATGGATGTAATGTCTTTCAGAGTTTTTTCAAGATCATTCTGCCGCAATTGAAGCCTGTGACAGTGACCGTATTGATCCTGAATGGAGTTGGCATCTGGAATGAATACGCTTATGGATTATATATCCTGCAAAAACCGAAAACGTATACCTTGACGTTGATGATCTCTCAATATTTTTCAACCGGTGGAAAAGATTTTAATGGTGCAGCAGCGGCAGCATGCATTGCAATTATGCCTATCGTTATTGCCTATATTTGTTTACAGAAGTATTTCATACAGGGAACCATTGACAGTGCAGTGAAAGGCTAAAGAAGGAGTTGGAGGAATAATAATTATGATTCATGTAGTGGAAAATCGCCTGATTCGGAGAATGGATAAAGAGACTCTGATGATTGAACCTTGGGGAAAGAACAGTCTTCGTGTAAGAGCTACACGAAATGGTCATTTTTTTGAGGATATTCCGTCTGCGTTAACGGAAGAAATCCAGGAAGACGGGAAGAAAGCAGAAATCATTCTGGAGAAAGAAGGAAAGGCGGCAAGAATCACTAATGGAAAACTGGTCTGCCTGCTTTCAGAGACAGGAAAACTAAAGTTTTTAAATGACAAAGGAGAAGTTCTGCTGGAAGAGTATGAAAGAGACCGTTTTCGTGAGGTGATGGAGGGAGATTTCTACAGCGCTCTGGAGATCCATCCCAGAGAAATGAAGCCAATTCCGTTGACAGACAGCTATCAGCTGACCGAACGGTTTGAGGCAGCCGATGGTGAGCAGTTTTTCGGTATGGGACAGTATCAGCAGAACATTCTGGATCTGAAAGGCTGTCGGCTGGAACTGGCTCAGAGAAATTCTCAGATCACGATTCCGTTTACAATTTCAAGCAGAGGATATGGATTCTTATGGAACAATCCGGCTATCGGTTATGCGACCTTTGCCCAGAATGTGACAGAATGGCATGCAGATTCTTCCAAACAGCTGGACTTCTGGGTAACTGCCGGAGATACACCGGCTATGATCGAGGAAGCTTATGCAGATGTTGCCGGGAAGGCACCGATGATGCCGGAATACGGCATGGGTTTCTGGCAGTGTAAGCTTCGTTACTGGACTCAGGACGAACTTCTTTCTGTGGCAAGGGAGTATAAAAAGAGAAATGTGCCGCTGGATGTGATCGTGGCAGACTTTTTCCACTGGCCGAATCAGGGAGACTGGAAATTTGACCGGGATTACTGGCCGGATCCGAAGGCTATGGTGGATGAATTGAATGAGATGGGTGTAAAACTCATGGTTTCTGTATGGCCGACGGTGGAAACTTCCAGTGAAAATTATGCAGAAATGGAAGAAAACGGATTTTTGATCCAGACAGAGGCCGGCAGAAAAGACGGAATTCTGAGCAATGCGGGAATCATGGATGCTACGAATCCGGAATGCCGCAAATATGTGTGGGAAAAACTGAAAAGGAATTATTATGATGATGGAGTCCGGATTTTCTGGCTGGATGAGGCAGAGCCGGAGCTGACAAAATACGAGTTCCAACATTATCGTTACTATGCCGGGAGTGACATGCAGGTAGGAAATGTCTACCCAAGAGAATATGCAAAAATGGCTTATGAAGGTATGGAGGCAGAAGGACAGGAGAATATTCTGAATCTGATCCGTTGTGCCTGGGCTGGTTCTCAGAAATACGGTACACTGGTATGGTCCGGAGATATTGATTCTTCTTTCCGTTCCCTGAAAAATCAGATCACGGCAGGTCTTGGTATGGGGCTGGCCGGTATCCCCTGGTGGAATACCGATATTGGCGGTTTCGGTGGCGCCGATGTGCGTGATGAGAGCTTTAAAGAGCTTCTGATCCGTTGGTTTGAGTTTGGTACCTTCAGTCCGGTAATGCGTCTTCATGGCTATCGAAAACCATTCCGTGAACCTTTGAGCGACAAAGGTGGCGGCAAATGTAACAGTGGAGCAGATAATGAAATCTGGAGTTATGGTCCGGAAGTTTATGAGATTCTAAAATCATATATAGAGCTTCGTGAAAAACTCAGACCTTACATTCGTGAAGTAATGAAAGCAGCGCATGAAAAGGGCACACCTGTAATGAGGACACTTTTCTATGAATTTCCAGAAGATAAGTATTGTTGGAAGGAAAAGGATGCGTATTTCTTTGGACCGGATATACTGGTGAAACCAGTCACCGATGATGGAATCCGGGAGACTTCCGTTTATCTTCCGAATGGTTCTGAATGGAAAAATGCATGGACGGGTGAAGAATATACGGGTGGAGAGAAAATCAAAGTTCAGGCCCCGTTAGAGAAAATTCCATTGTTTATTCGTAAAGGAAGTTCGGTAGCAGAAATATTTTCCATTTGAAGGAGAAAGCAAAATGACAGATAAGACAGAAAAAACAATCCAGCTTAAGAAAGTGACCGTAAAAGATGATTTTTGGAGTTATTTTCAGAAATTGGTGCGAGATGTGGTGATTCCTTATCAGGAAAAGATCTTGAATGATGCGATTCCGGGAATTGAAAAAAGCCATGCAATTGAGAATTTCCGCATTGCGGCGGGAGAAGCGGAGGGCGAGTTTTACGGCCAGGTTTTTCAGGACAGTGATCTTGCAAAGTGGATGGAAGGGGCAGCTTATGCATCTCTCCTGGATCCCAGCGGAAAAATTGAAAAAAGCCTGGAAGAAGTACAACGCCTGGTGAAAAAGGCACAGGAGCCAGACGGTTATCTGGACACGTATTTTATCATCAAGGAGCCGGAAAAAAGATGGCAGAATCTGTTGGAATGCCATGAACTCTACTGTATGGGACATATGATTGAAGCGGCAGTAGCTCACTATGAAGTGACAGGAAAAACAAATTTCCTGGAAGTAGCAAAGAAAACGGCAGATCACATTGACAGTCGTTTCGGAAAAGAAAAAACCAGAGGAATTCCGGGTCATGAGGAGATCGAGTTGGCATTGCTCCGGCTTTTCCAGGCGACCGGTGAGACAAAATACCGGGATCTGGCGGCATATTTCATCAACGAGCGTGGAACAGAACCCAATTATTTTGAAGTAGAGAGAAAGAGAATCAACTGGACACACTGGCCTATGGATCCTTATGACCGGAAGTATTCCCAGAATCATAAGCCGGTACGGGAGCAGAATACAGCGGAAGGACACAGTGTCAGAGCCATGTATCTCTATACGGCTATGGCGGATCTTGCAGGTGAATTGAAGGATGACAGTTTAAAAGAAGCCTGTGAAAAGATTTGGGAAAATGCGGTCAATGCCCGGATGTATATTACCGGAGGTATTGGTTCTACAGTGGATGGAGAGGCCTTTACCATCGATTATGATCTTCCTAATGACACAGCCTATGCAGAAACCTGTGCATCTATCGGAATGGTCTTTTTCTCAAGAAAAATGTTGGAACTGCAACCGCAGGGAAAATACGCAGATATCATGGAAAAAGAGTTATATAATGGTATTTTAAGTGGAATGCAGCACGATGGCAGCAGATTCTTTTATGTCAATCCACTGGAAGTAATACCGGGAGTTTCTGGAGAACTTTACGGATATCGCCATGACCTGCCCCAGAGGCCGGAGTGGTATGCCTGTGCCTGCTGTCCCCCGAATGTCTCCAGACTGATCGCTTCTCTTGGAAAGTATGTCTGGGGAGAAAGTATAGATGGAAAAACGTTGTATTCGCATCTTTTTGTAGGAGGAACGGTGGAAACGACAGGTATGAAGATAAATCTGGAAACCGCTTATCCATGGAAGGGAAGCCTTCGTTATACGGTACTGGAGGCAGAAGGAGAAAAAACGCTGGCAGTCCGGATTCCAGGCTGGTGTACTTCATATGAATTACAATTAAATGGAGAAAAAGTTGCAGATGGATTACAGAAAGACGGATACTTCTATTTGACAAGAATCTGGAAAAGCGGCGATCAGTTAACATTGAATCTTGAACTTCCGGTAAGAAGGATCTATGCAAATCAGGCAGTTCGGAAAGACGCAGGCTGTGTGGCACTGATGAGAGGACCGGTGGTTTACTGTCTGGAAGAAGCAGATAACGGAAAAGAATTGAGTGCTTTGCGCATTTCAGAAGAGGCAGAAATTGAAGTTCAAGAGAGAGAACTTTCGGAACTTGGAAATTTTATGGGTCTGACAATCAAAGGAATAAAAGAAGTAAGCGGAAGGAAACTTTACAGTACGGAACCGCCAAAGGAAGAAGCTGTATCCATGCAGGCTATTCCCTACTATTTATGGGGAAATCGAGGCCTGGGAGAAATGCGAGTGTGGATTCGAAGATAGAATTCTGAGCGGACCTTGTTTCCGGCTTTTGACGTAGTGCAAGGAAAAAAGAATAAAAGAAATCAGAGAAATCAAAAAAATCCCCGGGAGTCAGTCTCAACTGCTTACCGGGGATTTCGTTATGTTATCTGGCTCTGGCTTTTCTGATAGAGTATGTAGCCGGTAGCTCCAGGTACTTTTTTCTATGAGATCCGCTGTTTCCATACGATCCTCCTTTTTTGTTTTTCACATGGAAATATGCACTGCTTTCTTTTATCATTCATATCTTACAACAGGGCGAAGAAAAAGAACAGATGGAAGGAAGCAGATTTCCACAGAAAAAAGCAAAGAAAAAAGCTGCAAAAACAGTCCGCTTTTGCAAAATCACACAAATGAAATAAAATGTGCAAAAAAACTAGCCAAAAGTACAAACCTGTGGTAGTATAAGTAACTGTAGCTGGTAAATACCAGAATGTCAGGGCAGTGGAAAAAATCAGTCAGGAAGCCCGGCATCGTGATAGTAATCCTGTGAAATAGAGATTACTGTAGAAAGGATCATTAAGGAGAATAATTATGGGAAAATATTTTGGAACAGACGGTTTCCGTGGGGAAGCCAATAAAACGTTAACTGCAGAGCACGCTTATAAGATCGGCCGTTTCCTGGGCTGGTATTACGGAAGAAATAAAGAGGAAGGCGAGAAATGTAAGATCGTCATCGGAAAAGACACCCGCCTGTCCTCCTATATGTTTGAGTATGCTCTGGTTTCCGGTCTGACAGCTTCCGGAGCAGAGGCTTATCTGCTTCATGTAACCACGACACCGTCCGTTTCCTATGTGGCAAGGACAGAGGATTTTGATTGTGGTATCATGATCTCTGCCAGCCACAATCCCTACTATGATAATGGAATCAAGCTGATCAACAGCAACGGCGAAAAAATGGATGAAGAGACCATTCTGAAGATCGAGGCTTATATCGATGGTCTTTCCGGTGAGATCCCGTTTGCTGTCAGAGACCAGATCGGACGCACCGTGGATTATGCGATGGGAAGAAACCGTTACATCGGTTATCTGATCTCTCTGGCTACCCGTTCCTATAAGAATAAAAGAGTCGGTCTGGACTGTGCAAACGGCAGTTCCTGGATGATCGCAAAGAGTGTATTTGATGCACTGGGAGCCAAGACCTATGTGATCAATAATGAGCCGGACGGAACGAACATCAATACCAACTGTGGTTCTACCCATATCGAAGGACTGCAGAAGCTGGTAAAAGAAAAAGGCCTGGATGTCGGCTTTGCTTTTGACGGTGATGCAGACCGCTGCCTCTGTGTGGATGAAAACGGAAATGTGATCAATGGTGACATGATCATCTATATCTACGGCTGCTATCTGAAAGAGCGCGGCAAACTGGCCGGAAACAAGGTCGTTACCACGGTGATGTCAAACTTTGGTCTTTACAAAGCACTGGATGATGCCGGGATCGAGTATGAGAAAACGGCAGTAGGCGATAAATACGTTTATGAAAACATGTCTGCCAACGGTTATCGTGTAGGCGGTGAGCAGTCCGGTCATATCATTTTCCGGAAATATGCGACGACAGGAGATGGTATCCTGACCGCGATCAAAATGATGGAGGTTATGCTGGAGAAGAAGAAAACGCTGGCTGAACTGGCAGCTCCGGTTCCGGTATATCCGCAGGTTCTGAAAAATATCCGGGTAACAGACAAGGCCGCTGCACAGAACGATCCGGATGTCCAGGCAGCCGTCAAAGCCGTCGGAGAAAAACTGGGAAGCGACGGCCGTATCCTGGTGCGTGAGAGCGGAACCGAGCCGCTGGTGCGTGTCATGGTGGAAGCCGGAGAAGAGGCACTTTGCGAAAAATATGTGGATGAGGTGATCGATGTGATCGTAAAAAAGGGCTACCGGGAGGACTGACGGATGTGCGGAATTGTTGGATATACAGGAGCCTGGAATGCAGCACCGGTGCTTTTGAGCGGTCTTTCCAGACTGGAATACAGAGGATATGATTCTGCAGGCATTGCCGTTTCCGATGTACGGGACGGCGAGAACCGGATCGAAGTTCTGAAGGCAAAGGGACGGCTTCAGGCGCTGAAAGAGATGACAGACAATGGAAATGCAGTAAACGGTACCTGCGGAATCGGTCATACCCGCTGGGCAACCCATGGGGAGCCTTCCGTAGCCAATGCCCATCCCCATTGTGCGAAGGATAAAAGGATCGTTGTGGTGCATAACGGCATCATCGAAAACTACAAGGAACTGAAGGAATATCTCCAGAAAAAAGGGTTTGAATTTCAGTCTCAGACCGATACGGAGGTGGTGGCGCATCTTCTGGATTACTATTATAAGGGAAATCCGCTGGAAGCCATTGCACGGGTACTGAGCCGTATCCGTGGTTCCTATGCACTGGGAATCCTTTTTCAAGATCAGCCGGGAAAGATTTATGCGGTACGAAAAGACAGTCCGCTGATCATTGGCCGGTCGGAAAACGGAAATTTCATTGCCTCTGATGTACCGGCAATTCTGAAATATACAAAGAATGTCTGCTATATCTCCGATATGGAGATCGCAGAACTTACAAAAGATTCCATTACTTTCTACGATGTGGATCAGGAAGTACTGGAAAAAGAGTTCCAGACGGTGGAGTGGGATGCAAAATCAGCGGAAAAAGGCGGTTTTGAACATTTCATGCTGAAGGAGATCTATGAGCAGCCCAAAGCTGTGGCAGATACCATCCATCCCAGGATCAAGGATGGCAGGATCGTGATCGAAGAACTGGGTCTTTCCGATGAGGATATCCGGAAGATCAGCCGGATCCAGATGGTAGCCTGTGGTTCTGCTTATCATGTGTGCGCAGCGGCAAAATATGTCCTGGAGGAGCTTTCCGGTATTCCGGTGGATATCGATCTGGCTTCGGAATTCCGCTATCGGAATCCGATCCTCTCTGAGAATACGCTGGTCGTGATCGTGAGCCAGTCCGGTGAGACGGCAGATTCCCTTGCAGCACTCCGGGAAGCAAAAAAACGTGGTTTTCCGGTGCTTGGCATTGTAAATGTAGTGGGAAGTTCCATTGCAAGAGAAGCGGACAGCGTCTTTTATACCTGGGCAGGACCGGAAATTTCCGTGGCGACCACCAAGGCTTACAGTACGCAGCTGGCGGCTGTTTATCTCATTGGGATCCTTTTCGGAGAAGTACGGGAATGTATCACCAGAGAAGAGGCAGATCATTATATAAAGGAGCTGTTAAAGCTTCCGGAAAAGATCCAGCGGATCCTGGATGAAAAGGAGCGGATCCAGTGGCTGGCAAATAAATTTTCACATACGAAAGATGTCTTTTTTATCGGCCGGGGACTGGATTACGCCATTTCCATGGAGGGATCCCTGAAACTGAAGGAGATTTCCTATATCCATTCCGAGGCTTATGCGGCAGGAGAACTGAAGCACGGAACCATTTCACTGGTGGAAAACGGCGTTCTGGTGATCGGTGTGGCGACGCAGCAGGAGCTTTTTGAAAAAGAGATCAGCAACCTGGTGGAGGTCAAGAGCCGTGGCGCTTCTGTCCTGGGGCTGACCGGTTACGGCAATTACTCAATGGAGGACATTGCGGACTTTACGATCTACGTTCCGCGGACGGAGAGCTGTTTTGCCACCAGCCTGGCGGTGATTCCGCTGCAGCTTCTGGCCTATTATATTTCGGTTGCCAGAGGTCTTGATGTGGATAAACCGAGAAACCTTGCCAAAAGCGTGACAGTAGAGTAAACTGAAGGCAGCTGGCAGGCTGTTCAGAAGCTGTTGTGCAGGGAATGGACAGTTACGGCAAATGGACCGGAGGTTTTCCTGCATAAGGAGGCTTCCGACAGAGAAAGGCGGATTCGATTTATGCAGAACCTGACAAAGTACGCACTGGAAGATTCACTGAAAAAACTGCTTCTGAAAAAGCCGCTGGATAAGATCACCATCAACGATCTGACCAGTGACTGCGGCATCAGCCGGATGGCTTTTTATTACCATTTCAAAGACATTTATGACCTGGTGGAGTGGGCCTGCATCGAGGATGCCGCCCGGGCACTTCAGGGGAAAAAAACGTACGCGACCTGGCAGGAAGGGATCCTTCAGATTTTTGAAGTGGTTCAGGAAAACAAACCGTTTATCCTGAATGTTTATCGCTGTGTGAGCCGGGAGCAGATCGAAAACTATCTTTTCAGCCTGACCTACGGTCTCATTGCCGGTGTGGTGGAAGAACAGGCGGAGGGAATGGATGTTCCGAAGGAAGAACGGGAGTTCATCGCTCATTTTTACAAATACAGCTTTGTAGGCGTCATGCTGGACTGGATCCGCCGTGGAATGAAGGAGGAACCAAGAGATGTGGCAGAAAAGATCTGTATCACCATGCATGGAAATATCATTCATTCCCTGGAAAATGCGGAAGCCGCGGCAAAGGGTGAACTGAAAATTTTTTAATGATAAAGAAAGCGGATCCATCGGAAACGGTGGGTCTGTTTTTTTTCGGGAAAAACAGGGAATACTTTACAAACAGGTCTGATTGTTAAAAAGTTTATCATTCTTCAGGCTTTGTTAATTGAAGATGGGAAAAAGCTGCGGTAGAATACGGTCAGAAACAAGAAAGCAAATACTTATCAAAATGAGGTTTGAATAGAAAGGGGATTTTACTATGGCAAAGAAACATTCTTCTTTAGGACTGGCAGCACTGGTGGCAGCAGGTGCAGGAGCAGCGGCACTGGCAACAAAGAACCGTCAGGAAAAAAACGTGGAAAAGGCGGAAGTGAAGAAAACGACCAGCGATTACCGTAATACGGAACGTGGCATGAATCAGAAGAACAGCAAGGGTATTTATTACACCAACGGAAACTACGAAGCTTTTGCCCGTCCGGAGAAGCCGGAAGGCGTAGATGACAAGCATGCTTACCTGGTAGGAAGCGGTCTGGCCGCTCTGGCAGCTGCTTGCTTCCTGGTCCGTGACGGTCAGATGCCTGGCTCTCACATCCATGTACTTGAGGCAATGGATGTTCCCGGCGGCGCCTGCGATGGTATTTTTGATCCGACCAGAGGTTATGTGATGCGTGGCGGCCGTGAGATGGAAAACCATTTCGAGTGTCTGTGGGATCTTTTCAGAAGCATTCCTTCTCTGGAAAAACCGGGTGCTTCCGTACTGGATGAATTCTACTGGCTGAATAAACACGACCCCAACTATTCCCTTTGCCGTGCGACTGTAAAACGGGGAAAAGATGCTCATACAGATGGTAAATTCAATCTGAGCCAGAAGGGCTGCATGGAGATCATGAAACTCTTCTTTACCAAAAATGAAGATCTGTATGATAAGACCATTGAAGATGTATTTGATGAGGAAGTCTTCGATTCCACGTTCTGGCTGTACTGGCGGACCATGTTTGCGTTTGAAAACTGGCACAGTGCTCTGGAGATGAAGCTTTACTTCCAGAGATTCATCCATCATATCGGCGGTCTTCCGGATTTCAGTGCTCTGAAATTTACCCGTTACAATCAGTACGAGTCCCTGATCCTTCCCATGGTGGAATATCTGAAGGATGCCGGCGTGGATTTCCAGTATAACACCGAAGTGACCAATGTGATCTTTGAA
Organism: uncultured Lachnospiraceae bacterium; assembly: GCA_934393555.1. Classification (GTDB taxonomy): domain Bacteria; phylum Bacillota; class Clostridia; order Lachnospirales; family Lachnospiraceae; genus Limivivens. The sequence goes on from CAKRQP010000052.1 coordinate 13,490, forward strand.
ATCTCTGACGGCAAAAAAGTTGCAAAAGCGATCGAGTGCAAGGTAAACGGTGTGGAGAAAGGGATCATCCTCACAGAAAACGATCTGGTATTTGTTACAAACGGAAGCTGTACCGAGGGTACGATTTACGGAGATCAGAATCATGCACCCAACGGTGATGCAGAGGTTCGTACCAGCGGCTGTTGGAGCCTGTGGAAGAATATCGCAAAACAGGATCCGTCCTTCGGTCATCCGGAAAAATTCTGCTCCGATGTGGCAAAGACCAACTGGGAGTCTGCAACCATTACCACACTGGATGATAAGATCATTCCGTATATCACCAAGATCTGTAAACGTGATCCGAGAACCGGAAAGGTGGTTACCGGCGGTATCGTAAGCTGTCAGGATTCCAAGTGGCTTTTAAGCTGGACCATCAACCGTCAGGGACAGTTCAAGGAACAGGATCCGGAGAAGGTCTGCGTATGGGTTTATGGCCTGTTTACCGATGTGCCTGGTGATTACATCAAGAAACCGATGAAAGACTGTACCGGTAAAGAGATCACCGAAGAGTGGCTGTATCATCTGGGAGTACCCGAAGAAGAGATCGAAGAGCTGGCTGAGCACAGTGCTGTCAGCGTACCGACCATGATGCCGTATATCACAGCCTTCTTCATGCCCCGTGCAAAAGGTGACCGCCCGGATGTCATTCCGGATGGCTGCAAGAACTTCGCTTTCCTTGGTCAGTTCGCAGAGACTCCGAGAGATACCATTTTCACCACAGAGTATTCTGTACGTACTGCAATGGAAGCCGTATATGGCCTGCTTGGTGTAGACAGAGGTGTTCCGGAAGTATGGGGAAGCGTTTATGATGTCCGTGACCTTCTGGATTCCAGCGTCAAACTCATGGATGGCAAATCTCCGCTGGAGATCGAGCTGCCCGGTCCGCTGAACCTCATCAAAAAACCGCTGTTGAAGGTCGTTAAAGGAACCATTATTGAAGATCTTTTAAAAGAACATGGGATTTTGAAAGATTATATGTTGAAATAAAATAATTGCAGGGGGGAAACCATCGGAGTTGCGCAAGTCCTGGTTTCCCCCCTGCACCCCTCTTCCAGGGCACGCTAGAACATAGGGGGCTTACGTCAGACTGCTGCGTAGCGATGATATGGTGGTTTGTGTTTCATGGTGAAAATGAACGCAGAATAAGCATTCTGCTGCTTCAAGTGAGCGAAGTGATTGCGTTCATTGGCAAGTAGTAAAAGTGGATTGCGAATATCCGCTTTGCTTATCAGGTTTCCATATGAGACACGAAATACCATATGATCTCTGCGCAGCAGTCTGACGTAAGCCCCCTATTTTCTAAGCGGGCCCGTTGGGAGGAGTGCAGAGGAGGGCGGCGGGCTCGCGACTCCGAGCCGCCCTCCTTTGCATAATTTCCCACGCTTTCACTTAAAGCGTTTCTCATTTGACGTC
>CAKRQP010000053.1:0-14910 GCA_934393555.1 uncultured Lachnospiraceae bacterium
AAAGGATTCTGACGGGAGGCTTGTAATTTTATCTTGCCCAAACAGTTCATGACGGGTATACTAATACCGTAAGCAACAATTCGTGGTTTCGTTGTTTCTGAAACAGTAAGGTGACAACAGACTGCGGGTCTGCCAAAGGAGAAAAACATGGATTGTAAAACAGCACAGAGTCTGGTCATTCCTTATATCAACGGTCAGTTGAACGATGAGGAGACAGAAGAGTTTCTGGAGCATATAGAAAACTGCAAAGAGTGCTATGAAGAACTGGAGATTCATTTTACCGTTCATTATGCCCTGCAAAAGCTGGATGAGGATGACAGGGTTTCTTTTAATATTCCCAAAATGCTGAAGGAAAATCTGAAGGACGCCAGAAACCGGATCCGCAGGAGAAAGATCTTTCGCGCAGTGACCGGCTGTGTTGTGGCAGTGGCAGAGGTTCTGCTTCTTCTGACGGTCATGACGCAGCTGGAGATGTTTCCGGAGAAGAACATCGGAGATACCAGGCTGTACCGTTTCTTTTATCCGGATGGAGAAGAGACGGAAGTGACGGAAGGAGATACAGAGGCGGATCCGGAGTCAGAAACGGAAACGGAAGCGGTGACGCCGAATGCACGACTTGAAGTACCGCCGGATCTCTGGCAGGTTTCCGGTCACGAGGACTGGATTCCCTGATCTATAACAAACATAACGGAGGTTTCACATGAGTGAAAAAATGGTTTTGATAGATGGACACAGTATTTTAAACCGCGCTTTTTACGGGATCCCGGAGCTGACCAATGCCGAAGGCCTGCATACGAACGCGGTTTATGGTTTTTTAAATATTCTGTTTAAGATCCTGGATGAGGAAAAGGCACAGTATCTGGCAGTTGCTTTTGATCTGAAGGCACCTACGTTCCGGCACAAAATGTATCCGGATTACAAAGGAACAAGAAAAGCCATGCCGGATGAACTGCGGGAACAGGTTCCTGTGATGAAAGAGGTACTCACGGCTATGGGTGTGCCTCTTCTTATGAAGGAAGGTTATGAAGCAGATGACCTTCTGGGAACAGTTGCAGGTCAGGCAGAGCGGGCAGGGCTTACCGTTTCGATCGTTTCCGGAGACAGGGATCTGCTTCAGCTGGCTACAGAGAAGGTGCAGATCCGTATCCCCAAGACCAAACGGACAGGAACGGAGATCGAGAATTACTATGCGGCGGATGTGAAAGAAAAGTATCTGGTAACGCCGACAGAGTTTGTGGATGTGAAAGCACTTATGGGAGATACTTCTGATAATATACCGGGTATTCCGGGTGTAGGGGAGAAGACTGCCACGAAGATCATTGCGGAGTTTGGCTCTATCGAAAATGCCTATGATCATCTGGAAGAGATCAAGCCAAACAAGGCAAAGCTTTCCCTGGAAGAACATTATGATCTGGCTGTTCTTTCCAAAACACTGGCAAAGATCAATACGGAAAGTCCGGTCGTACTGGATCTTGAGGCTGCAAGACTGACCGATCTTTATACGCCGGAGGCTTTTACCTGGATGAAAAAACTGGAATTTAAAAATCTTCTGAGCCGTTTTCATGTGGAGGCACCAAAGGATCAGGCAGGCGATCATTTCCTTTTGGCGGGAACAAGGGAAGAGGCGGAACAATTCTTTTCTGCAGCAGCAGAAAGGGAGTCTTTTGGCTTTTCCTGGATCATGGAAAAAGAAAAAATCTACGGTCTGGCGCTTTCTCTGGGAGAGGAAGGTACAGCCTTCCTTCCGGCAGATGGAACCTGTGAGGAAGAAGGAATGGACCTTTCCTTCTTGAGAGATCATCTGGAAGAACTGCTGGTCTACGGAAAAACAGCCGCAACGCTGGATCTGAAAGCCCAGCTGGATCTCTTTACCGTACCGGATCAGGAGAAGGTTTTTGATCTTTCCATTGGTGCATACCTGATCAACCCGCTGAAGGACCGCTATCCTTATGAGGACATTGCAAAAGAGTATCTTTCCCGGCTGCTTCCGGGAAGAGAGGAGCTTTTCGGTAAAGTTTCTCTGGAAAAAGCAAAGGAGGATAAAGAGACTTTCAGAAACTGGGCCTGCTATCAGGCTTATGTGGCGGCAATGGGACTGGAACCCATTCTGGATAAGCTGAAAGAGACGGGTATGGATCCTCTTTTCCGAAAAATCGAAATGCCTCTCGTTTATGCCCTCCGGGATATGGAACGGGCAGGGATTGCGGTAGAAGCCGAGGCATTGAAAACATACGGAGACCAGCTGGCCGGCCGGATCCGTGAACTGGAGACTTCTATTTATGAACAGGCAGGAGAGACTTTTAACATCAACTCACCAAAACAGCTGGGTGTGATCCTGTTTGAAAAAATGCAGCTTCCGGGCGGTAAAAAGACAAAGACCGGTTATTCCACAGCAGCAGATGTGCTGGAGAAGCTCGCACCGGAGCATCCGGTCGTAGCTTCTGTACTGGAATACAGGACGCTGGCAAAACTGAAATCTACGTATGCAGATGGTCTGGCTGCTTTTATCGCTCCTGACGGCAGGATCCACAGCACATTCAATCAGACGATCACGGCGACAGGAAGGATCAGCAGCACGGAACCGAATCTTCAGAATATCCCGGTCCGGATGGAACTGGGGCGGCTGATCCGGAAGGTCTTTGTGCCGAAGCCCGGCTGTGTGTTCGTGGATGCGGATTATTCTCAGATCGAGCTTCGGGTGCTGGCACATCTGTCCGGGGATGAACGGCTGATCCGGGCATACCGGGATGCAGAGGATATTCACCGGATCACGGCTTCCCAGGTATTCCATATTCCTTTTGATGAGGTAACGCCGCTCCAGAGAAGAAATGCCAAAGCAGTCAATTTTGGTATCGTTTACGGCATCAGTTCCTTTGGCCTGAGCCAGGATCTCAGCATCAGCCGGAAAGAGGCTTCGGAATATATTGAAAAATACTTTGAAACCTACCCGGGGATCAAGAACTATCTGGATGGTCTGGTGGAAGATGCGAAGAAAAACGGCTATGTAACGACTCTCTACGGGAGACGCCGTCCCATGCCGGAGCTGAAATCATCGAACTTTATGCAGCGTTCTTTTGGTGAGCGGGTAGCTATGAATGCACCGATCCAGGGAACCGCTGCCGACATTATCAAGATCGCCATGATCCGTGTCAGTGAGCGCCTGAAAAGGGAGCAGCTGAAATCACGTCTGATCCTTCAGATCCACGATGAGCTTCTCATCGAGGCAGAGAAAGAGGAAGTGGAGCAGGTAAAAACAATCCTCCGGGAGGAGATGCAGGGAGCGGCAGAGCTGTCTGTCCGTCTGGAGATCGATATGCATACGGGAAATAACTGGTATGAAGCCAAATAGGAGGAATGTCAGATGAAAGTACTGGGGATTACCGGTGGCGTGGGAGCCGGAAAAAGCACGGTCCTGGATTATCTCAACCGGAGATATCATGCCAGGATCATTGAGGCAGACAAGGTGGGACATTTTCTTATGGAACCCGGCCAGAAGGTTTATTACCGGATCGTGGAAACGTTTGGAAGCGGGATTTTAAAAGGAGATCAGACCATCGACCGGCAAAAACTGGGCAGGCTGGTTTTTGAAGATCAGGAAAAACTGATGAAACTCAACAGTCTGGTCCATCCGGCTGTGAAAGAATACATTGCATCGGAGATCGAAAGAGAGCGGAAAGAAGGAAATGTTCCCTTTACAGCAGTGGAAGCAGCCCTTCTCATTGAAGACCATTATGATACGATCTGCGATGAACTCTGGTATATTTATGCGGACGAGGATGTGCGCCGCAGACGCCTGGCAGCCTCCAGAGGCTACAGCAGTGCGAAATCAGATTCCATTATGAAAAATCAGCTTCCGGATGAGATTTTCCGCGAATCCTGTCAATTTGTGATTGACAACAGCAGTGAAATTGTGCAGAATACATTTGAACAAATAGATAGAGGACTGAAAGAACATGGAATTTTGTAGTATTGCCAGCGGAAGTACTGGTAACTGTATATACATAGGCAGCAGCTCCAGCGCGGTTCTTGTGGATGCCGGGATCAGTGGTAAAAAAGTGGAGGAAGGACTGAATAGCTTTGATCACACGGCGAAAGATCTGAACGGGATCCTTGTGACGCATGAGCATTCCGATCATATCAAAGGGCTTGGGGTCCTGGCGAGAAAGCATCACCTTCCCATCTATGCCACGCCCGGGACCATGGAGGCTATCCGAAACTGCAGTTCTCTTGGAAAACTGGATCCTTCCCTTCTCCATGAGATCCATGCAGATGAGCATTTTCAGATCGGAGACCTGGATATTCTTCCTTTCCGGATCTCCCATGACGCGGCAGAGCCTGTGGCTTACCGGGTTGCTCATGAGGAGCATACGGCTGCAGTATGTACGGATCTGGGTTATTATGACGATTATATCATTGAACACCTGAAAGGACTGCAGGCAGTCCTTCTGGAGTCCAATCATGACATCAATATGCTTCAGGTAGGGAGTTATCCCTATTACCTGAAACAGCGGATTCTGGGAAACAGAGGTCATCTTTCCAACGAAAATGCGGGAAAGCTTCTCTCTGAGATCCTGAATGATGATATGAATACAGTAATGCTGGGACATCTGAGTAAGGAAAACAATTACGAAGAGCTGGCTTATGAGACGGTCTGTGCCGAGATCACGATGGGAGAAAGTCCATATCGTGCTTCAGATTTTCCAATCTGTGTGGCAAAAAGGGAGCTTCCGTCAGCTGCAGTGAGACTGTAGGAGTGATACAACAAGGGATATTGCAGCGGACGCTTTCTGTCCGGCTGATATCACGGCAGCCGTCCGGCTGTTCAGAAAGCAGGTTAGAGACCTGCCGGATGCCGGGCTGTTGTTATAGAAGGTAACATCATTATATCTAAAAAGGAGAGTATCAGCTATGAAAAAAACAATCATTACAGTAGTAGGAAAAGACACCGTCGGTATCATCGCAAAGGTTTGTACTTATCTCGCAGAGAATAATGTCAACATTCTTGATATTTCCCAGACGATCGTTCAGGGCTTTTTTAATATGATGATGGTAACTGATGCCAACAACAGTCAGAAAAACATCGCAGAGCTGGCAGAGGGCCTGGAGAAACTGGGCGCTTCCATCGGTGTCAGCATCCGCTGCCAGCACGAGGATATTTTCAACAAAATGCACAGAATCTAAGACGACGGATAAAGGGGAAAACGACTATGATTAACATGTTTGAAGTAAACGAGACAAATAAGATGATCACCCAGGAGAATCTGGATGTCCGTACGATCACCATGGGAATCAGTCTTCTGGACTGTATATCCGATGATCTGGAGCAGCTGAACCGGAATATTTACGATAAGATCCTCCGCCTGGCGCATGATCTGGTGCCTACCGGTGAAGCGATCGAACGGGAATATGGCATTCCTATCGTAAATAAGAGGATCTCCGTGACACCCGTTGCTCTGGTAGGCGGAAATGCCTGCAAGACTCCGGAGGATTTTGTGACGATCGCAAAAACACTGGACAAAGCAGCACATGAGGTTGGAGTCAACTTTATCGGTGGTTATTCTGCACTCGTATCCAAGGGAATGACAAAGAATGATGAAAATCTGATCCGTTCGATCCCGGAGGCACTGGCAGTCACAGAGCGGATCTGCAGTTCTGTCAATGTCGGCTCTACAAAATGCGGTATCAACATGGATGCAGTCCGTCTCATGGGCGATATCGTCAAAGAGACGGCAGAACGGACAAAAGACCGGGATTCTCTGGGCTGTGCAAAACTGGTGGTTCTCTGTAATGCTCCGGATGACAATCCTTTCATGGCAGGTGCTTTCCATGGTGTGACAGAGGCGGACGCCATCATCAATGTCGGTGTCAGCGGTCCTGGTGTTGTGAAACAGGCACTTTCTGAGGTTCGCGGAAAGAATTTTGAAATCCTCTGTGAAACCATCAAGAAAACGGCTTTCAAGGTGACCCGTGTGGGCCAGCTGGTTGCGCAGGAAGCCAGCCGCCGTCTGGGTATCCCGTTTGGTATCATCGATCTTTCCCTGGCTCCCACGCCGGCTGTTGGTGACAGCGTTGCTGAGATCCTCTGTGAGATCGGTGTAGAGTATCCGGGTGCGCCGGGAACCACAGCAGCTCTGGCTCTTCTCAATGACCAGGTGAAAAAGGGCGGTGTTATGGCTTCTTCTTATGTGGGAGGCCTGAGCGGTGCGTTCATTCCGGTCAGTGAGGACCAGGGAATGATCGATGCAGTGACAGCAGGTGCCCTTACCATTGAAAAACTGGAAGCGATGACCTGCGTCTGCTCGGTAGGTCTTGACATGATCGCTGTTCCGGGAGATACCTCTGCAGCATCGATCGCAGGCGTGATCGCAGATGAGATGGCGATCGGTATGATAAACCAGAAAACAACAGCAGTCCGTCTGATCCCGGTGGTCGGGAAAAAGGTGGGAGACAATGTAGAATTTGGCGGTCTTCTCGGTTATGCCCCGGTTATGCCTGTAAACCGCTTCAAATGTGAGAATTTTGTGGACAGAGGAGGAAGGATCCCCGCTCCAATCCACAGCTTCAAGAACTAAAGAATGACAAGAGGTCTGGAAAGCTCGTTATAAGAGTTTCCGAGATAATAAAGAGAAGAGATCCGGATTTCTTCCGAAAGCTCCGGATGGCCGGCTGCCTTGGTGATAAGAGGCAGCCGGCTTTTTTTCTTGATCTCCGAGAGAAGGTCAGAGGCTTCCCGGCGAAAACCAAGAACCCTGAGGTGTGTGGGCGGAAGCACTTCTTCCTGACGGATATCCAGAAGAATATGAAGGAGAGCTCTGGAAACGCGGCTTCTGGTGTATTGTCTGGTACGGACAAGATCCAGAAAAGCATTCCAGCCCGTAAATTCCTGACGGAGGGAATAGATCCGCCGGGAAAGCTCTTCTGAAACATCCAGATAAACGGAGAATTCCAGAGGCTCCTTTGCCTGCATGAGCCGGTAATGGAGAGGAAGAGAAAAGTCCTCTGCCTGTACCAAATGATCTGCCAGCAGGACATCTTTTAAAAGCCCGAAAGAGGAAGGTGGAAGTTCTTTTGCCAGAGCCGTCATAAGAGAACCGAAAGCAGGCTGTTCGCATGACGTCTCTATCTGTTTTTCCAGAGTATGGAGCTGGCATCGGATTGTGCTGGCAGAGGCGAAGTTCTCTGGAAGGCTTCCGGAAACCGTATGCAGAGTGCCATCCGGCTGTCCATCTTCCCCGTGGTAATTTCCCAGTCTTTGGATCGTCAGCGGATGGATGGAACTTTTTCTTCGTTTCAGGGCTTTTATATATTCGATGGCGAGGATGTTGTTCGGAGAGGCAAGGAGGCTTTTTTCCGGCAGAAAAGCGGAAAGAGCCGTTTCCCGGGCTTCCGGAAAGGTCCTTCCTTTTTTCAGTTCCGTCCGGAGGAGCTCCTGATACGCCTCCGGTTCTTCCAGAAGAAGCTCTGCCGCTTTTTCAAGAGGTTCCAGTTCTCCGAGTTCACTTCCGAAACAGAGTTCGGTTACTACGCCTGAGGCGTCCAGAAGCTCCACGGCACCTTCGGCAAAATATTCTGCACTGCCCGTGGCAGAGGCAGCCGGAAGCTCCAGAACGAGATCTGCCCCGTTTCTGAGAGCCATCTCTGTCCTGGTGTATTTATCTATGATAGCAGGTTCTCCTCTCTGCATGAAGTTCCCGCCCATAACGACCAGGATCCGGTTCGCTCCGGTCAGTTCCCTGGCCCGGGAAAGATGGTAAGCATGTCCCTGATGAAAGGGGTTATATTCGGCGATGATGCCGGTGACTTTCATGATTGATTCCTCCTGATCTAAAAACTTCCTGGTTTCTGGAAATTACAAAATCTGATTCCTGATATCAGTATAACCTGTCAGGAAAAATCTGTATATGGGAAAATACAGGAAAAAGAAAAATCTTCTGACAAATGTATACAAAAATATACATATTTACGGTTGAAAATAGGGAAATCTAGCGATATAATAAATGGTGATATGTGGCTGGAAAAGTAAGCCTTTTATTATCTACGAAAGGAGTCAAGAATCATGGGATTTATTGACGTAATCAAAGAAAGAGCAAAAGCAAATAAGAAAACGATCGTTCTGCCGGAGACCGAAGACCGCAGAACCTATGAAGCTGCTGCACAGATCCTGAAAGAGGGAATCGCAAACATCGTGCTGGTCGGCAGCGAGGAAGCAGTAAAGAAAGGCAGCGAAGGACTGGATATCAGCGGCGCAGTTGTCGTTGACCCGGCTACCTCTGATAAGACCCAGGGATACATTGACAAGCTCGTTGAGCTGAGACAGAAAAAAGGAATGACTCCGGAGCAGGCAAAAGAGATCCTTCTCAATCAGTACCTGTACTACGGTGTTATGATGGTTAAAATGGGAGATGCTGACGGAATGGTTTCCGGTGCCTGCCATTCTACCGCAGATACCTTACGTCCCTGCCTGCAGATCCTGAAGACCAAACCGGGAACCAAACTGGTATCCGCTTTCTTCCTGATGGTTGTTCCGAACTGCGAGTACGGTGCAAACGGAACCTTCATCTTCGCAGATTCCGGTCTGAACCAGAATCCGAATCCGGAAGAACTGGCAGCGATCGCAGGTTCTTCTGCCGAGTCCTTCAAACTCCTTGTACAGGAGGAGCCGGTTGTGGCAATGCTGAGCCATTCTACCAAGGGTTCTGCAAAACATGCAGATGTAGACAAAGTCGTAGAGGCTACCAAGATCGCAAAAGAGTCCTATCCGGATCTCAAACTGGACGGAGAGTTCCAGCTTGATGCTGCGATCGTTCCGAGCGTAGGCGCAAGCAAAGCTCCGGGCAGCTCTGTAGCAGGTCAGGCCAACGTTCTGATCTTCCCGGATCTGGATGCCGGAAACATCGGTTACAAGCTGACTCAGAGACTGGCAAAGGCTGAAGCATACGGACCTGTTACCCAGGGTATTGCAAAACCGGTCAACGATCTGTCCCGCGGATGCTCTGCTGAGGACATCGTAGGTGTTGTTGCGATCACCGCTGTACAGTGCCAGGCTGAGTAAGTCAGACGTTTTGTGAGAAACAGCAGCTGCCCGGGGGAGGGATATCTGCTGTCAGTATAGGAGAGAGTGCGTCAGATAAATGGCGCACTCCCTTGTGTTCATATGGAGGATAAAAAGATGAATGTATTAGTAATTAACTGCGGAAGTTCTTCCCTGAAATATCAGCTGATCAATTCTGATACAGAGGATGTTCTGGCAAAAGGTCTTTGTGAGCGTATCGGCATCGACGGCCGTCTGGTATATCAGAAAGCCGGCTGTGACAAAGAGATCACAGAAGCTCCCATGCCTACTCACAAAGAGGCGATCCAGATGGTTCTGGATGCCCTGACCAATGAGAAGACCGGTGCGATCGCTTCTCTGAAAGAGGTAAATGCAGTTGGTCATCGTGTAGTACACGGCGGAGAGAAATTCGCTTCTTCCTGCATCATCACAGATGAAGTGATCAAAGCAGTAGAAGAGTGCAACGATCTGGCACCGCTTCATAACCCGGCAAACCTCATCGGTATCAATGTCTGCTCTGAGCTGATGCCCGGTGTTCCGCAGGTAGCTGTATTTGATACCGCTTTCCATCAGACAATGCCGCCGAAAGCATACCTCTATGGTCTGCCTCTGGATTACTACAAAAACTACAAAGTAAGAAGATATGGTTTCCACGGAACCTCTCACAGCTTTGTTTCCAAACGTGCCGTTGAGTTCCTGGGACTTGACAAGGACAACTCCAAAGTGATCGTCTGCCATCTGGGTAACGGTTCTTCCATCAGTGCAGTTGTAAACGGCAAATGTGTAGATACCACCATGGGCCTTACTCCGCTGGAAGGTGTGGTAATGGGAACCCGTTCCGGTAATATCGATCCGGCTATCATGGAGTTCATTGCCAAGAAAGAAAATCTGGACATCGCAGGCGTTATGAACGTTCTGAACAAGAAATCCGGTCTGTACGGTCTGTCCGGAAACCTCTCCAGCGACTTCCGTGACCTGAACGAGGCTACTGAGAACGGAAACCAGGATGCAGCAAACGCTCTGGATGTTCTCTGCTACGGCATCGCTAAATTCGTAGGCGGCTATGTGGCTGCTATGAACGGCGTAGACGCGATCGTATTTACTGCCGGTATCGGTGAGAATGCGATCCCGGTTCGTGAGAAAGTTGTAAGCTATCTTGGTTACCTTGGCGTGGAGCTGGATAAAGAGGAGAACAGTCACAGAGGTGAAGAGAGAGTGATCTCTACCGCTGATTCCAAAGTAAAAGTAGCTGTTATCCCCACCAACGAAGAGCTGGCTATCTGCCGCGATACCGTTGCACTTGTAAAGTAAAAAAACTTGACAAAAAATTGGGAAATCCTGTTGACAAACCGGGATGGTATATGTATAATGGGAAAAGTGTGAATAGGAGATAGAGATGCGAATAGACCTGAACCCTGTGTTAAAGAAAGAAAAGAAAACTTTTACTACAGAAGCAGATCTGGAGATGAACGAGTTTTCATCGAAGCTTGGAACATTTCCTATTGCGAGCAAGACGCCGGTACTCTTGAGTTTGACAAACGAGGGAGAGCGCAAGCTGAACATCAATGGCAAGGTGACATTGGAGATTGTGATACCATGCAGCCGTTGCCTGGAGGATGTGACGGAGGAGTTTGATCTGGATTTCGAAAGAAATGTGGATATGACTCTTTCAGAGTCTGAACGGATGACGGCGCTTGACGAACACAATTATATCGATGGATATGACCTTGATGTGGATAAGCTTGTCTATGGTGAGATTCTGATGAATTGGCCGATGCAGGTATTGTGTAAAGAGGACTGCAAAGGACTCTGCCCCTCCTGTGGCGCAAATCTGAACCTGACGACTTGCGACTGTGATAGCACAGATTTAGATCCAAGAATGGCGAAAATCCGTGATGTCTTTAGCAAATTTAAGGAGGTGTAACACATGTCAATCTGCCCGAAGAATAAATCTTCCAAAGGAAGAAGAGATAAAAGAAGAGCAAACTGGAAAATGGCTGCTCCGAACCTGGTAAAATGCAGCAAATGCGGCGAGCTTATGATGCCTCACCGTGTATGCAAAAACTGCGGTACTTACAATAAGAAAGAGATCATCCCGCAGGAGGACTAATCTGAGTCTGAATCCCTCGGTTCTGTGAAAATGGAACCGGGGGATTTTTTCAATTAAAAAGAGTTTGAACATAAGCAGGAACGTGGTATGATGATAGAGACGAAAAGGAGGAGACAACATGATTGCCAATTATCACACACATACCTGGCGCTGCATGCACGCGGAGGGTACGGAGAGAGAATATGTGGAAAATGCCATCGAGGGCGGCCTGAAGATTCTGGGTTTTTCCGATCATACGCCGATGCCCTATGACAATGGTTATGTGAGCAATGTTAAAATGCGTTTAAACCAGCTGGAAGGCTATGTGGATACAATTCTGAATTTAAAGAAAGAATATGAGAAGGATATCGAGATCCACCTGGGACTGGAGGTGGAATATTATCCGAAATATTTCAGGGAGCTTCTCCATATCACGGGCCAGTACCCAATCGAATATTTCCTGCTGGCGCAGCATTTTCTCGGCAATGAGGTTGACGATGTCTACAGCGGAGACGAGACCCGGGATCCGAAGCTTCTGGAGCGCTACTGCCTGCAGTGCCGGGAGGCGATGATGACGGGCTGTTTCACTTATTTTGCCCATCCGGATCTTCTCCATTTTACCGGGGATCCTGCTGTCTATGATTACTGGATGCGAGGACTCTGTGAGGATGCAAAGAAGAGGAACCTTCCTCTCGAGATCAATTTCCTGGGAATCGGCGGTCATCGTCATTACCCGAATCCTGCATTCTGGAAGATTGTGGGAGAGGTGGGAAATCCGGTGATTTTCGGTTCTGATGCCCATGAGCCGGACAAGGTGTGGAATCCGGCCGCCCTGAAAAAAGGAGAGGAGATCGTGAAAGAAAACGGACTTCACCTTTTAGATACTGTGGACCTTGTTGATCCCGGCAGAACGCTTCTCTGAACTTGACAAAAATCCGGTGCTGGGATAAGCTGTATAGACGAGAACATACATACGAGGAGACAAGACTTTGAAGAAAAAGAAACGAAGGAAAAAACACGGAAGGCCTTTTTACACCTTTTCCGTATTTCTGATCGTGCTTCTGTTTGTAGGACTGGCACTGGCAGAGAATATGATCCTGAATCCCAGGATAAAGGTGGATTTGAGCGGCATTGACAGTGAATATGCGATTCTGGTAGATGCAGGGACCGGTTTCAAACTGGCTGGAAAAGCAGAAACAGAAAAAATGTATCCGGCCTCTATGACAAAAATCCTGACGGCAATCCTTGCACTGGAAAAATGTCCGGATCTGGATGAAACGATGACGGTTCCTTCTGATATTTTTGATTCGATCTATGCAGAACAGGCTTCCACGGCCGGTTTTGAGGCGGGCGAAGAGGTTACGGTGAGGGATCTTTTGTATGGTGTCATGCTTCCTTCGGGGGCAGAGTGCTGTCTGACTCTGGCACGCGGTATAGCCGGTTCTGAAGAAGCCTATGCGGAACTGATGAACCAGAAAGCACAGAAGATCGGTATGCGATCCAGCCATTTTGTAAACTGTACCGGTCTTCATGACGATGAACACTATTCCACAGCGAAGGACATTGCAAAGCTGCTCCGCTATGCACTGAAAAACGTGGATTTCCGGGCGATCTTCACCAGCCAGGAGCATACCATGTCTCCGACGAATGTTCATCCGGACGGGTTCACGGTATACAGTACGATGTTCCGTTCCCTGGGAGACCGTGGGTTTACCGGCGGAAAGCTTCTGGGCGGAAAGACGGGAAATACGTTCCGCGCAGGTCTTTGCCTGGCCAGCCTTGCTGAGGTAAAAGGAAAGGAATACATTCTGGTGACGGCCAGGGCGGAGGACGCCGGGGATGCCCATGTGACAGATGCCCTGAAGATCTACGGTCAGATCGGAGAACAGTAAAAGAAGGGAGCGGGCCAGCGTATGGAATATGTGGTATTTTGCCTGCTGGGGTATCTCTCCGGCAGTATCACCTTTGGGTATCTGATCCCCAGGCTTATCAAAGGAGTGGATGTCCGGGTTTTAAGCAATGACGGAAATCCGGGAACGGCCAACGCCTTTCTCTACGGCGGCGTGTTCTGCGGGATTCTCGTGCTGCTGGCAGATCTGGGGAAAGGCGCTCTGCCGGTCTTTCTGGCAGCCCGCCATCTGGACCCGGAGGAAAAGCTGTTTGCCCTGGTGCTGGCGGCTCCGGTGGTGGGCCATGCCTATCCTCTGATCGACCGGTTTGGAAAGGGCGGAAAGGCCATCGCCGTGTCTTTTGGCGTTTTGCTGGGTCTTTACCCCGTATTTCTGCCAGTGCTTCTTCTGGCCGGGGTTTACCTGTTTTTCTCTCTGATTCTGGTGGTGGAACCCCACAGTCTCAGGACCGGCCTCACGTTCCTGGTCTGGTCCGTTTTAGGTGTCCATTTTACACCACTTTCTTCTATAAAATATGGCATCGTGCTCATCGCGTTTGTCGTGATCCGCAAGCATCTCCCGGAGATTAAGAGGATCCCGAAAGGACAGGCGTGCTTTGCACTGAGGAAAGGATAGTTTTTGATATATGAAAGCATTGATTTTATCCTGTAATACCGGCGGCGGGCACAATGCGGCAGGAGCCGCTTTAAAGGAAATGCTGGAAGAGAGAGGCCATGAGGCTGCTTTTCTGGATTATCTGACGCTGGCGGGAAAATGGACCTCCGCCCTGGTGGGTGATCTCTACATTGATGTGGTAAAGAAAGCGCCGAGAGCCTTTGGCTGCGCCTACAAGGTGGGCATGTTTGTGAGCAAGACCGCAAAGAAATCTCCGGTTTACTATGTGAACAGCCTGATGGCCAAATATCTGAACCGTTATCTGAAGGAGCATCCGGTGGATGTGATCTTCATGCCGCATCTTTATCCGGCAGAGACCATTTCTTATATGAAAAAGAAGGGGATGCCTCTGCCACTGACCGTGGCGGTGATGACGGATTACACCTGCATTCCCTTCTGGGAGGAAACCTGCTGCGATTATTACATCGTGCCCCATCCGGCGCTCATCGACGAGTGTGCGAAACGGGGGATTCCACAGGAAAAAATGATCCCCTTTGGCATTCCCGTGAGTCGAAGATTCCGGGAGCTGGAGGATCAGGAAAAAGCGAAGGAGACGCTGGGGATTTCACCGGAAAAGAAGCTCCACCTTCTCATCGGCGGCAGCATGGGAGCCGGAAATCTGGAAAAACTGACCCGGGAAGTCCGGAAACGAAACGGCGAGGAGAGCGTGCTGGCTGTGATCTGTGGAAATAATGAAAAAGTCCGTGAACAGCTGGAAAACCGTTTTGAAGGGGATGATACCGTTTCGATCATCGGTTATACGGATCAGATGCCTCTTTATATGGCTGCGGCAGATATTGTTTATACGAAACCGGGGGGACTTACTTCCACAGAGACGGCAGTGGCAGGAAAACCGCTGATCCACACTTTTCCGATCCCGGGCTGTGAAACGGAAAACAGAAAGTTTTTTGCTTCTCATGGCATGTGCATGTATGCACATTCTCCGTCAGCTCTGGCGAAAGCGGGAGTAAAGCTTCTGCAGGCGCCGGATATTCAGGAGAAAATGAAGAAAGCCCAGCATCGTCATATCCGGGGAGAGGCGGCAGAGGATATCATCCGCTTCACGGAGCGCCATATCCGCCCCTGAGAGTAAGGAGGTTATTAACAGTTAAAAATAAATTATAAAATTATACAATCTAGTGTTGAGTTTTATAAGATATTAGAGTAGGATATTATTGAAAGGAGTTGATACTTTGAGTAAATAT
>CAKRQP010000054.1:0-14717 GCA_934393555.1 uncultured Lachnospiraceae bacterium
GGATTCGAACCCACGCGCCCTTGCGGACAAACGGTTTTCAAGACCGCCTCGTTATGACCACTTCGATACCTCTCCAGGTCAGTGCTGTTTTGTTGTTTCTCACCGGCACATTTGGTATGATACCAGTATTTCTCATTTTTGTCAACAGGAAATTTCACTTTTTTTCAAAAAAGTTTTCACAATGGTGAAAATGGCCGTATTTATGCGTTTTCCGCCTTCAAAAAAGCCTCTCCAATGAGCAGATCTTCTGGTGTTGTGATCTTAATATTCCGATAAGAACCTTCTACCAGATGAACCTTTTTCCCTTCCATTGTTTCCAGCACCATTGCATCATCCGTAACGGCCAGAGTTCCATCTGACTCTATCAGCTTCCGGTAAGCCTCACGGATCAGTGCGCAGTCAAAGACCTGCGGTGTCTGGACCATCCACACCAGATCTCTCCGTGGCGTTTCCACCGCAGTTCCGCTGCCGTCGCTGAGCTTGATCGTGTCCTTTACCGGCATACCGGCCACACAGGCACGGAATGCTTCTGCCGCATTCCGCGTCCGTTCAAGGATTCCCTGATCCACAAAAGGTCTTGCACCGTCATGGATAAAGACAAGTCCGCATTCTCCGGCTGCTTTCAGGCCTTCGTATACGGAGTGATAGCGTTCTTTTCCTCCCGGAACGATCTTCTTTACCTTATCCAGTTTGAATTTTCTGACAATTTCTTTCTGACAATAGTCGATCTCGTCTTTTCCTGTCACCAGGATGATCTCATCTATAAAAGGACAATCTTGAAAAACTTTCAGAGAATAGTAAAGAACCGGTTTTCCACAAAGAAGCAGATATTGTTTCTGTACTGCCGTATGCATTCGTTTTCCGCGGCCTGCTGCCAGAACGATTCCTATGTTTTTCATCGTTCATCCCTCCTTTTGTGCATTTAGCGTTCACCCAGTTTCAGATTCGGCACTACATTCAGATCCCAGCCGCTTCTGGTACCGGCAAGATACTCATAATAAGCCGCAGATCCGATCATAGCCGCATTGTCCGTACAGAAAACAGGTGAGGGATGGTAAAAGGCCACACCACGTTTTCTGCAGGCTTCTTCCATGGCTGCACGAAGAGCTGAGTTGGAAGCCACACCACCTGCGATGGCAAATTTTTTAAAGCCGTACTCTTCTACTGCATGCATGGCATGATCAACCAGAACGTCCACAACTGCTTTCTGAAAGGAAGCCGCCACGTCCGCCTGGACAATGGGGATATTTTTCATCTTACAGCCGTTCAGATAATTCAAAACGGCAGATTTCAGTCCGCTGAAGCTGAAATCGTAGGCAGAGTCCGCCACTTTCGCCCTTGGAAATACGATCGCATCCGGATTTCCCTCTTTGGAAACCCGGTCGATCTTCGGACCACCCGGATATCCCAGACCGATGGCACGGGCTACTTTGTCAAAAGCTTCTCCTGCCGCGTCATCTCTTGTCCGTCCTACGATCTCATATTTTCCGTAATCCTTCACGATAACCAGATGGGTATGCCCGCCGGATACCACCAGACAGGCAAAAGGTGGTTCCAGATCTTTGTTTTCTATATAATTGGCAGAAATATGACCTTCGATGTGATGTACACCGATCAGAGGCAGATTTTTGGCATATGCGATCGCCTTTGCCTCAGACACGCCTACCAGAAGTGCTCCTACAAGGCCGGGACCATAAGTAACGCCAATGGCATCCAGATCATCCAGCGTCATCTGTGCTTCTGAAAGAGCCTGTTCGATTACCACATTGATCTTTTCGATATGTTTTCTGGAAGCGATCTCGGGAACCACACCGCCATAAAGCGTATGCAGGGCGATCTGAGATGAGATCACATTAGACAAAACCTCTCTGCCGTTTCTGACTACAGATGCAGCCGTCTCATCACAGGAGCTCTCGATCCCGAGAATCACGATATCCTTTTTTTCTTTCACTTTTTAATCCTCCTCAAACGTAAGGTCTACAGATTTTCCGTCTTTTCCGGGCCAGGCATTCGGAAATATGTTCCGCACGCTGTCCATAAATTCTTCCGGTCTTGTCAGAGAGGGACTGTAATGTGTCAGCCAGAGCTCCTTCACCTGAGCTTCTTTTGCCAGACGTGCCGCTTCTTTAAATGTCATATGTTTGTATTCAACGGCTTTCTGCTCCTTATCCGGCTCTCCATACATGCCTTCACAGATAAAAAGATCTGATCCGGCCGCATTTTCCGCAATGGATTTTGTCGGTCTGGTATCTGTCGTATAGGTAAGCTTCAGTCCTTTTCTGGATGGGCCAAGCACCATATCCGGAGTATACACTTTCCCTTCAAACTCCATCGTCTGTCCCTTCTGAAGCGGATTCCATAATTTTAAAGGAATGCCCTGTTCTTTTGCTCTGGCTGCATCAAACCGTCCGGTCCGGTCGATTTCAAAAGTGTAACCATAGCAGAGCACATTATGATTGACACGGAACGCCTTCAGACGATAACCATCCATCTCAAAGGTTTCCTCCGGTCCGTGTATCTCTTTATAACGGATCTCAAAGGGCAGTTCCGGTGCAATGACTCTGAGAGCCGATACCACACGCTCCAGTCCCTTGGGTCCGATGAGAGTCAGCGGTTCCTGGCGGTCTGCGTTTCCCATGGTCAGAAGAAGCCCGGGAAGACCGCTGATATGATCTCCGTGATAATGAGTAAAACAGATCACATCGATCGGTTTAAAACTCCAGCCTTTTTCCTTGATGGCGATCTGTGTGCCTTCACCACAATCGATGAGCACACTGCTGCCATTATATCTCATCATCAGGGCTGTCAGCCACCGATAGGGAAGAGGCATCATTCCACCGCTTCCCAATAAACATACATCAAGCATTTATACTCTCCTCATCTGCAGGCAGAATCTCTTGTTTCCACCTGTTTTCCTCGTTTTTTCGTAATCACAGCCCGTTTTCTCTTTTCCCCGGACCGTCATATTCTGTGCTCAGATCAAAACCTTCTGTTCTTTTTTCTCCGGCGGGATCTGAAAATCCTGCACCAGAAGATCATAGCAGGACTCACAGAGATCAAAGCTATGGATCTCTCCGTCTTTTTCCGAAAAATATCCCCAGCTTTTTTCCACATGAATCCCCTCCTCCACAGGGGTACCGTCTGGCCCTTCCATTCGTCTTCCGCAGCGGTTACAGTAGATCACATGTCCTTTTCTCAT
This sequence comes from uncultured Lachnospiraceae bacterium, assembly GCA_934393555.1. GTDB lineage: Bacteria > Bacillota > Clostridia > Lachnospirales > Lachnospiraceae > Limivivens. The sequence continues at coordinate 3,200 of CAKRQP010000054.1, forward strand.
CGGTATCCTCCCTTTTGCATTCCGTTCTACTGCTCCATTATAAACAGTCAGACCGGCTGCGTACAGTGGGAATTGCATCCAGTGCCTCGTGACGCCACATGATCATTGCATCCTCTTTCGGACGATCATAAAAATTTTTACGTACACCTGCGGAAGCAAAGCCCAGGCCTTCATAAAGATGGAGCGCACCTGTATTGCTTATCCGGACTTCCAGTGTAAAATGTGCAATGCCGCGCTTTTTTCCCTCTTCCAGAAGTTCCGTCAGCATGGCGCGGGCCACACCTTTTCCCCGCTCCGTTTCCATTACCGCCACATTGGTGATATCCGCCTCATCAAAGGATTGATAAAGACCACAATAGCCCAGGATCTTCTCCTCTTCTGCTGCCACCAGATAAAGGCAGTCCTTCTGCATAAGGGCATCGCGAAACCCCTGCTCACTCCAGGGCTGTGAAAAAACAGAAGCCTCGATGGCTGCCACCTGTGGAAGATCTTTTTCTTCCATCTGTCGAAGGGTCAGCATGCGCTGTTCTCCGCTGCCTTTTTTTCTGCTTCCGCCCGTTCGCGTTCTGCCTGGGAAAGCCTGAGATAATCCGGCTGGTGATCTCTGGCATGTTCCGTTTTTCCTTCCCGGAAATAAATCTCTGCCAGAGCCGCCACTGCTGCCGCTCTTTGCTTATTCAGGTGTGCCGGGACGTAATGAAAGGGTACTTTCATTCTTTCATCGATAAGCTTCTGATAAACCGGGACACCATCTCCGAGAAAAAGGACCTCCTGTCCCATTTCATTCAGCATTTCTGTCAGTTCTTCCACAGAAACTGCCATCTGAGGCTTCAAAACCTTCAATGTCCTGTCATCAAACGCATAAACACCTGTGTAAACCTGATTTCGTCTGGCATCCATGAGCGGGCAGACCAGCTTGTCCGTACCGTAAAGGTTATAAGCCAGTGCATCAACGGTCGGCACTGCGATGAGTGGTTTATCCAGAGCAAGTCCCAGGCCTTTTGCCGTAGCGGAACCGATCCGAAGACCGGTAAAGGATCCCGGACCGGCAGCCACAGCAATCGCATCGATGGAGGAAAGATCCAGGTCGATCATTTTCCCGATCTCATCCAGCATAGGAAGCAGGGTCTGAGAATGCGTTTTCTTATAATTTACCGTATATTCTGCAAGCAGTTTTTCATCTTCTACCACTGCTACAGAGGCCACAAGACCAGAACTGTCAAGAGCTAATATTTTCATAAAAGTTACCTCTAATCTTAAAAGTCAGATGAATTATACTACATCGTGAAAAGTGATGCAAGCAAAGTCCCGCTCTCTCAATCAAGACCGGTAAGTGTGATCTTTCTGTAATCAAATCCCTGTTCCAGGTCTTTTTCGATGGTCACTGCAATGACATGCTCCGGCAGGATTTCCTCAATCAGTTCTGCCCACTCAATGAGGCAGACGCCTTCTCCATAAAAGCAGTCTTCATAGCCGATCTCATCCATCTCTTCCACATCCCCGATGCGGTATACATCAAAATGATAAAAGGGCATGCGTCCCTCTTCGTAGATCTGTACGATCGTAAAAGTCGGGCTGTTTACCGGTTCTGTAATGCCAAGCCCTGCTGCAAAGCCCTGCGTAAAAACGGTCTTTCCTGTACCAAGATCGCCGTTCAATGTATAAATCTGCCCCGGTTTCGCCTCACGGCCCAGCTTTTCGCCAAACTGAAACGTTTCCTCAGGGCTTCTTGTCTCGATTACCATATATTTTCACCTTTCTGCGGTTTTCTGCTGATTGATACGAGTAAAGAATACCCCATCTGAAGATTCTTTGTCAACCGCACCGCAAAAAAAGTACCGTGAAAGACGGGCTTTCACGGTACTTTTTCATTTTTCCAGAAAGGCAAAGGGATCGTCATCTGCCACAAAATGCATGAGCATATAGGCATCCATGATGGCCACCCGTTCCTCTTTGAGGATCCTTTTCGCTTCTTCCCGGTCAACGAGAAGGGCCTCGATATCTTCTGTATCCTCCTCGCCTTCGCTGCTTAAGATCCCGCTGACATAACCAAAGACGGTGGAACAGCACTCATCTGTCATTCCCACAGTGGTAAAATAGGGACGTTCATAACCGTTTTCCAGCCGGATCGGCTCCAGTGTCAGACCGGTCTCCTCTTTTACCTCGCGGACAGCCGCCTGATGGAAATCCTCTCCGGGATCCACAAGCCCGGCCGGAAATTCATAAATGTATTCATCCAGACTGTAGCGGTACTGACGGACCAGAAGAACCTTGTCTTTTTCCCTGGAGAGTCCGTAGATGATCACACCGTCAGGCTTTTCATTATGCGTGGAAAGCTTCAGATCCGCAACGGTCTTTGCACGGGAAGCCACATAATATTTTTTGTCATGGCCGACACGGTCTTTTGTCTCCAGCTCATAGAGATTCACATATGGATTTTCTGTTTTTCTTGTTACATTTTTAATTTCCGGCATAGCTTCCGTTTCTCCTTTATTTACGCCTGATGGATCAGGATCCGGCTCACATGTTTGTAAAGAAGGAAGGTCACGAGAGAGACGACCACACCTTTTACAAGGTTAAAAGGTACCACGGACAGAAGCACAAAGCTCTGAAGTCCGGTGATATTTTTATTGACAGCAGTTCCCATTCCGATAATGGCATCCATGCCTCCGAAAAGCGCTGCATAGGCAGGCAGAAGAACAAATGCATTCAAAAGTCCTCCAATGACTGCCATGGATATGGTTCCTGTTGCCATTCCGATGATCGCCTGTTTTCTGGTCTTGTGATAACGGTAGATCAGACCTGCAGGCAGTACCATGGAACAGCCGATGGCAAAGTTTGCCACTTCACCAACACCTGCTGTTATCGTACCGCTGATGATGAAGTTCAGAAGGATCTTTAATGCTTCGATCGCAACTCCTGCTGCCGGTCCCATGGCAAAACAGCCGATGAGAATGGGCACCTCACTGAGATCGATTTTATAAAAGGAAGGTGCAAAGGGAAGCGGGATATCGAAAAGCATCAGGATTACCGATATCGCGGAAAGCATGGCGATCTGAACCATCATCCTTGTTTTTGTGATACTGTTTGCAGATGTTTTTGCTGCTGTGTTGGAACTCATTTTTTGTCTCCTTTTCTCTTTCGGGTAAACCCGTATTTCAGAAAAGAGAGTCTCCGCTATGACTGCATAACCACTGAAAAAAAGAAACCGGGTATCAGAAAGATACCCGGGACTCATACACATACAGCAGCTTCTGCAGCATTCTTCTCTCATCCAGACTATACTGTCGGTTTTGGAATTGCACCAAATCAACCGCTGATCGCGGGTCGCGGACTTTACCGCCGGTGAGGAATCGCACCTCGCCCCGAAGAATCTTTTTTCTGTTCGCGCTTATTATATACCTGTTTTTTTAAGATTGCAAGACTCTTTCCAGGACATCTGTAACTTTTTCCACCGGAAGGATCGTGAGTTTTTCTTTGACTTCTTTTGCCACCTCTTCCAGATCTTCTTCGTTTTCCTTGGGGATAAAGACCGTCTTCACTCCGGCGCGCTCCGCTGCCATCAGTTTTTCCGGAAGACCTCCGATGGGCATGATACGACCCGTCAGGGAGACTTCTCCGGTCATGGCAAACTCCGGACTTACCGGCTTTCCTGTCAGGAGAGAAACCAGAGCCGTAGTCAGGGTGATACCGGCAGAGGGACCGTCTTTTGGAACGGCTCCGGCAGGCACATGGATATGAAGATCGTGATCTTCGAGCTGGGCTGCCTCTTTCGGATACCTGTGTTTGACCAGACTTAAGGCGATCCGGGCAGATTCCTTCATCACATCACCCAGCTGACCGGTAAGAATGAGATTGCCTTTTCCCGGCGCCAGGGAGGTCTCGATGAAAAGGATCTCGCCCCCTGCTGCCGTCCAGGCCAGACCTGTCACAACGCCCGGCTCCTTGTTTGCAAGCACATGCTCATGCCGGATCTCGTGACGCCCCAGGAAAGCCGGCAGCCGTTTTTCACTGACGGTAATGCTCTTCTGTTCTCCCTTTACCAGTTTTACTGCCGCACTCCGGCAAAGAACATCCAGCTGCTTCTTCAGTCCGCGCACTCCTGCTTCCGCCGTGTAACCGCTGATCAGCCGCCTGATGGCACCGTCCGTCACTTTGAGATTCTGCGTTTTGATCCCGGCTTTTTTCATGGCCTTCGGAAGAAGATGTCTTCTGGCGATCTGGAATTTCTCCACTGCCGTGTAGCCAGGGAACTGGATCACTTCCATACGGTTCAAAAGCGGTTCCGGAATCGTATCTGCCGAGTTCGCCGTGCAGACAAAGAGCACGTTGGAAAGGTCATAGGGCACATTCATATAGTGATCTGCGAAGGTATTGTTCTGTTCCGGATCCAGCACTTCCAGAAGGGCACTGGCCGGATCTCCGGAGTAATCTTTGGAAAGCTTATCCACCTCATCCAGGACCATCACTGGATTCATGACTCCGGCCCGCTGCATGCCCTGCATGATCCGGCCCGGCATCGCTCCCACATAGGTTCTTCTATGTCCACGGATCTCTGCCTCATCACGGACACCGCCCAGGCTGATCCGGACACATTTTCTTCCAAGAGCTCTGGCAATACTCTGACCAATGCTGGTTTTGCCTGTACCGGGAGCTCCCACAAAAAGCAGGACGGAACCGGACTGCTTCTTATTCAACGCCATGACCGCAAGCTGCTGGATGATCCTTTCTTTCACCTTACGAAGACCATAGTGATCCTCATCCAGTATTTTTTCCGCCTCGTTCAGATCGATCTCGGCAGCTGGTTCCTGCTTCCAGGACAGGGAGGTCATAAAATCCAGATACTCATAATGGATCCCATACTCATGCCCCTCCTGTCCCTCCTGTTTCATTCGGTTCAGGATCTTTTCCGCTTCTTTTCTGGCTTCTCCGCTCATACCGGAGGCTTCGATCTTCTGTTCGAAACGGCGCACATCGGAAATATTTTCCGGATGCATATCATCAAGCTCCTGCTGCAGAAGTTCCATCTGCTTTTTCAGGGCAGCCTCCCGATAAAGACGGTCATGATCCTCTTTCTGGGCATTTTCCACCTCCATGCCTACCCGGTTCACCTCAATCGCCTCCCGGATGGCTTTTTCGATGAGCTCGCAGCGTTCTTTTCTGGAATCCGTCTCCAGGATATGATATTTATCCTCCCAGGGAATGTGGACATAACCGGAAACTGCACAAAGCATCTCTTCCGGATTTTTCCAGTGAAGGATGTAATTCTGAGCCAGCACGCCCCACTGAAACTGGCTGATATAATTTAAAAGGACATTTTTTACCCGTTCAAAAATCTCTTTTTCTTCCTCGGCGCTGATATCTTCCGTCTCCGGCCGGATGCTTGCATTGGCCAGAACTCCATCCTCTGTCATTTCCAGATCGGAAACATCCACTCTTGCCAGTGTCCGTATTCTGATGTTTCCCTCACTGTCCTGGGAATCCAGTTTTCCGGAAATACCAATGGGATAAAAATCCTCTGCTGTCAGGTCTTTTCTGTCTTTATCTGATCTCTGCATCAGGAAAAGGACATCATCTCCGGCTTTGGCATCCTGACTGCCCATCTGCTGAAAAATATCATTTTTAAAATAGAACGTTACACCCGGAAGCAGCATCATATCATAGACCGGCATTGTAAACATCATCTGTCACTCCTCCTTCTTTTGTTAGCACTCATTTGAGTCGAGTGCTAATACTTATTTGTTGTATTGTATACCTCTTTGGCGAAAAATGCAAGCAAAAAAAGACAGGCCGGATTTTCTGCTCCAGTCTGTCTTTCTGTTTGTTTTCTTTATGCGTTGATGACGTATTGATCCAGGCGGTCAAAAGCTTCTTTCACTCTGGAAAGAGGAAGTGCCAGATTGATACGGATGGAATATTCGCCATGGAAGGGTCTGCCATCCTGCCATGCCACACCGACATCCCAGCCGGCTTTGATCAGCTGATCCATACTTTTTCCGGTCTTTTGGCACCAGCCTTCAAAATCCACGAAAAGCATGTAGGTTCCCTGCGGACGGCTCACACGGACGCCCTCAAAGTGTTCTCTGATATAATTGCAGGCGAACTCCATGTTTCCGTCAATGACCTGACAGAGCTCGTCCACCCACTCATAGCCTTCCGGCCGGTAAGCACCGATAAGGGCATGCATGGAAAGAACGTTCATGGAATTATACTCTGTTTTCTCAGCCTTGGAGATCAGGCGATCCCGGAGATATTTATTATAAACGATATGATAACTTCCCACCAGTCCGGCCAGGTTGAAGGTCTTGGTCGGCGCATAAAAAGCAATCGTACGGTTTCTGGCATCCTCGCTGACGCTCTGGGTCGGCGTATGATGGTTTCCGGGAAGGATCAGGTCAGACCAGATCTCATCGGAGATCACCACGCAGTCATTCGCTTTATAGACTTCCATGGCTTTCTCGATCTCCCATTTTTCCCAGACACGGCCACAGGGATTGTGAGGGCTGCAGAAAACTGCCACATGGATCTTATTTGCCTTCAGTTTTGCGTCCATATCCTCATAATCCATACGCCATACGCCGTTTTCGTCTTTTTTCAGCGGGCTGTGTACGATATGGAAACCGCTGTCAGTGATGCAACGTGTAAAACCAACATAGGTAGGACTGTGAAGCAGCACACTGTCCCCCGGAACTGCAAAAGCCCCAAGTGCGGAGATCACGCCACCGAGTACGCCGTTCTCATAACCGATATGCTCTCTGCTCAGACGATCAACACCATTCCGGGTCTTCTGCCAGCGGATAATGGAATCAAAATATTCCTCTGAGGCCGGAAAATAACCGAACAGCGGATGCTGAATCCTCTTGATCATTTCTTCCTGTACAGTAGGAACGGTAGCAAAATTCATATCGGCCACCCACATGGGAATGGCATCAAATCCCTCCTTCGGAAGATCCGGTGCATGACCGTCTCCCATCGCATCGACTGCCAGGGCATCCATTCCGTGGCGGTCATAGATTGTCGTAAAATCATACTTCATTTTCGTTTGTACTCCTTCTCCCAAAATAGTTATTGCCGTTTCTCAGTATAAGCTTTTTTTCTGTTTCTGTAAAGCGGACGTTTTCCCCGTTTTCTGTTTTTGTCAGAAAGACATTTATCTGCGCACTGCTGTTCCTTCCCCAGACGGACAGAGCCTGGAAAGATCACCGGAGGAACGATGCCGTCCCGTGCCGCATCCACCAGAAAACGATAAACCTGCAGGCGGTTTTTCTCATATTCCTCTTCTTCCAGCACATGTTTATAAAAGCTGTTGTAATACTCAAAAACCATCCGTTTCATCTGGATCGTTTTGGAAAGACTCATTCCCTGGCTGGCCAGAGAACCTTTGGTCTTCACATAATAATAGACCGGAGAGCGGAGCACATAAAACCGCTCCGCCTGACGGATATATTCCAGATTAAACATAAAATCCTCACACCAGCTGATTCCGGTATCCATATAAAGGTGGTATTTTTCTACCAGTTCCCGGCGGAAAAGCTTGTTCCAGAGAACACCGTAATAAAAATCAGCCGGTTTTTCCATCATAAATCCGGCAAATTCCTCGCGGTTCAGTTCCCGCTCTTCCTCAATATCACCTTTCCGGGAGACATTTTTTCCGGAAACCCGGTAAAAGTCGGCAATCACCAGATCGCTTTCATGCTCCATGGCAGCCTTCGTCATAAGCCCTGTGGCATCTGCGGTAAGCCAGTCATCACAGTCCACAAACTGGAGATACCTTCCTTTTGCATGGCGCATAGCCCGGTTTCTGGTATCGGAAACACCGGAATTCTCTTTATGGATCACCAGAACCCGTGGATCTGATGCCGCATATTCATCACAGATGGCGGCCGAACCGTCTGTACTTCCGTCATCTGCCAGGATCAGTTCAAAATCTTTATAATCCTGTTTCAAAATGCTGTCCACACAGCGCTTCAAAAAAAGTTCCCCGTTATAAACAGGGACGATGATACTGACTGTCGGATTCATCTGATGCTTTTCCTCCTGTCTTTTTCTGCTTTTTCCTTCAGTATAATCCGTTTGCAGACGGCTTACAATGTTTTTAGGGAAATTTAATGAAAACGGCGGGCTTTTCGCCCGCCGAAAACTTTTTCTTATTTTGCTCTTTCCGTCATGCAAAGCAATGAGATCTGGTGTACCAGAAACATGACCACGATCCCGCAGAGGACCGTAAAGCCGGTATGTGCTGTTCCCGTCAGATAATTGACGATCAGGGAGACCATGGAAACGCCGCCTAAAATTATCCACAGCGAACCATGAACCCGGTTATAGATTTCCACATTTTTCACACGGCTTTCCTCCACTGCTGCTTCTTCTGACCAGAAGCGCACCGGCTCTTTCTGTTTCCACTGAAGGATCCCTTCCAGAAAGATCACCGCCGCAAAAGCTTCCATGATGAAAAGACAGCAGAGCTTCATAAATGTCAGCATATTTTCACGCCCCCTTTTAAGGGTATTCTAATCATTTTCCACACGCATCCGCTCCGCTGGCGGTCACAAGTCTCTCCGCCAGTTCCCGGATTTTTTCCAGGCGGGCTTTCCGGCTTTCAGCAGATTCCTCTGTGAGACTTTCCTCTGTCAGGGTTTTCAGCTCTTCTGCCGTTTCCCGGATCAGCTCCCGGTTTTCCTTCCGGTTCTTTCCGGCCACTTCCATGATCTCACAGTATTTTCCCGTCACATAGCCATAGTTTTTCCGCACATGGGGAAGGAGGCAGTTGGTACAATCCTTAATGCCTTTCTCTGTGAAACGGAAATTACCGCCGCAGGCATCCCCCAGCGCATACAGCGGACAGTAACAGAACAGACAGTTGAAATTGTCCGGATCGTTGGTTTTATGGCAGGGAAAGTATTCACATTCTTTATGACAGACGAAGGAATACTCTTTTCCCTCCCAATAAGGCTTTTCACTCATCGTTTTTCCTCACCCAGCTTCATGGAAAGAGAGATCCGCTTCTTATTCAGATCCACATCCAGTACTCTGACATCCACAATATCTCCAACACTCACTACATCCAGCGGATGCTTGACAAATTTCTTGTCACTCATCTGGGAAATGTGCACCAGACCGTCCTGATGAACGCCGATATCCACAAACGCACCGAAGTCGATAACATTGCGGACCGTTCCTTTTAAGATCATACCCGGTTTCAGATCCTTCATATCCATGACATCGCTTCGAAGGATGGGACGCGGCATCTCATCACGGGGATCACGTCCTGGCTTCTCCAGCTCTTTGACAATGTCACGGAGCGTCGGTTCACCGATGCCAAGAGTTTCTGCTGTCTTCTTATAGTCTCTGATCTTCCGTCCAAGATCTTTAAGATTTCCGCCCTTTACATCCTCTGCGCTATAACCGAGACTCTTCAGAAGTTTCTCTGCTGCCTCGTAGGACTCCGGATGAACACCGGTGTTATCCAAAAGGTTCTCCCCACCCGGGATCCGGAGGAAACCGGCACACTGCTCGTAGGCTTTCGGACCCAGCTTGGCAACTTTGAGAAGCTCTTTTCTCGTTCCGAAGCGGCCGTTCTCCTCACGATATGCGACAACGTTCTTCGCAATGACTTTACTGATACCGGAAACATAGCCAAGAAGAGAAGCGGAAGCGGTATTTAAGTCCACGCCAACCTTATTTACGCAGTCTTCCACCACACCGGTCAGGGTCTCACCCAGCTTTTTCTGGTTGCAGTCGTGCTGATACTGACCCACACCGATGGATTTCGGATCGATTTTTACGAGTTCTGCCAGCGGATCCTGAAGACGGCGTGCAATAGAAGCGGCACTTCTCTGTCCCACGTCAAAATTCGGGAACTCTTCCGTAGCCAGGGCACTGGCGGAATAAACAGACGCACCGGCCTCATTAACAATGACATACTGGACTTTTTCCGGAATCTCTTTTAAGAGCTCCACGATGATCTGCTCGGACTCTCGGGACGCGGTTCCGTTTCCTACGGAAAACAGGGTCACATGATATTTGGAAATAAGCTTTTTCAGGGTCTCCTTGGCATCATGGATCTTCTTTTCCGTCGTGGGAGCTGTCGGATAAATGACTGTGGTATCCAGTACTTTTCCGGTGGCATCCACAACAGCCAGCTTACAGCCGGTACGGAAAGCCGGGTCCCAGCCAAGGACTACCTGACCTGCGATTGGCGGCTGCATCAGAAGCTGGGTCAGGTTTTTGCCGAAGACTGTGATGGCTCCGTCCTCCGCCTTCTCCGTCAGAACGTTGCGGATCTCACGCTCAATAGCCGGAGCGATGAGACGACCATAGCTGTCAGCGATGACCTCTTTTAACACAGGTGTGGTGTGGGGATTTTCATTGGAGATCACCATTTTTTCCAGATAACGGAGGATCCGCTCCTCGGGAGCGCCCACCTTTACGGTCAGGAATTTCTCCTTTTCACCACGGTTGATCGCCAGGATCCGGTGACCTGCCACTTTGGATACAGGCTCTTCGTAGCTGTAGTAATTCTCATAGACGGACTGGGCTTTCTCATCCCGCGCCGTGGAAATGAGCGTTCCTTCTTTCATTGTGAGGTCACGGATATGGATCCGGTAATCCGCCTCGTCAGAAATGGCCTCTGCCAGAATGTCTCTGGCTCCGTTCAAGGCATCCTCCACCGTAAGGACTTCTTTTTCCTCAGAAAGAAAAGCTTTGGCATCTTCCTCCAGCGGACGTTTGGTCATCTGCAGGCGGATGAGATTTGCCAGAGGCTCCAGGCCTTTTTCCTTCGCGATCGTGGCTCTGGTCCGCCGCTTCGGACGGTAGGGGCGGTAGAGATCATCCACCACCACAAGGGTCTCTGCTGCCAGGATCTGTTTTTTCAGTTCCGGTGTCAGTTTGCCCTGCTCTTCTATCACAGAAAGAACCTGCTGCTTTTTCTCTTCCAGATTCCTAAGATAGGTCAGCCGTTCAAAAAGTTTTCTTAAAATTTCGTCATTCAGGGAACCGGTGGCTTCTTTCCGGTAACGGGAAATGAAGGGAATCGTGTTTCCTTCATCGATGAGCTTCACGGCAGCGTCTACCTGCCACTCCTGAACCTCCAGTTCTTTTGCCAGTTGCTTATTGATTTCCATTGTTACACCTCGAAATAATTCCTTTTTCTGTTTTTTGTCTGACTGATTCACGGCTCATTTTACCACGCAGGCTGTGGTATTGTAAAGTTCCTGAAGGGATTTTCCCCTTGAAGAGACGGAAGGGTTGCGGTATACTGGTCACAGGCATTACCCTTACTCTACAGAAAAATACGAGGTTTTTTTATGAACGATCATGATTACAATCAGAACCCGGAGCCTGCTCACAGCGGTATGGAAACGGCTGCCATCATCTTAGGCATCCTGGCCCTGATCGGAAGCACCTGCTTCTACCTTTCCATTCCCTGTGCCGCTATCGGCATTCTGCTGGCTCTCCTTTCCAGAGGCCGCAGGGAACATATGTCCACCCGTGCAAAAACCGGTCTTTGCATCTC
>CAKRQP010000055.1:0-14371 GCA_934393555.1 uncultured Lachnospiraceae bacterium
GTGAAAAAGGATCATGATATTTCCATATCTTCCGCACTGAAAGTGATCCGGGTCCCAAAGGATCCCTCATTAAAGAGAACTCTTTACGGGGACGGAATGGATGAACAGTCCGTGACAGCGTTCTTTCAGGATGTTGTCGAGGATCTTACGGATGAAATCAAGATCATGACGGACATGAAGGGTTTTCCGCATATTGTAAACTGTGAAGATTATCAAGTGATCAAATACCCGGAAGAGATCCGATGGGATATCCTGATCCGGATGGAACTTCTGGTGCCGATCCAGACATTTATACAGGAGCATGGGATTTCCGAGGCGGATGTCTTAAGAATGGGCAGGGAGCTTGTACAGACGCTGGAGCTTTTCGAGAGCAAAGGGATCATTCACAGGGATATCAAACCCGATAACATTTTTGTGGATAACTATCAGAATTTTAAAATCGGAGATTTCGAGATTGCGAGGATCTGTGACAAGGCGTCTTCGGATCTGTCCAAAAAGGGAACGGAAAACTACATGGCACCGGAGGTCTTTCATGGAAAGGATTATGACCATACGGTAGACATTTATTCTCTGGGATTGGTTTTATACAAGCTTTTGAACAACAACCGACTTCCTTTTTATCCGGAAACCGGTTCTTATTCGGAGTGGGAAATGCAGCAGGCGCTGATCGACCGTCTGAGTGGAAAGAAAGAACTTCCGCTGCCGTGTGCAGCGTCTGAGGCATTTGGAAAAATCGTTCTGAGGATGTGCGCCCACGATCCGGGAGAACGGTATCAGAATGCCGGAGAGATCCTGGCAGATCTGGAGCATATCACCGGATCAGGGAAAAACATTGCCGGAACAGCGGCTGCAGAAAAGGGAACAGGTGAGACCAGCAAAAGCCTGGATGAAACCAGAGCCATGTTTGGAAAGGATATGTTTATTTATGATGCGGAGACTGTAAAAAAGACCTCCAAAACAGGGATCACAGGAAACAGCATCGGTAAAGCAGCCGCAGGCAGTACGGCACAGACAGAAAAAAACGTGCAGAAGACAGAAGTGCCGCCGGTAAAAACGGAAGAAAAGAAAGATCCGCCGAAAGCAAAGACAGAAAAAACAGAAAAAACAGGGGGAAAAGGAAAGAAGCCGAAAAAGAAAAAAATGCTCATCCAGGGACTGGCGGGTTCCGCAGTTGCGGTGGCAGTTCTGGCCTATTTTCTGACAAACCAGAGTTATACGCTGGCTGTGGAAGACGGTTCCGGATCAGGAGAGTATAAAGGCGGCCAGAAGGTAACGGTCACAGCAAAGGATGTGGACGGCTCCACCTTCATCAAATGGGAGATCGACGGAAAACTCTCACTGACAGAAGAAGAACTGACATCAAAGACCGTTTCTTTTAAGATGCCCCGCCATGAAGTGCAGCTGACAGCTCTTTATGACGTAAACAGCCATAATGTCATCATCAATCATGGTTCCGGTTCCGGTGAATATGAGGTGGGAGAAGAGATCACCATTGTAGCGGAAGAACCGGCGGAAGGAACTGCGTTTGCAGGCTGGGATGTGGAAGACGGCACCGTTTATCTGGAGCATGCGGACAAGCAGAAGACGAGCTTTGAAATGCCGGATGACGAGCTGGAGATCACAGCTACTTATCAAACCCTCTCCTATGAACTTCAGGTGGAAAACGGGCAGGGCGGAGGAACCTATGATTTTGGAAAAACAGTAAGCATCAAGGCCCAGGAAAAGGCGGGAGCGACCTTTAAAGGCTGGGTGGTAAAGGATGGAACACTGGAACTGTCGGAAGAAGAGGCTTCCAGTCCGGAGCTTACGATCTCCATGCCGGCGACGGATGTGATCCTTGCTGCCGCATATGACCAGAATCAGCATAAGGTGACGGTCAACGGCGGAAGTGGTTCCGGAGATTATCTGGTTGGTGAAAAAGTAACACTGATCGCCGATGAGCCTTTGAAAGGAAAAGAATTCAGCGGCTGGGAAGTGGAAGAAGGTACGGTTTCCATCCAGAATGCCCAGAAGGAAAAAGCGGCGTTTGAGATGCCGGATGGCGAACTGGTCATCCAGGCTGTTTTCAAGGATATCGATTACGCACTTTCTGTCAATGACGGAAACGGAACAGGAACCTACCATTACGGGGATCAGGTTCAGGTATCGGCGAAGGACTCCGATAACGGTGTACCTTTTTCTCACTGGACCATTGATAAAGGAACGCTGGAGATCAGTGACCTGACAGTACAGAATCTCTCTTTTGAAATGCCTGCAGAAGAAGTGGCAATGACAGCTCATTATGCGCAGGAAAAATATACCGTAAAGGTAGAAGGCGGAAAAGGAAGCGGAATGTATGATGCCGGAAGCACCGTCTCCATTACAGCCGATGAAACGGATGCGTCAGGTATTCCGTTTGCACGCTGGGAAGTGACAGAGGGCTCTCTGAAGCTGGATCCTGCAGCGGCAGAAAACAGAGAAGTCTCCTTTGAGATGCCGGCGGAGAAGGTCTCCGTTAAGGCTGTATATGAGGCAGGGGACCGTTATAGCGTCATGGTCTTTGGCGGAAGCGGCGCAGGCGTCTATGAAGAAGGAGAGACCGTTACCGTGACGGCAGAGGAAGAGCCGGGCAAGAAGTTTAACTGCTGGTTTATCTCTGCGGACGGAAGTGAAACTGTAGAAAACGACAATGCCAGCTTTTCTTTTGAAATGCCGGCAACAGACCTGATCATCACAGCGATGTACGACCTGGAATAATATGAATAGATATGACATGACACTGGACGGAACAGAAAAATTAAAGGATGAGGCGGCTTCTACGGAAGTGACAGAAACAGGCGCAGGGCAGTTTCAGCGGCTGTTCATTGAAAATCCCATTGGCCTGAAGGCAACGCTGCTGTCACAGACAGGAAAAATGCAAAGTCTGTTTTTACCATATCCGGCCAAAGGAAGCCTCTGTTTTCCAAAGGAACGGGTAGAACATGTTCCGATCCATTTTGAAGCAGAAACAGAAAAATGGGTTTCCGTACGGGAAAATACGGCGAGATATCTTTCTGTGGAAAATCCGTTTGAGAAGAAACTGAAGCTTTTGAATCAGGAGCTGATCCTGATCCGAAACGGAGAGTCCCTGTTTATGCTGTATACAGAGGAAGTGAACGAAGCCAGTTTTATCCGGCATAATTATGTGGCACTTCCGGGAGATCTCTTCATAGGAAGAAATGAAGAGAATGATCTTGTGTATTCCGCACCGATGATATCCGGCAGACATGCCAGACTTCATTATAACGGGACTGCGTGGAGCATCCATGACCTGGATTCGACGAACGGGATCTATGTAAACGGGTATCGTGTGAAATCCATGAAGCTGGATCTTGGAGATGTGATCGATATTTTTGGTCTTCAGATCATTGTGGGCAGCCGTTTCCTTTCCATCAATGACGGAAATCATCGTGTGGAGATCTCTCCGAAAAAAGCCAGATTTGTCGATGACACAGACAGCGTTATGAGCAATGTATTTCCGGAAAAAAGGAAAAAAAGTGAGACGCTGTTTAACCGCTATCCGCGAAAAAGGCTTGCCTTTGGCGATAAGACCATTGAGATCGACAGTCCGCCCATGCCGATGGGAAAGGACGGGATCCCGCTCATCATGCGGATGGGAAGTTCGATGATCATGGGAAGTACGGCGGCGCTTACCGGAAATGTGACCATGCTTGCAAGTTCGATCCTGCTGCCTCTGTTGTCGCAGGGGTATACGAAAGAGCAAAAGGAAGAGTACGAAGAACGGCGGCTGGAAAAATACCGGGAATACCTTTCTCAGAAACAGGAGGAGATCCTTCAGGAAAAAGAGCGGGAGGAATCTGTTCTCCGTCAGAATTATCCGGAGCTTTCCAAAGTCCTCGGATATGTATATGAAAAGAAGAAGCTGTGGTCCAGGACGAACAGTGATGATGATTTCCTGGATGTCCGGATAGGAAGCGGAAATATCCCGCTGAAGGCAAAAATCAGCTGTCCCGGGGAACATTTTGATATGGAAGAAGATGTTCTGAAGGATGAGCTGAATGAGCTGACAGAGACGCAGGTGATGCTGGAACAGGTTCCGATCATGATCCCGCTTCTGGAAAACAGAGCAATCGGCATTCAGGGAAGTCTGAAGGATGTGACCGGTTTTATCAATACGCTGGTCCTGCAGCTTGCGATCCTTTTCAGTTATGATGAGGTAAAGCTGGTATTTCTGATGGAGGAGAGCCAGCTGGACGACATGGCTTATATCAAATATCTTCCGCATGTCTGGGATGATCAGCGGTCCATCCGGCTGATCGCCACCAATGCTTCGGAAGCCTATCAGGTAGGCGAATATCTTCTGAAAGAGCTGGAGAAGGATCTGGAAAGCCAGAGAAAATGGGAGCAGATCCGAAGCGAAAGACCGTATTATCTGGTGATCGCCCTGAGCAAGAAGCTGCTGGATGGCGTGGAGGTCATCAAGCAGGTCATTCAGAAAAAGGAAAGCATCGGTCTGAGCCTGATCACCGGTTTTCCGGATGTGCCCAAAGAGTGCTCTGTCATTCTGGAACTGAATAAAGAGACAGAAGAAGGCATTCGGAACAAACTCATCTATGTCCGGGAGCTGGATAAAGAGGATGAAACTTTTTTTGTGGATGATTTTGAAGAAAAAGAAGCCCTGGAGAGTATGCGCGTGCTGGCAAATACCAGACTCCGGCTGGTATCTCAGGCCTATGCCCTTCCAAAAACCGTTACGTTTCTGGAAATGTTCGGCGTGGGACGTATCGAGGATCTGAACATCGCAGAACGCTGGAAAAACCATGATCCGGTGACCTCTCTTGCGGTTCCGGTCGGGATCGGGACGGACGGAGCGGAATTTCTGCTGGATCTCCACCAGAAATATCAGGGACCCCACGGGCTGGTGGCAGGAACGACCGGTTCCGGAAAGAGTGAATTTCTGCTGACGTATGTTCTTTCTCTGGCAGTGAATTTTCATCCGGATGAAGTGGCTTTTTTACTCATCGACTACAAAGGAGGAGGTCTGGCAGGTGCGTTTGACGATCCCCAGAACCAGATCCGCCTGCCGCATCTGATCGGAACGATAACGAACCTGGACGGAGCGGCTATCAACCGGTCCCTGATCTCGATCCAAAGCGAAGTCCTGCGTCGGCAGAAGGTTTTTAATGATGCGAAAAGCCGGGCAGGGGAAGGAACCATGGATATCTACACCTATCAGCGGCTGTACCGGAACGGAACGGTCACAGAACCCATGCCGCATCTGTTTATTATATCAGATGAGTTTGCGGAACTGAAACAGCAGCAGCCGGATTTCCTCGATCAGCTGGTGAGTATCGCCCGGATCGGCCGAAGCCTTGGCGTGCATCTGATCCTGGCAACACAGAAACCGGCAGGTGTAGTGACAGACCAGATCTTAAGCAATACAAAATTCCGCGTCTGCCTGAAAGTCCAGGACCGGGCAGACAGCATGGATATGCTGAAGCGTCCGGAGGCGGCGGAGATCAGAGAAACCGGCCGTTTTTACCTTCAGGTTGGAAACAATGAGTATTTTGCCATGGGACAGTCGGCCTGGAGCGGTGCAGAATATGAACCGCAGGACGAAGTGGTGAAACAGAAAGATGAAAGCATTCAGGTCATCGATCATGTAGGCTCGCCGGTCATGACGGTGAAACCGGAGATCATAAAGAATTCCACCGGAAAATCCCAGCTGGTTTCTCTTGTGAAATCCATTATGGAGATTGCCAGGGAGCAGAAGATAAGCTCCAAAGCACTGTGGCTGCCTATGCTGCCGGATCAGCTCCCACTGGAGGAACCGGAGGAGAGGCCGGAAGAGCTTCTGAAGACCAGGATCGGCTTACTGGATGATCCGGCAAGACAGGAACAGTATCCGCTGTATCTGGATCTTGAGACCTGTGGTCATATCCTTGTATGCGGAGAGCCGGGAAGCGGAAAAACCTCTTTTGTGGAAGCACTTCTTTACTCACTGGTGAAAAAGACGACACCGGAACAGTTTCAGTTTTATATCATGGATTATTCCAGCAGACTGCTCAAGGTGTTCCGGAACCTGCCTCACTGCGGAGCGGTACTGGAGGAGGATGACGCGGAACAGAGTACGGAGCTGTTCCGGCTGATCAATGGCATCATCCAGGAGCGGAAAAAGCTTTTTTCCGCACTGGAGGTAAGCAGTTATTCCGATGCAGTCAAACGGCAGCCGCTTCCCTTTATCCTGGTGGTGATCGATAATGTGGCCGGTTTCTTGCAGACGAAGGCCGGACAGAAACAGTACGACCAGCTCCAGTATGATCTGAAAAACAGTGTGAATTACGGTGTCTCCTACCTTTTTACCATCAGTCACGTCAATGAGATCAATATGAGGACCAGGCAGGAACTGAAAGCAAGGATCGCACTCCGGCTAAAGGATAAATATGATTATACCGATATCCTGGGTGTCAAATGTACCTGCCTGCCTCCGGAAAAACCGGGGCGGGGACTTTTCAGCCACAGAGGAGAAGCGCTGGAAATGCAGCTGGCAAGATTTGCACCGGAGCTGGATCAGGAAGAGCGGATCCGGAAATTGAAAGAGGAAGTAAATGACCTGGCAGGCAGGAACCAGAAATATCAGGCGGCAAAAAAGCTGGCAAAGATCCAGGTCGACCAGGAATACGAAGATTTTCTCGCAGGCTTTGCCGGAAGCCGTTTCCCTCTGGGCTATGAGGTAAAAACATCGCAGCCCATTGCCCTGCCGTTAAAACAGTTTAACCAGCTGAGTCTTTATTTCAGTGACAAAACGGCGGCAGTTCCGATCCTGAAGAACCTTGTCACTTATGCGAAAGCGGAAAATATGGTGGTCGCTTTCCTGAAAGAGGCAAAAGAGAGCTGTTATGAAGAACTCGGAATGGCGGAGAATGCCAGGATCTTTGCGGCGGACCGGGAAGGGATCGAGCAACTGGCAGCGTTTCTTTGTGCCAACGCCCAGCATCGATACAACCTTTACACGCAGTACTGTGAGGAACATCACTGGAATCCGGAAACGGCTGTCGCAAAACAGGAAGTGTTTTCCCATATGCGGGAGAGCTTCCGGCCGATCCTCGTACTTTTTGAACGATATTCCGATCTCCTTTCTGTGACCATGGAGATCAGCGGATATCTGGCAAAATTCAGTTCCGTGTATGTTCTTGCGAGGTATGCACAGATCTATCTGATGGCCGGATTTTACAGCGATGAGCCGCCATATCTCTGGGGAAATGAGTTGTATAAATGCTTCAACACCGGAAAAATGACCCTGCTCTTTGGGGAGAAGCTGAACAAACAGAGTCTCGTCCAGCTTCCCTATGACATGGAGCGGCTTCTTTCCAAAAAAGGCAGCAATCATTTTATCATGAGTTATCGTGGGGAGCTGCATCACCTGGTAATGCCCTGCGGGGAACTTCGAAAGGAGACAGTGAAAACAGATGACGATTCGATTTTTGAGGATGGATGATGGATAAGACAGAGCAGGAACGCTGCCTTCGCTTTTGTAATGACCTTAGCAGAATGCTGGAAGAAGAAAAAACAATGGTAGCCGGATTTTTATCCGGAGATATTGCGGAGGAGTATCAAAGACTGCTGGATTCGGAGCTGGAGGAATGGATCCGGCTGAAAAAAAGAATGGGTTCCAATTATTAAATTTCATATACAGGAGGAAAAAAGAATGGACAGTGCAGCAGAATTAAGCTTCCGGATGGAAAGCGCAAAACAGTGGCAGAAAAATGTGGAGGAAGAGTTTAAACGGGTAGATGAGCTCTTAAAGCTGGTGGCAGAAGAACTGAAGACGCAGCCTTATGAGGACGATACGATCATGATGGGTCTGAAAAAGACAGGGGAAGCCCTGGCAGAAGCTTTCCAGACCCTGACACAGAACTTTATGAAAGCGGTAGACGGACTCAGCGATATTATGGAGGAGTGGTCAAAAACTCTTACGAAAATCCTTGAGGCGATCGCGGAAGCAGCCAGAAAGATCGGACACTGACCCTGAATAAAAAAGAAAAGAGGATGAAATAACATGGCAGGATATATTTTAAAATACAGCGCAGGAACTTATCAGAGAAAAATCTCCGCACTGGAGGGATACTACTCACAGCTGGTCACACATCTGGAACAGCTGAACACCTTGCAGGGTCAGATGAAGGATTTCTGGGATGGCTCTGCTTCTTCCACAGAATACATGAACCTGATCAGTGATAAGATCAACGAAGTAAAGAACCGTATGGAGGATTGCAAGAATACCAATATTCAGTATCAGCAGGTGGTTGATGATCTGGCAAATGCAGGTTCTACCGTGGATAATATCGTATCCGATGTAAAAGATGCCTCCAAAGCAGCAACCGATGCGGCAGGAGCGGCAGCAAGTATCGTAGGACTGATCGTGTAAGCTTTTATGGAAATAAAAGTGATACCTGCAAGGTTACAGAAACATACGGTATATCTCGAAGAAGAAATCCGGATAGCGCGCCGTATTGAAGAGATGGCAGAGGAAGTTTTCGGGGCAGATCCCGGTGGAGCCGAGATCCTGGCCTCTGTCCGCAAACTCTGCCGGAGCATCGAATTGCGGCGTGAGATCCTGGAGACGCTGGACAGCTCTCTTCGGGATCAGGAAGTAGTATTACAGGAGTATGTAAAGGGATTATGGAGACAAAACTTTTGATCACACTGGATATCGCATCGATCTCTCAGAGCTTTGAAGTTCTCGTTCCGGACTTCCTGAAGGTAAAAGAACTGATTCCATTGTTTGTAAAAATTGCAGAAGAACTCTCAGGAAAGATGTATCAGTCTTCCGGGACGGAATTTCTCTGTTCCTGTGCGGAAAACACGCTGCTGGATGCCAACAGCACCCTGGGGGAATATCATATAAAAAACGGAGACCGTTTCATTCTGTTGTGAGAGGGGTGGCAGTATGAAATTAAAGAAAGGTGTATGGACAGCAGCAATCCTTCTTGCGGGCGTTTTTCTGGAGACGGGAACGGTTTTTGCAGAGGCTGGGGTAAAAAATCTGGAAGGAAATCAGATGCCCACGGGTGATCTGGCAGAATATACGCCGTCAAAGCCTATGGAGCTTCTGTCAGGGCAGGATGCCGCAAAGCTGGATGAGATCATGAGCACCTACAATGGATCCGGCAGCAGTCTGCTGAAGAACACTTCAAAGAGTTATTACTATTATGAAAACCTGGATCCTGTTGCCAAGGAAATCTACGATGTGATGCTTGGGGTGGCACAGGATCCGGTGAGTGAAGGAAATATCGGTCTTATGATGACGGATATCGATCCGCAGAGTCAGGACTACTATTATGAATTTAACGTCGCCTACCGGGCTCTGTGCTTTGACCATCCGGAGCTTTTCTGGCTGTATTCCGGACAGGAGGCGGAAATGGTGTACCTGTCGGAGGCAGTCAATTACGGGGGCTTTTATTTTGTCTATATTAAAATGGCAGAGCCCTTTGTCAATTATGAGAAGCAGATGCAGGCCTTTAATACGGCGGCAGAAGCTTTTCTGGCGGATGTCAACAGAGATGCCTCCGATTATGAGATTGTCCGTCAGATCCATGACAAACTCATCGCACTGGTAAATTACAACGATCCGGTGGCTGACGGGGCAGTGGCCCTGGAACGGGGACAGGATCTGGCGCATACGGCCTATGGCTGTCTGGTGACAGATTCCAGCGGGATTTCCAATTATGCGGTCTGCGACGGCTACACACTGGCGATGGAATACCTTTTGCAGCAGTGCGGGATCGAAGCCGCTTTTATCGGTGGAATGGCAGGCGCCTCTGAGGCAGAAGCCGGAGGCCACGCCTGGAATATTGTAAAAATCGATGGTGTCTGGTATGAAATGGACAGTACCTGGGATGATGCCGGAAGCCGGGAAGATGATCTGACGCCTGGCACGGAGGAATATCAGTATTTCATGGAGGCCCTGCAGGATCCCGGATACAGGGACAAGCTGGATCACTTTCTGTTCCTGGTTTCCACGGACACGATCACACATTTCCTGCCGGGAGATGAGTATAAATATATCACCCAGGATGGCATGTATGAGATCCAGATGGTGCAGGAAAGTGTACATATCCGCTTAAATAACAGCAGCAGGGGTTCCGAGTGTGATTCTGCGATCATTTCGCTGGCACCGGATGCGATGCAGAGTTACCGGTAAGCCCAGAGGAAAAAATATGAAAAAACATAAGGTTTTAAGAAGAACAGCTCTCTTTTTGTCTGCCGTTCTTCTGTCTGAGGCAGTGATGCCTGTATCTGCGCTGCAGGAGGATGTGGAGAAACAACTGAAAGCGGTAAAGAGTCTGACAGACCTGGATCCGGATGCAAATGCCGCTGCGATCGGGATCTTGCTGCAGCAGTGTATGGAGCTTTTGCCGGACGGAGATCCGGTGAAAAGCACACTGCAGAGTATTCAGCTTCTGTCGGAAGGCGGAAGCCAGAATGCAGCGGCAGTAGACCTGCTGCTCGATGGTCTGCTGCAGGGAAGCGGAGAATCCGAAACGGAAGCGGCTGCGGAGGGAAGTCAGGAACTGTTTTCCGGAATGGTATTTCCGGATCTGAATGCACTGCAGGAAACGGTTTTTGATGCCGGTATACCGGATTTTCAGATGCCGGAACTGACACAGACGCAGATTCCCGAGAGTGTGCTGGTGGATGTTCCGGGAGACTGGGGGAACAATGCGGCAAGCGGTCGCAGCCTGATCTCTTATTCACCGGTGAACGGTTCCGGAGCGATCAGCCCAAAGGCAGGAACCTTGACCATCAGTTACTTTGCCATGGAGTCCGAGGATCCGGCCAGTGCTTTTTTCAGCTATGAGAAAAGTATCTCGGATATGAGTGTCACTTCGGATATGCAGTCGGAGGACCTCTCCTCAGCCAGTCTGCCTGCCAAAAAACTGAATTTCCAGATGAATGTGGGAGCTAATCAGTTTGCCTGCGAAACCGTCTGCTTTATCTATGAAGACACGGTGTATGCCTTTGAACTGATGCAGGGACAACAGTCTGCCTACAATTATTTCCCGGTATTCAACCAGGTGGTGCAGAGTGCCGAGATCGCAGGAGAATCCGCAGTGATAGAAGCGCCGGCGGAAACAGAAGCGCCGGAAGTACCGGAAGTCCCGGCGGAAACGGAAGTACCGGCAGTACCGGAAGCGCCGGCGGAAACGGAAGTGCCGGAAGTACCGGAAACATCGGCGGAAACGGAAGCGCCGGAAGTACCGGAAGTCCCGGCGGAAACAGAAGCGCCGGCAGTACCGGAAACACTCGCGGTCACAGGAGGAGAGGACATCAGTTCCTTCCGGTATGAACTGAATGGTCATTCCTATCAGTTCCCGACACCGATGGGAGAAATCGATCCGTCGGATATTCAGCTGGACCGGCAGCTGGAATTACCCTATGACATCTGTTCCGATGCAGATATGGAGTCCGGCAGCTGGACAGAGATTATCAACACGCAATATTTCTATTTTGAAAACTCCCTGTATAAAGAAATGACGGGGATCACGAATATGACAGGCTATGATACGGTTCTGTCAGAAGGTATCCTGACGGCACTGATCGACACAAATGGTACCTATCTGGATGTGGTCCTTCCGGGAGATGTTCATGTAGGCGGTGCAGAGTCGGATATTTTAAGAGGATTTCCGGCTTTTGCAGGGAAGGAAATGGATGGTGTGGCGACTTTTGCAGGCAATGATTATCTCTATGCATGTAATGTAAGAGATGATGGATGCAACGGCTATGCCATTGTCCGGAATGATGCTCCGTTTTACAGCGCAGTGACGATCATCTGCGAAAATTCTCTGATAAAAGAGATCAGTTTTGAATGTATTGGCTCGGAACGAGCAAAAGGTGTTTTTAAATAAAAAAGAAGGAGAAATTGAGTCATGAGAGGAAAGCGTATCAAAAGATGCATTGCTTTTATGCTTATCGCAATGATGAGCATGACGCAGCTGTGTTCTGTCATGGTACAGGCAGCTGATATTTCAGGTCTGGCTTCTGAGTCCAGACTTCCCATTGTACTGACTCTGGGAGCAGATCTCTCCGAAGACCAGAAGAACCAGATTCTTCAGTTCTTTGGGATCGAGCTGTCAGAGGTGACAAGCATTACGATCACAAATGCGGATGAAAAGGAAAAGCTTGGAAACCTGATATCAGCAGAAAAGATCGGATCTTACACCTACAGCTGCGCGCTTGTAAATCCAACAAACGCAGGCGGTATTCAGGTAAAAACGGCAAATATGAACTACGTGACCAGTAATATGATCGCCGGTCAGTTATCCACCTCCGGTGTTTATAACTGTGAGGTCCTGACAGCGGCTCCCTTCGAGGTTTCCGGTACCGGCGCTCTGACGGGCGTTATGATGGCGTATGAGGAAGCCAGCGGAATCCAGCTGGAAGAAGGCAAGAAGGAACTGGCAAACGTGGAGCTCATCACGACAGGAAGCATTGCTGACACGGTGGGACAGGATCAGGCAACCCTTGTGGTAAATGATATCAAGATCCACATCATCAGAGACCAGATCACAGAGGAGCAGGCGGTTTATGATGTCGTGGACAATGTGATCGGTGTGACGGAAACCGCAGCAGCAGAAGCAGCAGCAAATCAGGGCAAGGAAGCACCGGCAAAGATTGGTGAAGTGGAAAAGACCCAGCTGTATGATTTCAGCTACAAGTTCAGCCAGATGGATTATGATTATGCCCAGATACAGCCGACCCTGGAGCGTGTCACCTATAACGTGGCAACAAGCAGTGGTATTGACGACCCGATCACCGATACCTTTACAACGATCACAGAAGAACAGGTTCTGCCGAGCAACAGTATCCTTCTTCGGACCAATGATGAGATCTGGGGCGATGATGCGATCATCAACGCTACCAGCAGCGTTGCCGTATCTGACAGACCCGCAGAGCCTATCCAGGTTTTCAACGGTGAAGCAAGTCTGACCGCAGCAGGCGGTGTAAAAGCAGATGCTTTTATTTCCGGAACCAATATCATTGAATACAAGGATTTGAACGGCTCTTACGCCCTGATGGATCTGAATGGAAATCTTCTCACAGAATCCATTTACAGCCAGGATATGATGGGCAGAAAAGGTTATATCATAGCCGAACTCAATGACGGCTCAGGAAAATCCGGTATTCTTGCGCCGGACGGCTCCGTTGTTGTGGATTTCCAGTATGACGCTGTAAAAGTCATAGGAAACATGTGGGCGGCAGGTGTGATCCTGACAGAAGGCGGTACGGAAGACGAGTATGATTATACGGACTATACCAATTATTATCTCATCGATCATGTAGACATTTACTACATAGGAAACCAGGGAACCCAGTGTGTCGGAACCTTGGGAAGAGATGATTTTTACGATGCAGAATCCTGTGCGGATTATATCAATATCCAGGCGAGAAGTGGTGTGATCACCACCTATGATTCTGCCTTCAATGCCGTACAGACTACGGATTCCCTGTTCCGTTTCGGTGATTATGATTATGACAATTCTCTGGAAGACGCCCTGGAGCAGAAGACCGGCTATTCTGTCAGAAGCTTCTATGGCAAATATGCGATGGTTTCCGGTGATAATGGCTACGGAATCATCGACCGGTATGGAAACGTCATTGTGCCCACGCAGTTTGGCAGCTTTGATACTTCCTTTGATGTTTATGAAAACGGTGGTTATTTCCTTTCTATCGGAAACGAGCAGACCATTTTCGTAACAGCCGGAGGAAATGTCACCGGTTCCTTTAACTATGGCTATAACAATGCAGAATCGGTTATGGGCTATGGAATGAGTGCCCGGGTAAAGACGAGCGATGGCAAATATCTCCTTCTGTCTGCAGACGGAAGAGAGTCCGATCTGGGAACAACGTATGAATATATGAATGTGATCAAGGAATCCAAGGGTATGCTCTGGATCGGACAGCCGGCTGATGGAAAAGGATATGATCTGATCGACTGGCACGGAAATGTACTTCTTACCGGCAGCAGTGGTTATTCCATGTCAGAAAACGGAAGCTATCTTATTTCCCAGGAAGGATACACCTCATCCACTCTCTATATGGTAAATGATGCAGAACCTGTGGATCTGGCCAACAGTGCCGGGGGAGCCACAGAGATGCAGGTCGAGACAAAAGAGGGAGCCTCTCTTGAAGTCTTTGACGGAGAAGTAACGATCGCAAGTGTCGGTAATGTTGCATCCGAGAGATTTATTGATGGCACAGATCTTCTGCTGGCAACCAATGACGGAGACAAATATGCGGTTATGGATGTAACAGATACGCAGTACTCAAACCCGCAGTTTTCCCGTTATACGAGCTATGAGAGTGGCTTTGTCCTCATGGAGGATGCGGA